>JAGAAC010000086.1 GCA_017615475.1 Clostridia bacterium
GACAAACAGGACACCTACAAGTTTGTGTATATCGGTACCGTTGCGGAAACCGGAGACCGGATGCCGCCGATTCACTGGGGCCGTGTCGGAGATCCGATCAAACCCAGCATGTTTGATTATTATGCGGTGTCCAAGGTGGCCGCGGAGCGGTATGTGATCGAATCCGGGCTGAAATACTGGGTCAGCCTGAGGCAAACCGGCATCATTGGTCCGGCAATGGCCGAAATCAACGACGCGATCCAGTTCCATAACTGCCTGGACAACGTACTGGAGTATTGTTCCGACCGGGACAGCGGGAAAGCCATGCGGAACCTGTGTGCTTTTGACGCGGACGGTTCTCTGGACAGGAGCTTCTGGGGACATATCTACAATATTGGCGGCGGGCCCTCCTGCCGGGTTGATACTTACACGATGTATAAAATCATGTATGGTGAGATCGGCATCAAAAACATTGATTACGTACTCGACCCGAAGGATTACGCTACGCTGAATTTTCACGGGCAGTATTATCTGGATTCGGATAAACTGGAAGACTATCTGCATTTCCGTTCCGACAGCATGCAGTATTTCTATGACGCTTACCTGAAAAAGCTGGGGGCGGCTAAGCCGTTCGGACGGATCATCTGCAAGCTGCCCG
Source organism: Clostridia bacterium (assembly GCA_017615475.1). GTDB lineage: Bacteria > Bacillota > Clostridia > Christensenellales > Aristaeellaceae > Aristaeella. Next base: position 638 of record JAGAAC010000086.1, read on the forward strand.
GCGGTCAGAAGCTGATGGGATCCATCATTAAAGGCACATTCAAAAAACTGCTGGACAGCGAACACGGGACAAAACATTTTATCGATGGCAATTTGGAAGACCATATCGACGCTTACTGGGGCAGTAAGAAGAAATGGGAAACTCTTCCGGACAAAGCGAGCCGGATGGATCACTTCACTGATTGGGATAAAGTAGTTCCTATTGATCACGGCTATGATGAAAGCAAGCCGGAAGAAGAGCTTTCCCTGGACGACCTGAAGGGTGCCGCAAAGTTCCGTGGCGGAGAATGTCTGAGTAAATCCATGGAGCAGGGAGACTGGACCAGCAAACAGTCCTTCCGCTGCGCCTTTGGGCACACTTTCGAAGCCAGCCCGCGGCTGGTGCTCGAAGGCGGACACTGGTGCCCGGAGTGCGAACGAAAGAGCTGGAATTACGGAGCCCGGGCAAAGGTGGATCCTTTCTTTGCCCAGGTCTGGAACCCGCTGCACGATCCGGATGAAATGAGAGAGTATCCCAAGGAAGTTACAGAACTGGATGTGTAAAACATACGGAGGACGCTGTATGAAGAAATATCTGGCGATCGACATCGGCGCTTCAAGCGGACGCCATATCATAGGCTGGACAGAAAACGGAGAAATCCGCACTGAGGAAGTTTACCGTTTTCCAAATGGCGTTACAGAAAAAGACGGACATCTGACCTGGGATATTGAAGCGTTGCTTTCCCATGTGGAAAAAGGGATTGATAAAGCCATGGAGATTTATCCTCAGATCGAAAGCCTGTCCATTGATACCTGGGCGGTAGACTATGTGCTGATGAAGAATGATCAGGAAGTCCTGCCCTGCTATGCTTACCGTGATAGCCGGACGGAATCTGTCATTCCGCATGTACACGACAAAATTGCTTTTTCGGAGCTCTACCGTCGTACAGGGATTCAGTTTCAGCCCTTCAATACGATTTATCAGCTATACGCGGATAAGCTCGCAGGAAGACTGGAAGGGATCACAGATTTACTCATGATTCCGGAATATCTGATGTATAAACTCTGTGGAGTGAAGAGTCATGAGTACACTAATGCCACAACTGGCGGCATGGTGAACGCGGAAACAGGCGTATTCGATCCGGAGATCATCCGGAAGCTGGAACTGCCGGAACGACTGTTCAGTCCGTTACAGCAACCGGGTACCGTAATCGGAGAGTACAAAGGGATCAAAGTCGTACTTTGTGCCACCCATGACACCGGCAGCGCCGTGGAAGGAATCCCGATGGAGGGAAACCATCCGTACATTTCCAGCGGAACCTGGAGCCTGCTGGGTGTCAAAACAGAAAAACCGATCACCAATGCTGCCAGCGAACTGGCAAACTGGAGTAATGAAGGCGGCGTCGGATATAACCGGTATCAGAAGAACATCATGGGTATGTGGATCGTGAATCGTTTGCGGGATGAGCTATGTCCTGGCTGCGACTGGAAAGAGATCCTGGCGGAAGCGGAAGCGAGCCGCTTTGAGGAAACCGTGGATGCAAACGCCCAGGGGTTCCTTGCACCGAAGAGCATGAAAGCGGCGTTTGATGAGACGCTGAAAACTGCACCGCAAAATGCAGGAGACTATTTCCGCTGCGCCTATCGTTCCCTGGCGCTCAGTTATATGAATGCGATTCAGGAATTGCAGCACAATACAGGATGCCATTATGATAAACTGTATATTGTTGGCGGCGGCGCGAAAAACCGGTTCCTGAACCGGCTGACAGAGGAAGCGACAGGAAAAGAGGTCATTGCTTTACCCATTGAAGCGACAGCCCTTGGGAACTTAAAAATCCAGATGAAGGAGGAAGCATAAATGTTAGTTGAAACCAAAGCCAGGATTGGTGTGTTTGCCATTGCACTGGGTGCGTATCTGCCTCAGTTTCCGTCCCTTGTTCCTGAATTTGAAGGACAGTACCGTGATTTTAAAAAACTGATCCCGGATTCTGTGGAATTGATTGACGGCGGGATTGTTACCACGAAGGAAAAAGCTATGGAAGCCGGGGACAAGTTCCGTGCGGCAGATGTGGATCTGGTAATCCTGCAGCTCCTGACCTATGCGACCTCCTACAATATGCTGCCTGCGGTGCGGGATTTAAATGTGCCGGTCGTACTGGTCAATGTGCAGAAAAAGAAAGCTCCTGATTATGCCAACACAGACACGGCGACCTGGCTGGGCGAACTGTATGCCTGCGGTGCGGTCGGTGAGATGGTTGCTGATCTGGAGCGTGCCGGGAAACGCCACGCGGTCATAACGGGCGTTGTGGAAGGCGGAGATCCTGAGGTGGAAGCAGAGATCCTGGACTGGTGCAAAGCCGCGCAGGTTCGCCGGCGCTTCCGGAATACGAACCTGGCCCAGATCGGCAGGCCTTATCCCGGCATGATGGATTTATACATTGATGAAACAAATCTGTATCACCGGATGGGCCTCTATACCAAACAGTTCGACTGGGAAAAGATGTGGGCGATTGCCGACCATATTACCGATGAAGACGCGATCCGTGCCAAGGCGCAGGATATTCTGGACACCTTTGATATTGAAGATGGTGGAACGATTGAAAAAGTATGGGAGATGGCCAGGTATGTCGTTGCGTTTGAACAGTGGGTAAAGGATGAACAGATTGCGTTTATTGCCAGCCACTATGACGGATTTGCCCAGGGGAAGGCCGGAACGCTTGACAGCATGCTGATTCCAGCGTTCTCCATGCTGATCAAACAAGGCGTCGCCTGCGCGGTTGAGGGCGATATCAAAGTCTCCATGGCCATGAGTATCCTGAAGACAATCTCCGGCATGGGACAGCTGAGCGAGATGTACTCCATCGATTTCAATGAGGATATCTGCATTATCGGTCACAGCGGATCAGGCGATGCGGATATTTCCGCGAAGAAACCGACAATGAAGATCGTTCCTGTTTTCCATGGAAAGACGGGCGGCGGATATCTGACGCAGTTCTATCCGCATTTGGGTCCGGTAACTTATCTGGGCATCACACAGGACAAAGACGGAAACTTCAAATTCGTTGTAGCGGAAGGCATCAATGAAGACGGTCCGATTTTTACTTTCGGAGATACCAATATGCGTACCCGCTTCTCCTGCGGTGCCCGTGAATTCTGCAATAAGTGGAGTGAGGCAGGCCCGACCCACCATATGGCAGCCGCCAGCGGACGCCATATCAATACCATCCTGAAAGTAGCTAAAATCTTCAATGTCCCTGTAGATATCATTACGCGGTAAACAAAGGAGGAAAAGTTAATGAAAAACATTCTGGAAGCTCCTTTTATGGTAGAAATGATTCGTACAACAACCAATATGTATAATCATGGCTGGGATGAACGCAACGGCGGAAATATCAGCCTGATGCTGGATGAGGAAGACGTCAGGGAATACCTGGATACGAATGCGGTACTGCGCACAATTCCTACCGGATTTACCGCGCCCGAACTGGATGGCAGGATCTTTCTGGTTACCGGCACAGGGAAATACTATAAGAATGTGCAATATGCTCCTGACATCAATCTGGGAATTGTTCGGCTGAAGGAACAGGGACAGCAGGCAGACCTGTTATGGGGTTATACGGATGGCGGACAGTTCACCAGTGAATTTCCTGCTCATATGATGAGCCATGTAACAAGACTGAAAGTAAATCCCAACAACCGGGTTATTATGCATTGCCATCCGGCAAACCTGCTGGCAATGACCTTTGTGCATACACTGGATGAACGGGAGTTTACCCGCACCCTCTGGCAGATGTGTACGGAGTGCGTGGTAGTTTTCCCGGAC
>JAGAAC010000087.1 GCA_017615475.1 Clostridia bacterium
CAAAAGACTCCTTCCTATTCAGCCACTTTCTGGCTTTTTAATGTACTTGTATCTTAATACTTTTCCTCTTGCATTAGAAGAAGATTTCTTGTATAAATGTGAAAAGGGAAACCTTTTTACCCCAGTACATACCCAGAGGCACATTATGAACACAAAGAACCTGGACACCTTCATCACCGTAGCGAAATACAACAGCATCAATGCCGCCGCAGACGCCTTATTTATTTCTTCTCCGGCCCTGCAGCAGCAGATCAACCGCCTGGAAACGGACGCCGGCTTCAAACTCTTTGAGCGCAGCGCTTCCGGAATCCGCCTCACAGCGGCAGGGCAAACCTTTCTGGACGGAGTCATCCGTCTCCGGTCCGATATGGAGTCGCTGCTGACCCGCTGCCGGGAGACCGCCTCCCTCAGCAGCTGCCTTCGCGTCGGCGCCATTCTCGGCCTGCAGCCCGACCTTTTCCCCCGGGTCAGCGGCCCCTTCTTCCAGCGGTATCCGGATATCATCCAGAAACCGGTTATGGAAAGCGAGGATCAGCTCTTCATCGACCTGGACCGCGGCGCCCTGGACGTGATCGAATACTTTGACTGCCCCCGGGCCCACGCTTCCGGGCGGAATTTTGAACCCCTGTTCTGGGAAGGACGGGACTGCATGATGTCCCCCACCCATCCCCTGGCGGCTAAAAAATCGCTGACCCTGGAGGACCTGGCCGGACAGCACATCATCGTCTACCGGTTCGACCGGCTTCCCGGCCTGCGGGAATACATCGAAAAGAACTATCCGGACATCCAGATCAGCGAGGATCCCCGCGTCATGGACCTGTACACCGTGGTCCGCTCCTTTGAGGACGGGCATATCGGGCTGGTGCCCCCGCACGTGGGAAGCCAGTTCCATCCGCTCCGGACCGTTCCGCTGAAAATGGACATGAAATGGCCCGTCGGCTTTGTCTACCGGGAGCCCCGTTCCGCCGTCCTGAATCAGTTTATCGAGGTTTCCAAAGAGGTTTTCAGCCAGATCGTGAAATAAAAAACCCGGCCGTCTGTAATTCAACAGACGGCCGGAATTTTTGTCCGGTTTTATTCTCTTTCCCTGGGTTTGGTGAACCGGCAGGCCTGGATGCCGATCTCGTACAGCAGGATCATCGGCAGGCCCAGGGCCAGCTGGGAAACCACGTCTGGCGGGGTCAGGATGGCGGCAAACACAAAGATGCCCAGGATCACAAACTTCCGCTTGGAAGCCAGCATCTTGTAATCGGTCCAGCCGATCCGGGTGGTCAGGTACAGCGCCACCGGCAGCTGAAACGCCAGTCCGAAGGGGACAATGAACCCGAAGAGGAAGCTGACGTATTTGTCGATGGACAGCATCGGGGTCGCCAGGTTGTCACCGGCCACCAGGAAGAAGTCCACCGCCAGCATGTACACCGCCAGGTAGCAGAACACCACGCCCAGCAGGAACAGCAGCAGGGCGATCAGGAACAGCACGCGGAACGCCTTCTTTTCCTTCGGGAAAAGGGCAGGCTTGATAAAGCTCCAGATCTGCCAGATGATCACCGGCGAGGCCAGGATGATGGCCGCGATGATAGCGACCTTGAACTTGGTCACCAGCGCCTCGGACATGGCCGTGTAGATGATCTGAATGCCGCGCTCCGCGATGGGGCCGATGATCCATGCCATCAGCTGCTCAATCGCCAGGTAGAACACCAGGAAGAAGGCGATGATCACCGCCGCGGCGGACACAATCAGCACATGCCGCAGCGCCTGCAGGTGAACCAGCAGCGGCGCGCCCTGCAGGGCTCCTTCTCCCTGTTCATTCTGTTCCTGATCAGGCTGAAGCTCTTTTTGTTTCTTTCTGCTCATACGATCAGGACAGCCTTATTTTTTCGCCTTGGTGGATTTCGCGGCGGGCTTTTCCTCTTCCTCAGCCGCCTCGGCCTTGTCGTCATCGTCTTCCTTCACTTCATGCTTGAAGTCCTTGATGCTCTTGCCCAGGGCCTTGCCGACACCGGCCAGTTTGCCGCCGCCGAACAGTACCAGTGCAAGGATCACGATCAGGATGATTTCCGTAGTTCCCAGACGCATAGATATATCCTCCTTATGCCTGACGCTGCAGGCTTATTTTTTCATGGTCTCTTTTTCGATCTCTTTGGTCTCCGCCTGAATGTCCTTGCCCGCCTGATGGAGCTCGTCCTTCACGCTGTTCAGGCTCTTGTTCAGGTCCGCCGTGGCGCCCTTCAGTTCAGACGTGACATCCAGGTCTTTTTTCAGGTCATTGACGGATGCCTTCGTATCCTTCAGTTCCTTCTCCAGGTCATCCCATCCGGTTTCCTGTTTGACCTCCCGGATCAGCTGTTTCAGTTTCTTCACCATCCGGCCCAGCCAGCGGGCAACCTTGGGAAGATCCTTCGGGCCGACAACCAGGAAAGCGATGAGCAGCACAACGATCAGCTCTGAAAACCCAATATTAAAAATGCTGTCTCACCCCTTCCGTGAACTGTTTTCTGATTATATGCTGTTTGTCCGGTTTTTTCAAGACTTATCCGAAGGCCCTTTTTTCAGGCTCCGGAAAACCCGCTCAGCCCTTTATTTCCTTGCATACGGCGGCATAGGCTTCCTCCAGGAAGTCCTCCATGTTCTTCCGGTCCCGGAATAATTTTTGGATCTTCTCCATGATGCTTTCCCCCGTTTTACCGGGTTCATAGAACTGGGGATAAGCCCGGTTTTCATACAGGGTATGCTTCCTGACGCTTTCCTCGTTCAGCGTCGGATCCACAATGATTTCCTGCAGGTACCACAGCGGGTCCGGCCACGCGGGCTCCTTGACGTTCCCTCCGTGCATCTCGTTCCATTTGTCAAAGAAAATCATGTGGTTGATCTCGTGAACCGCCCCGGAAAAGACCCGCTCCTCATCCTGGTAGGACACGAAGAAGCACTTCGCCTCAGCGCTTCTCGGATAGAAGGGCAGGTATCCCGTATAGCAGGTGATCACCGGCTGGTCCGGCTTCCACTCGTAGTTGAAAAGCCGGCAGCTGGCTTCGATGAAATCATCCATGAACGTATCGAACCCTTCGGAAAAGTGATCCATCCTTCTCCGGATCTCTTCCCGGTTTTCCTCCAGCCGCTTCGTAACCGCCCGGCGGATCATCTCTTCCCTTCCGGCTTCATCCGGAACCCCGTCAATGTCCCGCAGCTCCGGGTACAGTTTCAGGGTCTTTTCATAAAAAGGCCTGGTGGTGTTCCCCGTTTTCTCCTTCCCCAGGAAGTTCCGGATAAACCGGATATTGTCCTCCGGGTTAATCAGTTCCACCTTCACCTTGGGCAAAAACATGTTCCTGTCCTCTTTCGGTCAGTTTCTTTTTTCAGCATACCACGCGCCGGGAATTCCCGGCAACAGGAAAATGCCGGCTGCTGTCAGCCGGCATTCCCGTTTATTTCTTTTTCTTCGGTTTCAGGATCATCAGGCCGCCGATGCCCGCCAGGCTCAGCACGATCAGTGCCAGCCACACAAGCGGGCTGGACGTATCTCCCGTCCTGGGAACCGGCTGGGGCTTGGGTGTGTTCGTTGGAGCCGGCGCCGCGGTCGGAGCCGGTGTCGGCGACGGTGTCGGCAAAACGTCCGTTGTCGCCGTGGGCGTTACGTTCGGTTCAGGCTCTCCGGAGGGCTGCGGCTGTTCTTCGCCCTCATAGTTGTTTTCCAGCGTGGCTTTGCTTTCCTGGCCGCCGGTAATGGTTCCCGTCGCGCCTTCCGCACTGCCCTGGCTGTAGCCCTTGGGCATGCTGTCCGCCGGCTGGGAAACCTCATAGGTTGCGCCGTGGGGCAGGTTGCTGATCACAGCGGTCTTGCCGCCTTCGATCTCCAGGGTTGCCTTGCCTTCGCTGTCGGTGGTCAGTCCCGATCCGGCCCGGTCGCTTCCCGCGCCTTCGATCCCGGCAAGCTGCTCCGCGGAAGAGCGGAAGACGGCGTTCCCGAGGTTATAGTTCGCCAGGGGTTTGCCTTCGCGGTTCTTCAGGGTGACGCTGACGGTGAATTTCGGCGGCTGCCACCACCAGGCCCAGGCCGGCCGGGTGTAGCCCTTTGTTTTGATTTCAATGGCCAGGCTGCCGCCCTTGTAGCGGTTCTCAAAGGTGTCGGATTCGGAAATCCGCTCCACCTTCGGCCCGGGCTGGTGGTCGTCGCTTGAGCCCATGGTCACCTTGTAAAGAATCTTCTTCGTATCGTACTCAATCGTTTTGTTGTCTCCGGCGATTTCTTTCACCAGGTAGTAGTGCGGCGCCTGATCGCCCGGATCGACTGCGATATTGCTGAAACTAATTGTGCCGTCCGTGCCGTTCTGTTTCGCGTCGATCTGCTTTCCCTCGGTCCCCTGCGCGTCGCTCTCCAGCAACACAAAGTCAAAGGGATCCGTGGCCGGGAAGCCTTCCATGGTCTTCTTCGCGCTGATGGTCACCCCGGTCTTCAGGCGGTTGACCAGCGGCACGGGCAGCGCGTCGCCGTCCACATACGGATCGCCCGCTGCTTTCCCGCTGCCGCCGCACGTTGCGCAGGGACCGTCGCCCTGGGCAAAATACAGCACTGCCAGATAATTGTACGCATTGGCATTCATACTGCCCGTCCATTCATCCTTGGGCATAATCAGGACTGTTTCAACCCAGGCAGAAGTACTCTCTATGAAATCGTACGCAAGTCCG
>JAGAAC010000088.1 GCA_017615475.1 Clostridia bacterium
GCCCACGTTCACCGGCTGGAACCGCCGCTCCAGGGCTGCGTCCTTCTCGAAGTGCTTCCGGTATTCGTCCAGGGTCGTGGCGCCGATGCACTGGATTTCTCCCCGGCTCAGGGCGGGCTTCAGGATGTTGGCGGCGTCCAGGCTGCCTTCAGTTGCCCCTGCGCCGATAATCGTATGGATCTCGTCAATGAACAGCAGGACGTTTCCGGCCTTGTGCAGCTCGTCCATCACGTTCTTCAGCCGTTCCTCGAACTCTCCCCGGTACTTGGTGCCGGCCACCATGCTGCCGATATCCAGACTCATAACCCGTTTCCCCAGCAGCAGTTCCGGTACGTTGCCCTGTACAATGCGCTGCGCGAGGCCTTCCGCCACCGCGCTTTTGCCGACGCCGGGCTCACCGATCAGCACCGGGTTATTCTTGGTCCGGCGGATCAGGATCTGAATGATCCGCTGGATCTCCGTCTCCCGGCCGATCACCGGATCCAGTTCATTCTTTTCCGCGGCAGCGGTCAGGTCACGGCTGTATTTTTCCAGCTCGCTTTTCCCGCCCTCGCTGCCGTTCCGTCCCCGGGCCGGGGCAAACGGCGGGAAGCCGGGCATCCGGCGGGGAGCTTCTTCATTGCCTGCGTTTTCACGCATCTGGCGGAGCAGCTGTTCCCTGGCAGCAGACAGGTCGACGCCGGCCTTGCGGAACAGACCGCCGGCCACGCCGTCATCATTTCCCAGCAGTGCCAGCCAGATATGCTCAACGGTCACATAGTTCTGTCCCAGCTTATGGGATTCCAGCACGCTGTTTTCCAGAGTCTTCTTTGCCCGGGGGCTCAGTTCGATCCGTGCGCTCCTGGGTTCTTCCGGATTATTGATCTCCTTCAGGTGAGTCCGCAGTTCCGACAGCACAGATTCATAGCTCATCCGGGCAGCAACTGCTTCCGGAACGGAGGCACCTGTCTTCAGCAGCGCAAGCAGGAAATGCTCCGTTCCCACATAAGGCTGCTGCAGTTCCGCGGCGATCCGCTGTGCCAGCATCAGCGTCTGCTGTGCCCGCTGGGTAAAACGTCCGAATATCGGCATGGAAAATTCCTTTCTGTTGTCATCTTCTTCCGCATTCGCGCGGATGGCGTTGAGTACTGTGCTCAGCAGGCTTCGCACGTTTCCTTTGACCAGGTCCGCGTTCATCCGGCTCATACAGTCGGCGCACAGGTGCCTCACCGTAGTTTCTTCTCCGGCCACTACGGAAACCGTAAAGTTCGCTTCATTCACATGGCATTCTTCGCACAGCATTATTATCGCCTCTTTTCTCTTGACCATTCATTATGCATTGCGCATTTGATTAGTCTCTGTTCCTCGCAGCGATGGTCATCAGCATGGATTTCATCATCTTCGCCCTCATGGCGTTCTTCAGCGCGTCGGGCACCGGTACCGCCAGTGCACGGCCGCTGATCACCGAGGCCATCAGTGCCGCCTCGTCTGCGGTCACAATCCTTTGTTCCTTCAGCTGACTGATCAGCCGGAGACATTCTTCCTCCTCCAGGCTGTCGCCGATCCGGTCATTCACCAGGTACATCAGCCGCTGCGATCCGGCCTGAACCACCCGGACGATCCGGATATATCCTCCGCCGCCTCTCCGGCTTTCTGTCAGATATCCGTGATCCGGGGAAAAGCGGGTCGCCAGCACATAGTTAATCTGGCTCGGCGCGCAGCCGAAGTATTCCGCCAGTTCATTCCGCTTCAGCTCCACTTCCGTGGATTCCTCATTCAGAAGCTCCTTGATAAACTGCTCTATGGAATCACTCAGACGCATATTACACCCTCCCCTCGTCAAAGTGCCATTCTCTGACTATCTTTGACCTATTGAGTATAACACACAAATTCAACTTATTCAACAACGCTTTTATCTGAATAAACCGGTAATACAGATAAACAATATAAAATTATTAATTGTTCATTGTTAATTGTTAATTGAAATCAATTTCCGGAAGCTGCAAAGCTTCCGCAATTGATTTGTGAAAATGTTCATCCTTCTGATGCACATACTTCACCGAGGAAGGGATTACTTCCCCGTCCTTCCAGCGGAAAAACCCGCTCCCGTCCGGGTTCAGCCCGTAATCCGCAAGGGTCTTTCCCTCCTCCGGCACCAGGACCGTCAGCCGGTTCAGGACCCGATTCCCCAGGAACACCGCGAAGATCTGATGCTCCGGATCCACGGAAACATGGTTCCCCGTGAAGCCGCCGATTCCGAAGGCCCGTTTTCTTCCCATATAGCGGGGTATTTCTGAATAATACTGATCCGGATGGCGCACATAGCACTGAATTCCGAGGAACTGTGTCCAGGCGCCGTTCGCGCGTTTCCGCCCGGTCCGGTTGACCGCCATTTCCTTCAGGGATTCCTCCCCGACGATTTTCCGGTCCAGCACCGCCCGGCAGAACCGCACCATATCCCCGCGGGTGGAAAAAAGTCCCGCGTGTCCGCAAAGGTCTCCCGTCTCTCCCTGCAGCACCGCTGCCTTAGGATCATGCGGAACTCCGGGCTGCCATCCCTCCCGGAGGATCTGCTGCCCGTTCTCGATCCGGTGTTCCCGGTCATAGCACTGGCAGTCCTTTTTGCGTTCCGGCGGAACCGCGGACCAGGTCTCCGTCATACCCGCCGGTTCCAGGATCAGCTTCCGCGCACAGTCTATAAACGTCATCCCGGCCGCCGCTTCCAGCACATACTTGAGGATCATTGCCGGAATGTCGGAATAGATCCGGCGCACATCCTCATGCGGCGCGGCTGTTGACGCAAACAGCGCTTCCATAGCGCTTTCCCGGTCGGTGCACCCGTCCAGGCGGACAGGGGTCCGCACCGTAACCGCGAAGGTCATCAGGTCCCACACCGTGGTATCCTTCAGGAACCGGAACCGCGGATCATATGAAAAAACAGGCCTGCCGGGATCCAGCAGGCCTTCTTCTTTCAGTTTCATAGTGCACAGGCCCGTAAACAGCTTGGTCACGCTGGCCAGGTCAAATACGCTGTCCTCCCGGACAGCCCCGTCCATAGCTGACACTGTTCTGTTTCCGGCGCCGCATGCCGCGGAAACACCTTCCAGGATGGCCGTTTCCCGGGTAAAAAACCGGAGGCCGTTCAGGAGGGTTGTATCCATTGAGGAACCGTTCATCCTTTGTCTCCCCGGGTCAGGCGTCCACACCGATTCGGGTACAGGGCACCCGTCCCTCTTTCAGGTCGCTCAGCCGGTGACGGGCATGGCCGATGATCACCGTGGTGCCGCCCTTCACGCAGCTCAGCGCGTATTCCAGCTTGGCCCGGGCTCCGTTCGCCCCTGCGCGGCTGGCACCAATGCAGGCATTCTGCAGTTCCCGTACCTTGCTTTCCACTTCTTCGTAAGTTTTGCCGATCACATCGCGTACCAGCGTATTCGGATCCCGCCGGTCCCGGTAAATTCCCTCCGTGGAGGTCATCAGCACCAGCGTCTTTGCTTTCACCAGGCCCGCGATAACCGCCGCTGTTTCGTCATTGTCCACGCATTCGTGAACCTCTCCGCCCTTTTCCCGCCGGGCAGCCAGTTCCATCTTCCGGTTTTCCTCGTCGGATACCGGGTCATTGTAGTTAACGATCGGAATGGTTTTCTGCCGTGCGGCACGGACCAGCAGTGCGCGGATATGCTCGCTCTTTTCCGGATCATTAAAGTGGGTGTGCTCCACCAGGATCTGGCGGATACCGTATTCCGGCGGAATAAACTGCCGGTAATTCTGCATCAGGATGGTCTGTCCCTGGGCGGAATAGTCCGCCTTGTCCTGATCCGGATCCCCGCTCAGCTCGCATCCGGTCCGCTTGATATAGTCCAGGCGGCCAATCTCCGTCGCGCCGCTGGTCACCCAGATCATGCCGGGCTTCAGCTCCGACCCGATCCTGGAAAAAATGTTGTAGTCAATATCCCGGTCTTCCTGCCGGATCAGCGCCATGCTGCCGATCTTGCCCACCAGGTCAAACTGATAATCCATTGCCTCATTCCTGCTTTCCGCGGTCAGAGCCTTTCCCGGACCAGCCGGGTCAGGATGTACACCGCCATATGATATCCCTGGTCATTCCTCAGGGTGATGTCTGCCAGTTCGCGGTATATCGGGAGCCGCTCGTGATAGACCCGTTCCACTTCCGCCAGGCCCCCGTCCCGCAGGGTAGGTCGCCGGTCCAGCTTGATGTCGCTCAGGATATCTTCCAGCGGACGGTCAATCAGCACAATCGTACCCCACGTCCGCATGATATGACGGTTCACCGGGTTCATGACGGTACCGCCGCCGGTGGAGATAATCATCGGCCGGGCATAGGTCAGCGCAGCCAGCACGTTGGTCTCCGCCCGCCGGAATGTTTCTTCTCCGTATTTTTCGAAAAACTCGTTCACCGTGCCGCCGGCGCTCTGGGCCACGATGGCATCGGTATCCGCAAACGGAACACCGGTTTCCTTCGCTGTACGCTTGCCCAGACTGCTTTTCCCGCAGCCCTGCATGCCGATCAGAAACAGATGCTTTTCCACGCTGTGGTCCTCCTTCCCGCCGGTATCACTGTCTTGTTCATCTTCAAGATGATACAACTTTTTCCTTTTTCGTCAAGTGTTGGAGGCTCTTATTGCGCAAAGAGTACTTACATTTCTGTATTTGTTTTTTCTGCTGTCTCCAGGGTAAACCGGAACGCGGCGCCTTCCTCTGTATCCAGAAGGCGGATATTCTGCCCGTGCATATCCATAATCCGCTTGCAGATACTCAGTCCCAGACCGGTTCCTTTGCCGGCTGTATGCGCCCGGTCCGCGGTAAAGAAACGGTCAAAGATTTTATCCCGGTCCTCCGGGGCGATGCCGCAGCCGCTGTCCCTTACCGTGATCTCCGCGATTCCGTTCCTGACGCCGGATTCCAGGGTGATTTTACCGCCCTCTGGCGTGAACTTGATTGCGTTGTCCAGCAGGTTAATCACCACCTGCTCAATCCGGTCGCTGTCCGCGCGCACCGGGCACTGATCCTCCTCAAACTCACAGCTGATATCGATTTTTTTCCCGTCCAGGTCATTCATCCGGCGGATCACCGCCCGGCGGAGCATCTCATTGATATCAAAGGTGGACAGTTCCGGTTTCGCGTCTTCCCGCTCCAGCCTGCTCAGCGCGAGAAGGTCATCGATCAGGCCGCTCAGCCGCTTGCTCTCATCTGCCACAAGCCGCAGGTACTTTGGCTGTTCTCCTTCAGGAATAACGCCGTCCGCCATTCCTTCCGCAAATCCCTTGATACTGGTAATCGGGCTCCGCAGCTCATGGCTCACATTCGCCACAAACTCCCTGCGGCTGGTCTCCAGGCCCTGCAGTTTTTTTGTCATGGTGTTGAACGCGCCGCTCAGTTCCCGCAGTTCCGGATCGCCTTTCTTTTCATCCACCTGCACGGAGAAATCTCCCTCCGCGATGGCTGCCGCAGCAGTTTCCAGCTTCTTCAGGGGGTTCAGCCGCCGGCGGACAAACAGGAACACAATCACACCGGACAGCACCGTCATGATCGCCGCCAGCAGCGCGATCCAGCCCAGAATCTCCGACAGACCGCTTTCAATCTGCTGGGCACGGGTCTGGATAAAGACTGCGCCGGTGACCGATTTCCCGATCTGAACAGGCACACCCACCGTAAACATGGTAGCCTCTCCGTTTTCAGTGCGCATCCGGATAGATTCCCCGGCCACAATCCGATCAAGCGCCTTATATATCTTTTCATCTGTCATAAGCTCGACTGACGCCGGATCTTCATTGGCACCGACCGAATCATATCTTATCATGCCCCGGTCACTGTCCATGATAACAATGTAAGCGTTGTACTCCCGGGACACTCTGTCAGCAACCTGGTTGATATAGGACCACGTTACGTTTTCCTTATCCCGCATCGTGTCCATCAGGCTGTCCCCCGACAAGCTGCCGGCCAGATATGAAATTTCCTCCGCCTCGGTGATCAGATGGTCCAACCGCGCGTCGATCTGCTGTTCGCGCAGCGTCAGCCACCAGACCGCGGACAGGCCGACCGTGGTCAGGAGGATCACCGCCAGCACCATCGCCATAATCCGCGCAAACATTCACCCTCACCCCATTATTAATGCAGAATTATATAGTGTTTATTCTTCCTTCCGCATTTTCACGCTTACATTAACCTGATCAGTCCCGTTCATTCCAAACCCGGTATATCAGTTATAACCATTTCATTCTGCATTGTTGAGGAGGCATCCATGCTTCAGCATGGCTAATGCCTCCCATGCTACAGCCGTCAAAGGCGTGAAGCGGCTTTGGTAACGGCGATCGCAGCATTTTTCATTGGGTACAAGTTTTCTACCTTCCGGTAGAAAACTTATACCCTATCCCCCTCACCGTATACAGGGTCCAGCCGTACTTCTCGCTGTCCGTCAGTTTTTCCCGCAGCCGCTTGATATGCACGTCCACCGTCCGGCTGTCTCCGAAGAAATCAAAGCCCCATACCTGGCTCAGCAGCTGTTCCCGTGTAAACACCTGGTTCGGATGGGAAGCCAGGAAATACAGTACTTCCAGTTCCTTCGGCGGCATTTCCAGCCGTTTCCCTTCATAGTGCACATCATATTCCTTCAGGCTCACTGTCAGCCCCGGAAAGGAAAGATTCCCGGCCTGCTCTTCCTCGCTTCCGCGGGCTCTGCGCAGCACTGCCTTCACCCGGGCCGTAAGCTCTTTCCCGTCAAACGGCTTGACGATATAGTCATCCGCTCCCAGTTCCAGGCACAGCACCTTGTCAAAGGTTTCTCCCTTGGCCGTCACCATAATCACCGGGATGTTCCCGCTTTTCCGGATTGTCTTGAGCACTTCATATCCGTCAGCGCCGGGCAGCATCACGTCCAGCAGCACCAGGTCCGGCGGCAGCTTGCTGAAGGATGCAATCGCTTCATTCCCGTCCGCGGCGGTCTGTACCTCATAGTTTTCCTTTTCCAGGTACAGCTGTTCCAGCCTGCTGATGTTCGGATCATCATCCACCACAAGGATATACGGCCTGTCCTTCACGTTAACTCCTCCATCGTTATCAATTCATAATGACATATTCTGAAGTAGTCTATCCGGGGTATTTGAAGAAGTAGAACTTTTACTTCCTACCTCCTACCTCCTACTTCCTACCTGTAACGCCGAAGTAATGCCAGAGGCATTACTTCAGCGTTACTACCGTGACTCCCTCTTCTCCTTCGCCGTACATGCCGCGCCGGAAGCCTTTGACATGCTTGTTTTTCCGCAGATCCTGCTGGATCCCCGCGCGCAGGATGCCGGTTCCTTTTCCGTGGATAATATAGACCTCGTTGAGCCCGGCCAGCACCGCTTCATCCAGGTAAAGGCTCACCGCGTCCAGGGCCTCCTCCAGGTTCATTCCCCGGACGTCGCACTCGCTCTTCACCGTCCGGGTCATCATACCGGTCTTTGCCTTCACGGTGGTCTTTTCTTTCGCCGGGGCCTGGCGGATCAGCCGCAGCTGGGAAAGCTCCGCGGTAAACTTCATCATTCCGGCCTGCAGGCGCACTTCTCCCTTTTCATCCGGCGGTGCCAGCACCGTGCCTTCCACGCCGAGGGTCAGGATCTTTACCTGGTCACCCGCCTTCACAGTCTTCGGCGCTTCTCCGCCGTCCGGCGCCGCCTGTCCCAGGCCTTCCGCCAGGGCATCGCTTTCCTTGTCCAGCCGCCTGCGCAGGTCATTCACGGAAGCGTCTCCGGCAGCCGCGTTCTTCTTCATCTTCTTCAGCTCGGCAATCACGCTCTCGCTTTCACGCCGCGCCTGATCCACAATATGCTTCGCTTCCTCACGGCTCTTGCGCAGCATCTGTTCCCGTTTCTGTTCCATTTCCCGGCGCAGCTGTTCCGCTTCATTGCGCAGGCGCACGGTTTCCCTGCCGGCTTCTTCCGCCAGCTGCCGTTCCTTTTCAGCTACCTGCCGGTGGTATTCCGCGTTGGCAATCACGTCCTCAAAGCGGATCGCGTTTCCGCTCAGCAGCTCCCGCGCCGCGTCGATCAGGTTTTCCGGCAGTCCCAGCCGCCGGCTGATCTCAAAAGCGTTGCTCTTTCCGGGCACGCCGATGGAAAGGCGGTAGGTCGGCCGCAGGGTTTCCACGTCAAATTCCACTGAGGCATTCTCCACGCCCTTTGTGGTCAGCGCAAAAGCCTTCAGCTCGCTGTAGTGAGTCGTCGCCAGCGTCCGCACATTGATATGCAGCAGCCGGGTCAGGATGCTTTGGGCCAGCGCGGCACCTTCAGTGGGATCCGTTCCGGCGCCCAGTTCATCAAACAGCACCAGGTCGCGGGGTGTCACCTCATGCATGATTTCCACAATATTCGTCATGTGGCCGGAGAAGGTGGAAAGGCTCTGCTCAATGCTCTGTTCATCGCCGATATCCGCGAACACCTGCTCAAACACCGCCAGTTCCGTTCCCGGATCCGCCGGCACCTGCAGGCCCGCCTGCGCCATCAGGGTAAACAGGCCCACGGTCTTCAGCGTAACGGTTTTACCGCCGGTGTTCGGTCCTGTGATGATCAGGGTGTTGAATTCCTCTCCCAGCCAGATTGTCCCGGGCACCACCTTTTCCGGATCAATCAGCGGATGCCGTCCGCGGATGATCTTCAGGCGGCCCTCATTGTTCATCTTCGGGCATACGCAGAAGAACCGGCGGCTCAGGAGCCCCTTGGCAAAAATGAAGTCCAGGTCCGCCAGGATTTCACCGGTCTCCGCCATAGCTCCCGCATAGGGCGCCACTTCCGCGCTCAGGGCAGCCAGGATCCGTTCAATTTCCTGCTGTTCCTTCAGTTCCCACTGTTTCAGTTCATTCCCCATTTCCACCGCGGCCATGGGTTCAATGAACAGCGTTGCCCCGGAGGAACTCTGGTCATGCACCAGGCCGGGAACGCTGGAACGGAATTCCGCCTTGACCGGCAGCACATACCGGTTGTTTCTCACGGTAATGATCGGATCCTGCAGGGCTTTCTGCAGCGCCGCGGAGCGGATCATCTGGTTCAGCTTGTCCCGGATCCTGTCCTGCGCGCCGCGTAGGTGCCGCCGGATATTCATCAGCTCGCTGCTGGCCCGGTCCGCAATCTCGTCTTCGCTCAGGATGGCGTCTGTAATGTCTTTTTCAATATTCCGCGCCACAAAAAGTCCTTCGGCTTTTGCCCGCAGGATCGGTGTGTTCTCCCTGTCCGTCACCAGCGCATCCCGCGCGGCACGGCTGGCCCGCAGCAGCTCCGCCACACTCAGCAGCATCCCCGCGCTCAGGCTTCCGCCCTTCCCGCATATGGTCAGCGCGGGCCGGATATCCGGAAAAGCCGCCATCGGGTGTCCGCCTGTATACTGCAGCACCACTGCTGCTTCTTCTGTTTCCGCCTGGAGCGCCTGTGCGGAAACCAGGTCATCTGCCGGTACCAGTGTCCGGCATTTCTCCGCGCCGGCTTCCGTCAGCGCGCCTTCAGCAAGCATCTCGCGGATCCTGGTAAACTCCAGCACCCGCAGTGTTCTTTCTTTCATCATCTTTTATAATCCCTTATCTTTATGTCTGTCTTATGAACGTCATGTAAATTATTCAACTGCCCGTTTCCAGTGTCCTGTTGTGGTTTCTCCGGCTGTCTTCCGTCCTTCCCTGAACGCTTCCAATACTTCTTCTGTTTCTGCACGTTCTTCTGTAGTAAATACCAGTGCTCTATGCAATTCACACTCTTCTAATTCTGAATTATGAATTATGAATTGTGAATTATATATGTTATCCGTCGGAAAAGCGTTCATCAGCTGTACCAGACAGCCTTCCGGCAGCCGCTGCCGCAGCAGCGGAAACCGGTATCCCTTCCGGTCTTCCAGCACCTGGCCAGCCAGTGCGTCAGGGTGCCCCTCATCGCACATCCGGCAGCCCGCATGACCTTTGGTCAGTCCCAGTGCGGTCCGTGCCGGGCAGTGATGCAGCAGCATCAGCCGTGTCCGCCCGTATACCGCAGTTACAATCGGTGCGCCGTCAGCCAGGAGAGTCTTCAGTTCCTGTCCTGTCAGTTCAGGAGAAGAGGTCACAAAGGCACAGCCTTCTTCCATCAGCAGGGAAGCAGCCTGCCGGTTCATCACCGGAATCCCGGGGCCCGCGGCAAAAGCAACCGGCCAGTCAGCGCCCAGCTGTCCCACAGAACCCAGCGCCACGCCGCCAAGCTGTTCACGGTTTTCCTCAGCATACCGGCGCAGCATCTGCAGGGTATCTTCTTCACACACATCCGGCAGTGCCAGCCAGTCTCCCGGCTTCATTTCCTTTTTCAGGATTTCCAGGGCTTCCATCCGGTAATCCTCCGGGCACCAGACCACCCGGAATCCCGCGGTCCGGGCTGCTTCTGCCTGCTCCGCGGTCCGGACATAAGCAATAGATGGTACTTCCTTTTCAGGAAGGAATTCTTCACAATCTTTTAATTCTGAATTATGCATTGCTGAGCAACTGTCCAAATCTTCGATTTGGGTAACAGTTGCCATGCTACAGCTGTCAAAAGGCTTTTCAGCCTTTTGGTAACAGCGATCGCTGAATTCTGAATTGGGAATATGTTGCTCGAATTTCGCGATCCGTTCCTCCGCCAGTTTATCCAGTCCCTCCCGGCGGATTGCGTTCACCAGGCTCACCGGCACAAACGCGCCGGCTGTTTTTGCTTTTACGGTCCGGGCTTCAAACACGGTATCCCCGGTTTTCTCCAGGCTCCGGCACAGTTCTTCCTCTGTGGCTGCCCGGGTTTTCGCCGCTGCCACCGTTTCGCCGGTGACCGTTACGGTGTTTTCCCCGTCGGTTGCTGTCAGCCGGAGCGCTTCCCCGGGCATCGCTTTCAGGAAAAGATCCGCCGGGACCGTCCTGCCCTTCAGGCTTTCGGCTTTTTTCAGCTGGTCTGCTGCTGTCAGCCTGTATACCCCGTCTCCCGCAGCCGCCCTTGCGCCGGGTCTCAGCCGGAGGATCGCCGTTTCGCCGGTCTTCATATCCGGTCCGGCATAAACCAGGTCTGTTTCCTCATGCGCTCCGCGCAGTGTCAGTCCGTCACCGTTCTGAAGGTCTTTTTCCAGTCTGACCTGCGCCAGTTTTCCGTCCGCCGCCGTAATTTTCCCAATCCGGATGCCCTGGTGGTTCACGCCTTCCGGAAAGATGACCCCCGCGTCCTCACAGCCCAGTGCGTATCCGTTCATGAAGCCGCCCCGGTTGAAAATCTGGAGAAGTCCTTCTTTTTCCTTCGGATCCGCTTTTTTAAAGCTGCCCTGCTCCAGACTGTCCAGGCCTTTCCGGTAGCTTCCGGCAACCACGGCCACATATTCAGGCCGTTTCAGCCGTCCTTCCAGTTTGATGGAGGCGACGCCCGCATCCTGCAGTTTCGGCAGTTCATCCCGCAGGCATACATCCCGTGGGCTGAGCCATGCGCCGCGGCGGCCGCGGTAATCATATTCCATCCGGCAGGGCTGGGCACACCGGCCCCGGTTTCCGCTCCGTTCCCCCACCATACTGGAGAAAAGGCACAGGCCGCTTACCGCCACGCACTGCGCGCCGTGGGCAAAAACCTCAATTTCAACACCCGTATCCGCGCATTTGCGGATTTCCGCAAGGGAGCACTCCCGTGCCAGCACGACGCGGCGCATTCCCTGTTTTTTGCACCAGGTCACCCCGGTCCGGTTGTGGATAGCCATCTGGGTGCTTGCGTGTACAGTCAGTCCGGGGAAAAGTTTCCGTGCAATGCGCAGTACACCCAGGTCCTGCACCAGCACCGCGTCAGCCTTCAGGTCCCGCAGCAGGCGCAGCACCTCTGTCACCGCTTCCAGTTCGCCGTCCTTGACGAGAGTATTGACCGTCACATGCACCCGCATATGCCGCAGGTGGGCGTACCGGATCGCTTCCTCCAGCTCCCGGCGGTCAAAATTGCCCGCACCGGCACGCGCGCTGAAAGCGGCATACCCCAGGTATACCGCGTCTGCACCCGCCGCGTCTGCCCGTTCCAGAGCCGCGCGGTTTCCCGCCGGAGCCAGGTTCTCCATCATCGTTACGCCTCTTTATCTTTTCGTTCTGTATACTAATTTCAGATAAAAAGCAGAAAGAGTAATACTTCCTACCTCCTACCTTCTACTTCCTACCTCAAACAAAATTCTGAATTATGAATCCTGAATTTTGTTTGCGCGCGCCAGCTGCTCGTTCTGCCTCCGCAGCATCGTATTTTCGTCCTGCGCTTTCAGCAGGTCTTCCGCCAGGTGAAAGCAGGTCAGCACCGCCGCCTGCCCCGAAGGCAGGTTCGTCACCGCTGCTGTTTCACTCAGCTTCCGGTCCACAAACGCCGCCACCCGCTTCACATATGCCGGCGGATCAGAGGAAACCAGCGTATAGCTCTTTCCCGCCACCGTCACGGTAATCTTCTGCTTTTCCATTTTTCTGCTTCCTCCCTGTTCGGTGGGTTCCGATTATGCTAAAAAGCGCAGAAAGGGACTCGCCCTTTCCGCGCTGCTGTGTCTTCCTTAAATCTGGTCGAAAGGATAGCACTGTCCGAATGTATCCACCCGGATGGATGCCATCACCTGCGGCTCAAGCGGTTTATCAGAAGCATCCCGCTTCGTCTTCACAATGTCCTCCGCGACGTCCATGCCTTCCAGCACCTTGCCGAAAGCGGCATACTGCCCGTCCAGGTGGGGGCTGTCGCTGGTCATGATGAAGAACTGGCTTCCGGCGGAGTCAGGCATCATGCTGCGGGCCATGCTCAGCACACCGTAGGTATGCTTCAGCGGATTGTCCACGCCGTTCGCGGCGAATTCGCCCTTGATGCAGTATCCGGGGCCGCCCATACCGATACCCTTGGGATCGCCGCCCTGGATCATGAAACCCGGAATCACCCGGTGAAAGATCAGCCCGTCATAGAAGCCGCTGTTGGCCAGCGCGGTAAAGTTGCCTACAGACTGCGGCGCGATGTCGGGATACAGTTCACCCTTCATTTCACGTCCATCACTCATCGTGATTGTAAACACAGGATTCTGTGCCATTTTTTCTGTTTCCTCCTTGGGAGCTGCGCTCCGACTCATCCAATAAAGCCCAGGACAATAGCTGAGCTGTACTATTATAGCGATTTTTGCCTGTCATGGCAAGCATCCGCCGAATCCGCCCGGCCGTTTATACCCGGACGGTACGGAAGGATCTGTTTGTTCCCTGTTCACGTTCCGTTATTCACCGTTTTCAGCCTCTCCGTTGGTTTTGACAACCCGTTCCAAAGCCGGTATAATATGAAGGTTCCCGAAAGGAGTATCCGCTATGAGGATTGTACACCCCCAGCAGCCCGTCAACGGGCTGAATCCGGAAGATGTGTTCTATGCTGTTGACGATCTCGGAGCACAGACCGGTTATGGCTTTATCCTGTATCAACTCCAGCCCGGCCTGTATCCGGACTGTCCTGTTAACCTGTATTTTTCCATCGCCGGCGACCCCGCGTCCCGGTATCTCCTGTTCGGCGCGCTGGTCGCCCGGGCCCGCATCCTGCAGAACGTAAACCCGCAGATGCGCTGCCGCCTGTATACCAGCATTGGCCCTTCTGATATCCAGATGAAAGACTTCTATCTGCATAACGGTTTCGACTGCAATGAAACAGACGAAATCCTTCAGCTGGCGATCCCTTACGGAGACGGCCGCATTCCCATGAGCTGCACCGTCGCCCCGACGCCCCTGAACACCTGGGATGAGCAGAACAGCCTCATCTACCGGCTGCAGATGAATGAGATCTCTTTTGTGGATATGAATTACCTCAAGAGTCTCCAGCGCATGCCCCACTTTATGACCCTCGGCCTCTACCGCAACGCCGTACTGATCGGTGAAGTGATCATGGCCGGCCAGGGAAGCGACTGCGAGCTCGTCGCCATCTATATTGAGCCCGGCAGCCGGAACCAGGGTATGGGTAAAGCGCTGCTCCACCGGATGATGGCCATCATGGCTGCCGAAGGCGTTACCCGCATCACCACCCGGATCATGAGCCGCAGCCTTCCCCAGCAGCGCCTGGCGGCGGATTTCGGCGGCACGGTGCTGGGTGTGAATATGATCTTCCCCGGTATGTATCTGAACTGATCATTATTCCGTTCTCTTCCTTGATATTCCTTGAATTCTGCTTGACGGGAAACCGTCAGGCAATTATAATATTTTCATCTGTGTTTCGAAGGAGGAAACGATCAATATGAAATCCGGCAATAAGCGCGTTGGCGGCAAAACCGGAGCCATCATCGCGCTGTGTGTGCTGCTGGTTGTCACCATCGTGCTCGGCGTGATCGGTGTCACCGGACTGAGCCTGCCTCCGCGGGGTCTCTACAAGGTCCTGTCCTGGCTGCCCACAACCAATTCCGAAAACTGGCCTGCTTCCCTGCCCCTGGGCCTGGACCTGCGGGGTGGTATGTATGTTGAGTATTCCGGCAAGGCTCCGGAAGACACCGACGCAAGCTTTGACAGCCTGATGGAAGGCACCATGTCCATCATCCGTGCCCGCCTGACCGACAAGGGCTTCACCGAAGCCAATGTTCAGCGTCTGGGCAACGACGGCATCCGCGTGGAAATCCCGGATGTGCAGGATGATTCCGTGCTCGACCTGATCGGCGCTGCCGCAAAGATGCGTTTCCTCGATCCCGATGGAAATGAGTTCATGACCGGTAACATGGTTGAGTCCGCCGGCTACAGCCTCGATGAAAACGGCCGTCCCGCCGTTGGCTTCAAGCTGACCAGTGAAGGCGCCAAGATCTTCGCCGAGATGACCTCCGCCAACGTCGGCAAGAACCTGATCATCGAACTGGACGGCGTCACCCTGGTTAACGCCAGGGTGCAGCACGCGATCGTCGACGGTTCCGGTATCATCACCGGTAACTACACCGATGAAGAAGCTGTTAACATCGCTGCCAAGATTCAGTCCGGCGCCCTTCCGCTGGAACTGACCCAGCAGAAAGTCGACAAGGTGTCCGCCACCCTCGGTCAGGATGCTGTGTCCACTTCTGTAAAGGCCGCTATGATCGGTATTCTCCTGATCATGCTCCTGATGATCATCCGCTACAGGCTGAACGGCTTCATCGCCTCCTGGGCGCTGACCATCTACACGATCCTGCTGTTCATGCTGATCGCGATCTTCCACATCCAGCTGACCCTGCCCGGTCTGGCCGGTGTGGTTCTGGGCATCGGTATGGCAGTGGACGCGAACGTCATCATCTTCGAACGCTTTAACGAAGAAGTCCGCAAGGGCCGCAGCGCCAAGGCCGCTGTCCGCGCCGGCTTCAAAAACGCTATGTCCGCTATCCTGGACGCTAACGTCACCACGCTGATCGCCGCCGTCGTGCTGCTGTTCTTCGGCACCGGCTCCATCCAGGGCTTCGCCAAGACCCTGCTGCTGGGCGTTATCGTGTCCATGTTCACCGCAATCATGGTTACCCGCTTCCTCATGAACCGCTTCGTGAACGCGGGCGCCACCAAGACCTCCCTCTACACAAGAGTGGCAAATACCGAAAAGGAGGTTGAGGAATAATGGTTATTAAGAATCGTTCCAAAATCTGCCTGATCATTTCCGCGATCATCATCATCGCTGCCCTGGTCCTGACCCTCTGCGGCCGCGGCATCAACATGGGCATCGATTTCGACGGCGGTCTCTCCATGCAGTATGACATGAAGACCGCTGTGAAGTCCGCCGACGTGAGCGCCGTACTCGACGGCATGGGAATTGCCTCCAGCACCGTTACCGTCCAGGGCCGTGAAGACAACGAAGTCAACATCCGCATCAAGGACGTTTCCAAGGATGACATCCAGAAGGTCCAGGCCGATTTCGAAGCCGGTATCAAAGAGACCTATCCGGAAGCCGAATCCATCGGTGATGTCAACTACGTCGGTCCCGTAGCCGGAGCCACCCTGGTGAAGAACGCCATCATCTCCGTGCTGCTGGCCGCCGCCCTGATGCTGGTCTACATCGCCATCCGGTTTGACCTGAACTCCGGTATTGCCGCTGTGTTCGGTCTGCTGCATGACGTGCTGATCATGCTCTCCTTCATGGTTATTTTCCGCTCCGTGATCCAGATGAACTCCTCGTTCATCGCCGCGGCGCTGACCATCGTTGGTTACTCCATCAACAACACCATCGTGATCTTCGACCGCATCCGTGAGAATGCCAAGAAGATGCCCACTGTTGCCCGCGAGGAAGTCACCAACATCTCCATCAAGGAGAGCCTGGGCCGCACCATCTGCACCACAGTCACCACCCTGATCACCATCGTGGCCCTGTGCATCCTGGGTGTCGCCTCCATCCGTGAGTTCGCCCTGCCGATCATTGTCGGTATTCTCTCCGGTGTTTACAGCGCCAACATGATCAATGGTTATGTATGGGC
>JAGAAC010000089.1 GCA_017615475.1 Clostridia bacterium
CAGCTGGACACCTCCGATCCGGAAGCCATGAGGCGGGCCCTGCGGGTATACAACGGCAAAGCGCTGATCAACTCCGTGAACGGGAAACAGGAGGTCATGGACGCCATCTTCCCGCTGGTGAAGAAATACGGCGGTGCTGTGGTAGCCCTGACCCTGGACGAGTCCGGGATTCCGGCAACGGCGGAGGGCCGGCTGGCCATCGCGGAGCGGATCCTGATGGAAGCGGCAAAATACGGGATCGGTCCGAAGGATATCCTGTTTGATACCCTGACCATGACGGTCAGTACGGACGGAAACGCGGCGAAGGTGACCCTGGACGCGCTGAAGATGATCCGGGAAAAGACCGGATGCGGTACGGTGCTGGGCGTGAGCAATGTTTCCTTCGGTCTGCCGGTGCGGGAAGTGCTGGGAAGTATCTTCCTGACCCTGGCCCTGGACAGCGGCCTGTCCGCGGCCATCATGAATCCGCTGAGCGAGCGGATGATGGGGGCGATGATCAGCTTCCGGACTCTGACGGGCCGGGATGAAAACTGCGCGGCCTATATCAAATATGCCGGAGAACTGCCTACTATGCAGGCAGTGACACCGGCCGCCGGAGCGGCGCCCGCGAAGGAGACCGACGCCAAGGGACTGCGCCGGGCGGTGGTAAAAGGCCTGTGCAAGGAAGCGGCTAACCTGACCCGCAGCGCGCTGGAAGAGGGACGGGACAGCCTGGACCTGGTGAAGGAAGAGATTATCCCGGCGCTGGACGAGGTGGGCCAGGGCTTTGAAGCCAAGAAGATATTCCTGCCCCAGCTGATGATGAGCGCGGAAGCGGCGGAAGCGGCTGTGGCGGAAATCAAGAAAAAGGCGGGCAACCGGGACGCGCAGGCCTCCAAGGGGACTGTGGTGCTGGCGACCGTGAAGGGCGACATCCACGACATCGGGAAAAACATTGTGAAACTGCTGCTGGAGAACTACGGGTTTACGGTGGCGGACCTGGGCAGGGACGTGCCGCCGGAAACAGTGCTGGAAGCGGTGGAACGCCTGCACGCACCGATCTGCGGCCTGAGCGCGCTGATGACCACGACGGTTCCGGCTATGGCGGAAACAGTGGCGCTGGTGCACGAAAAAGCTCCCTGGTGCCGGGTGATGGTCGGCGGCGCTGTGCTGACGGAAGAATACGCCAGGGATATCGGGGCAGACGGATACGGCCGGGACGCAATGGCCTCTGTGCGCCTGGCGGAACGCTTTATGCAGGAGCAAGCCTTAAGGAACCACTGATTAATTCCCCCGCTCATCTACCAGTGCCTTTTTTGCCGAGATCTTCACACAGATTCCTCGATTTAGCACCAAGGAAAAGGAGGTGTTCCGGATGAAAAAGCGTTTATTATGCCTGCTATTGTGCCTGATGCTGCTGCCTGTGCTGGCTGCGGCGGAGGAGCCGGCGGACTTTTTTGAGAATGCCGAGGCGGAAGCTGTCGGCAAAATCATCCGCACCTATGATTCACCGACGCTGAAGTATACGGTGGAGCAGTTCATCATGGAAAAGGAGCGGTGCTACCTGTCCCGGATCTGGGTGCAGGATCCGGCCCGGCAGATCCGGAAAGCCACCGCGGAATGGAAAAAGAATATCAGCCGGCCCGGGTTCATTGCGGAAAAGATTCCGGAGGCAGCGCTGATCATCAACGGCAGCGGCTATGTGAGTCCGCGGTATCCGGAGATTCCGGACAACTATCCCGGCAAAAGCGAGGATTATTTCTATACTCCCCTGGGCTCCCTGACGGTGACGGACGGGGAGGTGTTCCGCAATCTGGAAGGCGTACCCTATTACGGCATCACGCTGGACGCGGAAGGCCTGCAGATGTATACCGGGGATGAAAACGAGGCGGTGCTGGCAACGGAACCCAGCCAGACCTGGTCCTTCTATGTGGGCTGCCCGATGCTGCGGGCCAATGAGGACCTGCTGCCGGCAGAGTGGAAGTTTGCCGACCAGAAGGCGGCTCGGACAATCATCGCCCGGCTGGACAAAAACAATTATGTGATCCTGACGGTTTCCACGGAAAAAAAGCGCGGCATCAGCCTGCGCCGTGCGGAGGAGTTTTTCCTGGAGAATTTCCAGGCGGAATGGGTGTACAACCTGGACGGCGGCTATTCCTCGGCACTGCTCTGCAGGACCCGGGAAAAGAAAAAGCCCCGGATCATTACCGGAGGCAGCGCGAAGGTTGCGGATATTATGGCATTTACAGAATAATTCATAATTCATAATTAAATGCACCGATACATAGCGGATTACACATAACATTCCGGAACATCGTATTATCTATACGCCAAACGCCGCGGGTTAACCGCGGCGTTTTTAGCGATTGACTCTGTGGACGGGACGGCCGGCGGCAGAATCGAATGAAATATTCGCCGCGATGCGGTGAATGTGTGAATTACTTACCTCCGGGATTTGGAACGGTTAATCCTATGGACAGGATGTCCGGTGCGATGGCTGGAAGGACGGGAGTGCACCTGTCCATCTTTACCAATAGTTATCTTGCCGGATGGACGGGCGGAAGCAGGACGGGAAGGCCTGGCGGCGGAAACAGCCGCCTGGCGGCGTTCCGCAAGGGCGTTGCCCTGCCTGTCCAGCCTGGCGGGCCGGGGCTCCCGGACCTTCGGCGGTGTGGGAGTGGTGACTTCCATGGGCCAGTCGCTTTCCTTCAGGGGAAGGCGCTTGCCGATGAGCTTTTCCACCTGGTTCAGCTGCTTGACTTCATCGATGCAGCAGAAGGAGACGGCTTTGCCGGTCCGTCCGGCACGTCCGGTACGGCCGATCCGGTGAATATAGGATTCCGGCTCCATGGGCATATCATAATTGAACACATGGCTGAGGCCGGCCACGTCGATGCCGCGGGCAGCGATGTCCGTGGCGACGAGCACCCGGCATTCCCCGGTGCGGAAACGGTTGAGGGCGGTCTGGCGGGCATTCTGGCTCTTGTCGCCGTGAATACCGGCGGCTTCGATGCCTTTGCGCTTCAGATCCCGGACAATGCGGTCCACCCCATGCTTGGTACGGGAGAAGACCAGAGCGCTTTCCACTTCCGGATCCTCCAGCAGCTGCGCCAGCAGGTGCTTTTTATTGACCTTGTCCACATAGTAGAGGCACTGGTCAATGGCGTCCACGGTGGAAGTGACGGGGTCAACCTTGACATTCTCCGGCTCTGTGAGCAGATCCATGGCCAGCTTTTCGACTTCCGGCGGCATGGTGGCGGAGAACAGGAGGGTCTGGCGTTCTTCCGGCAGGCAGCGGACGATCTTCCGTACATCGTGGATGAAGCCCATGTCCAGCATGCGGTCAGCTTCATCCAGCACAAAGATTTCCACCCAGTCCAGCCGGACCAGTCCCTGGCCCATCAGGTCCAGGAGGCGTCCGGGACAGGCGATGACGATATCGGCACCGCGGTGCAGCGCTTCCACCTGGCTGCCCTGACCGACACCTCCGAAGATGACGGCGCTGTCCAGTCCCTCGCCCTTGCCGTAGAGCTGGAAATTCTCCCAGGTCTGCAGGGCCAGTTCCCGGGTGGGGGAAAGGATCAGGGAACGGATCACCTTAGCGTTCCGTTTCGGGGGAAGCGCCTTCAGCCGCTGCAGGATAGGCAGGGCGAAGGCGGCTGTTTTACCGGTGCCTGTCTGGGCACAGCCCAAAACATCCTTTCCCTCCAGGACCAGCGGGATAGTGGCCTGCTGGATGGGGGTCGGGGTCCGGTAACCGGTATCGCTGATATTTTTCAGAAGAGAAGGGGTAAGTCCGAGATCTTTAAATTCCATATATCAGATGAGTTCCTGCAATTCTGTAAATTCATAGCCGTGGGCAGCCGCAACGTTCCTGTTGGTCAGCTTCCCGGCATAGGTGTTGACGCCGGAGCGGATTACTTCGCTCTTCCGGCAGGCATCCTCCAGACCGGCGGCAGCGATCTCCAGACCGTATTTCACGGTGGCGTTGGTCAGGGCGATGGTGCTGGTCCGCGGCACGGCGCCGGGCATATTGCCGACGCAGTAGTGAACCACGCCGTCCAGCTTGTAAACCGGATCGTCATGGGTGGTGACATGGGAAGATTCGCCGCAGCCACCCTGGTCGATGGCCACATCGACGAAGACCGCACCGTCCTTCATTTCCTTCAGGTATTTCTGCTTGAAAAGCTTCGGAGTGGAGCCGCCGGGGATCAGCACGGAGCCGATGACCAGATCCGCGTCCTTCAGCACGCGCTCCACGTTGCTGTCGTTGGAAACCAGGGTTTGGATATGGGCGCCGAACATGTTGTCCAGCTCTTCCAGTCGCTTCAGGCTGATATCCAGGATGGTGACGTTGGCGCCCATGCCGACGGCGATCTTGCAGGCGTTCATGCCCACGGTGCCGCCGCCGAGGATGACCACGTTGGCCTTGGGGGTGCCGGGAACGCCGGCCAGCAGGATGCCTTCACCGCCGAACTTCTTCTCCAGGTACTTGGCGCCTTCCTGGATGGACAGGCGGCCGGCAATCTGGCTCATGGGAGCCAGCAGGGGCAGGGAACGGTCCTTTTCCTGCAGGGTTTCATACGCCACGGCATTGACCTTGCCCTTCAGCAGGGCGTCAGTCTGCTGGAGATCGGCGGCCAGGTGCAGATAGGTATAGAGGATCAGGCCTTCCCGGAAGAGGGGATATTCGCATTCCAGCGGTTCCTTGACCTTGACCATCATATCCACCAGGTGCCAGACATCCGCGGCGTTGTCGATCAGGGAAGCGCCTGCGTCCACATATTCATTGTCCGTGAATCCGGAGCCAAGGCCTGCGCCCTTCTCGATATACACATGATGTCCCGCGGCAATATAGGCGCGGACGTTGTCAGGGGTCAGGCCGACCCGGTATTCATTGTTCTTGATCTCTTTGACACAGCCGATCTTCATTTGCAATCTTCCTTTCCACTGTTTCGCAAAAGTAAGTTGTTATGCCAATAAAATAACAGAGCCGGAGAACAGGAACAAGTGACGGCTCTGTTTTTTTCCTGCACGGGAAATGATTTACAGTCCCAGGATCCGGGCGGCCTTGAGGACGCAGACCTGGGTTTTGGCATCGGAGATCCTGCCTTCCATGACGTCCCTGACCAGGTCGGCCAGCGGGACGGCATAGACATCCAGGAACTCGTCGGCATCCAGGTCCTGCTCTCCTTTATGCAGGCCCCGGGCCATGTACATGGTAATGTATTCGTCGCAGTAAGCGGGCGCCGGATGGAAATCACCGATTTCCGTCCACTCGTCCGCGGTGAAGCCGGTTTCCTCCCGCAGCTCCCGCTGAATGGCGGAGAGCCGGTCCTCGTCCGGGGTATCCAGCTTGCCGGCGGGAATCTCCCAGATGACCTTGTCCAGCGGGTAACGGTACTGCCGCTCCATGATCACTTCGTTGTTTTCCGTGACCGGGATGACACAGACCGCACCGATGTGGCGGATGACTTCCCGGACGGCAGTGCTCTCATTGGAAAGGGTGACCGTGTCCCGCTTCACATGGAGGACAATGCCGTTGAAGATGTCCTCGGAGGAGGAGGGCTTTTCAACGAGACGAGCGCATTCGCTTTCGGGATCAAAGTGATAATTCATAATTCGTAATAGGGTGCCTGCTGGCAGAGTTTTACTGAAAACTTAAAACTTAAGACTGAAAAATGAAGAATGGCGGAGGGCTGGCTCCGCCATCCTTTGAATCAAATGCGTCCTTCGGACGTGGTAAGGGATTCCTCCACTGCGCTGCGCTTCGGTCGGAATGACATCAATAGCGCTCGGAATGATCAAAGCAACCAAGTAATCATAATTATGAATTGTTGAGTAGTTGTCCAAATCTTTGATTTGGGTAACAACTGCCATGCTACAGCCGTCAAAGTGCCATAGGCTCTTTGGTAACGGCGATCGCAGAATTATGAATTACGATTATGCCTTTGGCTGAATCGTGGCCTTGATGCGGCGTACGCCGGCGGAGGAAGATTCTTCCTTGCGGATCTTGAAGGAACCCAGGTCGCCGGTATTGGCAGCGTGGGGACCGCCGCAGATTTCGAAGGAATAATCGCCCATCTTGTAGGTGCGGACCTTCTCGCCGTACTTGCTTTCGAACAGGCCGATAGCGCCTTTATCCTTGGCTTCCTGTACGGTCATCTCTTCCATGACCACCGGGACGTTGGCGTCGATGGCCACATTCACCAGGCGTTCCACTTCGGCGATTTCTTCGGGAGTCATCTTCCGGCCGAAGGAGAAGTCGAAGCGCAGGCGCTCGGTGGTGATGTTGGAACCCTTCTGGGCAACCTCGTCTCCCAGAACCTTGCGCAGGGCAGCCTGCAGCAGGTGGGTGGCAGTGTGCAGCTTGGCGGTTTCTTCGTTCCGCTCGGTCAGACCGCCCTTGGCAGCGCCTTCCTGCTTACTGATCGCCTGGTGCTCCTTGAAGGCTTCCGCGAAGCCGTTGGCATCCACGGTCAGGCCCTCTTCGGCGGCCAGTTCTTCGGTCAGTTCCAGCGGGAAACCGTAGGTATCATAGAGACGGAAAGCCTGTTTGCCGCTGATTTCGGTTTCAGGCTGATAGGACGGATCCTTCTGGGCCATGAACTCGTTCTTGCGGCGGATGCCGGTGATGCACTTGGTGAATTCCTTCATGCCGGTCACCAGCGTTGCTTCGAAGCGGGCGGCTTCCTTCATGATTTCGTCCAGGATGTAGTCTTCCTTTTCCACCAGCAGCGGATAAGCCTCATCGTAGATCTGCTCAATGAAGATCCTGCTGACTTCGGCCAGAACGGAGGACTCGAGGCCCAGCTGGCGGGTGTAGCGGATGGCGCGGCGGAGCAGGCGGCGGAGGATGTAGCCGGCGCCCACATTGGAGGGCAGGATGCCGTTGACGTCGCCGATCAGCATGGTGGAGGTGCGGATATGGTCCGCAACGATACGCATGGCCTTCTGGGCTTCCGGATCATTGTCATAGCTCTTGCCGGATTTCTCTTCCAGGTGCTGAATGACCGGGATGAACAGGTCGGTCTTGTAGCCGTCGGTCACGCCGTTCAGGAAGGCGAGCATACGGTCCAGGCCGAAGCCGGTGTCCACGTTCTTGTTCGCCAGGGGAGCGTATCCGTCGGCGTTCTTGACGTACTGCATGTAAACGTCATTACCGATTTCAACATACCGTCCGCAGCCGCAGGCTGGTCCGCAGTTGGGGCCGCAGGGCTTGTTGTGACGGGGATAGAACCACTCGTTGTCAGGACCGCAGGGAGTGCCGGTGGTGCCTTCCAGTTCCCACCAGTTATCGCTCTTGGGCAGGTAGAAGATGTGCTCCGGCAGGATGCCGACCTGCTTCAGCAGATCCGCGGTTTCATCATCCCGGGGCGCGGCGTCATTGCCTTCGAACACGGTGGAGCAGATTTCCTTGCTGTCCAGGCCGAACACCTTGGTCAGCAGGTCGTAGCTCCACTGGGTCTTCTCCTTCTTGAAGTAATCTCCCAGGGACCAGTTGCCCATCATCTCGAAGAAAGTGAAGTGGGTAGGATCACCGACGCTTTCAATGTCAACGGTGCGGACGCAGCCCTGCACGTTGCACAGGCGCTTCTTTCCGCTGGGATGGTCCTTACCGAGCAGGTAAGGCATCAGCGGCTGCATGCCGGCCACGTTGAACATAACGCCGGTGGTTCCGTCGCCGATCAGCGAAACGGCACCGATGTTGATGTGACCCCGTTCTTCATAGAAGCGGATCCAGGCATTTCTCAGTTCCTTGGAAGAGATCTTGTTCATATACTTACACTCCTTTTGGCGGTGAAGAATACAACCGTTTACCCGCACGGGCTGCAGCGTTTTTGGCTGTGCCGGCCGCGGCTTGTGCGATAACTTCAATATTATATCAAACAGGGGATTTGTTTGCAAGGCTGCTTTTCCTGTGTTCTTTCGCTCTCAATCCGTTGACTTTCACGGCCTGTAGCGGATAATGGAATGGTACAACAGCACGGTTGCGGCAGGAAGGGTCTCATGCTGAACCGTGACTGGTTTTTTTAATCGGAGGAATAGTATGAATTTAACACAGAAGATCCTGAACGCCCATCTGGTCAGCGGCAAGCCCGCGGCAGGGGAAGAGGTTTCCATCCGGATTGACCAGACCCTGACTCAGGATTCCACCGGCACGATGGCCTACCTGCAGTTTGAAGCCATGGGCATCGGCAGGGTCAGGACCATGAAAAGCGTTGCTTATATTGACCATAACACGCTGCAGACCGGCTTTGAAAACGCGGATGACCATCAGTACATCCAGAGCGTGACGAAAAAGCACGGCATCTTCTGCTCCAAGCCCGGCAACGGCATCTGCCACCAGGTGCACCTGGAACGCTTCGGCGTACCCGGCCTGACCCTGCTGGGCAGCGACAGCCATACCCCTACCGGCGGCGGCATCGGTATGCTGGCAATCGGCGCGGGCGGACTGGACGTGGCAGTGGCTATGGGCGGAGGCGCCTATTACCTGACCTACCCGAAGGTTGTGGGAATCCGCCTGAGCGGCAAACTGCCCTACGGCGTGGCCGCGAAGGACATCATCCTGGAGGTGCTCCGCCGGCTGACCGTTAAAGGCGGCGTGGGCAAGGTCATGGAATATATCGGCGAGGGCGTGAAAACCCTGACCGTACCGGAGCGCGCAACGATTGCCAACATGGGCGCCGAACTGGGCGCGACCACATCCGTCTTCCCCAGCGACGAAGTGACCCGCGCGTTCCTGAAGGCCCAGGGCCGGGAAGCGGACTTCCGTGAACTGGCTGCGGACGCGGACGCGGAATATGACGAGATTGTTGATATCGACCTGAATACCCTGGAGCCGCTGGTGGCCCAGCCCCATATGCCGGACAATGTGGACACGGTGAAGAACATCGGACCGATCAAGGTGGACCAGGTGTTCATCGGCAGCTGCACCAACTCCAGCTACCAGGATATGATGCGTGTGGCCCGGATCCTGAAGGGCAAAACCGTGCACCCGGACGTGAGCCTGGTCATCGGTCCCGGATCCAAACAGGTGCTGACGATGCTGGCCCGCAACGGCGCGCTGGCGGATATGCTCGGCGCCGGCGCCCGGATCCTGGAAAGCGCCTGCGGCCCCTGCATCGGCATGGGCCAGAGCCCGAAGACCAACGCGGTCTCCGTGCGTACCAACAACCGGAACTTCTACGCCCGCAGCGGGACTGCCTCCGCGGGCATCTACCTGACCAGCTGCGAAACCGCGGCCGTTACGGCACTGACCGGCGTGCTTTCCGATCCCCGGACGCTGGACCTGGACCTGACGGTGGAACAGCCGAAGCAGTTTGAAGTGAATGACAACCTGGTGATCCCGCCGGTGGCGGAAGGCCAGGAGGATACCGTGGACGTGGTCCGCGGCCCGAACATCAAGCCCTTCCCGCTGGGACATGACCTGGAGAACGCGGTGACCGGCAAGGTCCTGCTGAAGATGGAAGACAACATCACCACAGACCACATTATGCCCAGCAACGCGAAGCTGCTGCCTTTCCGCAGCAACATTCCGCACCTGGCTGATTTCTGCCTGACGCCTGTGGATGAAACCTTCCCGGAACGCGCAAAGGCGGAAAAGGGCGGTATCCTGGTAGCAGGCGCCAACTACGGCCAAGGCTCCAGCCGCGAACACGCGGCCCTGGTGCCGCTGTACCTGGGTATCCGGGCGGTGGCAGCCAAGAGCTTTGCCCGTATCCACCAGGCCAACCTGATCAACAACGGCATCCTGCCGCTGACCTTCGCGGATGAAAAGGATTATGACCGGATTGACCAGGGCGATACCCTGACTCTGCCGGGTGTCCGGGAAAAGATCGAAGCCGGGGAAGAAGTCCTCGAGCTGAAGAATGAAACAAAGAACGAGACCTACACCGTGAAGATGCCGCTGACCGAACGCCAGCGCGGCATGATCCTCTCCGGGGGCCTGATCAACTTTATCAGATCAAATGCGTGATTGGGTACAACGGAAAAGTAAGTGAAATATTGGCCTGAAGACATTGTCTTCAGGCCAATGTGAAATACGGCTTCGCCGTGTGAAATGTGGCTTCGTCACGTGAAATATTCGCAGCAAGGCTGCGAATGTGATAATTACTGAACAACGGACAGGAAGAATTCCTGTCCGTTTTATTAGTATGACGGGCATGTCCCGAAGCTTGGGTGGAAGTCCCAAGGGGCGTAGTTGCCAACGAACCCGATAGCGACTGGCAAGCTTTGTGTCGCGAGGCACAGGGGGGAAGAAGCCATAGCGAAATCGTGGCCCGACGAACAGGAAGCCGATAACAAGGCGCAACAGGCGGATAAGCTGACTATTAACAGCGAAGTCCCAAAGGCAACCGTAACCCTGTTGCGTAAATCGGACGGGTAAACGAGGAAAGGTTCGGGACTTATCCCGTGAGGTCTCGCAAGCGGTCTCATTAGCCGTAGTAACAACGAATTGCGAGAAGTCAGCAGAGGCCGTAGTAGCTGGAAGGCGAAGGGCCAAACGGTTCAAGACGTCAAATGAATGTATGTCCCAACAGCAAGTCCGATAGGCCGGGGAACCGAAACGTATATGAGGGGAAACGGCACACATAAGATGATGCGGCAGGGAGCGGAAAGGAAGGAGACGGAAACATGGGAAATCTGCTCGACAAAATACTGGATTGGGAGAATATACAGCGAGCTATGAAACGGGTGTGCGCCAATAAAGGAGCATCCGGAGTTGACGGCATGAAAGTTGAAGAGCTGAACCTGTATATGTCCGAAAACTGGAAGGAAATCGAGCAGGCGATCCGGGAAAGACGGTACAAACCACAACCAGTGGAACGGGTGGAAATTCCAAAGGAAAACGGTGGTGTCAGAAAACTCGGAATTCCGACTGTGGTGGACAGAACAATCCAACAGGCAGTGGTGCAGGTGCTCTCACCGATATTTGAGAAACAGTTCAGTGAGAACAGCTACGGTTTCAGACCAGGCAGGAACTGCGAACAAGCCATTGTGAAGTTGTTGGAGTATTTCAATGATGGAAGCATATGGATTGTAGACATTGACCTGGAGAAGTTCTTTGATACAGTACCACAGGACAGGCTGATGAGTATTATTAACCGAACGATCCATGACGGAGACACGGAATCGCTGATACGGAAGTATCTGCAAGCCGGGGTTATGGTCAAGGGGAAGTATGAGGACACGCCGACCGGAACACCACAGGGAGGAAATCTTTCGCCACTACTCAGCAACATTATGCTGAATGAGCTGGATAAGGAACTCGAGGCCAGAGGACTGAAGTTTACCCGATATGCGGATGACTGTGTAATAGTGGTAGGAAGCAGCGCAGCGGCCAAGAGGGTCATGTACTCCATTGTAGACTGGATAGAACGCAAACTGGGATTGAAAGTGAACGCAGAAAAGACCTGCATAACGAAGCCGACGA
>JAGAAC010000016.1 GCA_017615475.1 Clostridia bacterium
GGCAGTGTTGGGGTCAGGAGTTCGAATCTCCTATGCTCCACAAAAAACGGATCACCTTCACGGTGATCCGCTTTTTTTGTGCCGCCTAGGCGGCTTCGAACTCCTGCCCGACACTGCCGGGCAGTGACGGGGGGAGCGAGCCGAGAGGTGACCCAGTGGGTCATTCGCCGCAGGCGAAAACGAGGCGAACGAGTCAACCGAAACGAGCAATGCGAAGCGCTCTAAGCGAGCAGTGCGACGATTGTGGCTGCGGGGAGGGATCCGAGTGGTGCCCCAGTGGGGCATTCGCCGTTAGGCGAAAACGAGGTGAGCGAGTCAATCGAGGCAAGCGGCGGGCTGCAGCGACAGCAAGGCCAGCTGCGCCGACCGAGATTGCGGACCAGGAGTTCGAATCTCCGTGGCATTTTTCGTTTTTGAGTACCGAATGTGTACCGAGTATCGTTTTTTTGCGTCCTTCGGACGTATCAAGGGATTTCTCGACTTCGGCTACGCCTTCGCTCGAAATGACACCTATATTCGTTGCGCCGGTACTAACTTCCATGCTTTGTTTACGGCTGCCTTCCCCCAAGCAGTGCCCCATCTCCCCTTTATCCCACAAAAAACGGGACATCCATCACGGATGTCCCGTTTTTATACCACAAATTCCTTTCCGTTCCCTCTTACTCCCTCTTTTCCCACTTTTCCGCCAGGACATGCAGCGTTTCCCTGCTCAGGAACGGCGCCAGGGCGACCATGTTCTGCATGGAGAAGGAATCACTGTCCTGCAGGAAACGGAGGATCCCGTTCAGGGTGTCCTCAGCCAGGAACGGGGCAAGGGGAATCAGCCGGTCCATAGAGAAGGAACCGTTTTCCAGCATGCGGCTGACGATCCCGTCCAGGGTTTCCCGGGACAGGAAAGGCGCGAGGGCCGGCAGACGGGAAGGATCATGCTTTTCATAGTTTTCCGCAAGCTGATCCAGTTTTTCCCTGCCCAGGAACGGAGCCAGGGAGAGGATTGTGCTTTCATCAAGATTGTCATGGCGATCAACCAGGGCATCCAGTGTACCGCCACATAAAAACGGCGCAAGGGCGACCAGATCCTTCGGAGAGACATCTGCAGCCTTTTCCGCAAGGCGGCTCAGGCATTCGGCATTCAGGAAAGGCGCCAGGCAGACAATATCACAGGCTGCTACAGGTTTATCGTTTTTTTCCGCGTCCTGTACGGTTTTTTCCACTACCTCCGGGGGAGCCAGCGGGGTGACCTGCGCGATCTCGCTGACTGTCACCGGTTCTTTGCTGATCAGCTTATCAATGATCTTTGTTTCCTGGCGATCCTCTCCGAGCAGATCGGAGAGGCTGATCTTCAGGACTTCGCAGAGCTGGGAAAGCTTTCCGATATCCGGCATGGAACTGCCGCGTTCCCAGTTGCTGACGGCCTGGAAACTGATACCCATTGCGTCAGCAAGCGCCATCTGGGTCATATTCTGTGCCAGGCGGGCTTCCTTGATTCTCCTGGCTGTTTCAACAGTATTGAACATAGCTACCTCCGGTTCTGTTTATTGTCCGGCCGGGAACAATGACAGTATACACAAGCACCGTGAAAAAAGTAAATCAAGAGATGCTTGAAAAGGGCCTTTCAGGGACTCAAGAAGCGCTTGACAGGCTGCTGTGAGGCGGCGCCGGTCATGCCTGTTATTCACCCTCCCGTTCCGGCATTTCATGTGCCGATACCGGCAACATACGTCCGGCGGTATTGAACGGGGACAAGGGATTCTGTTATTGTGGGCGGCGTTGAAAATGCCAGCGTAAGGGGGATTTGAAATGATTCAATGCAACGGCATAACGAAATCCTACACGGATAAAAAGGTCCTTTCCGGAATCAGCTTTGATATTCCGGACGGACAGATTTTCGGCCTGCTCGGCCCTTCCGGAGCCGGAAAAACAACCCTGATCAAAATCCTGACAGGGCAGCTTACGTTTGATGAAGGATCGGCCATGATTCTCCAGAAAAACGTGAAACACCTTTCGGGATCGGACAGGAAAAAGATCGGCATCATGATGGACCAGTTCGGCGTTTATGAACGGCTGTCCTGCTATGACAACCTGAAGGTGTTCGCGGATATTTACAGCGTACCGAAGAGCCGGATTATGGAAACCCTGAAGCTCGTAGGCTTGGAGGACTCCGCCAGGAAGCCCGCCTCCAGCCTGTCCAAGGGTATGCTGGTCCGGCTGCAGCTGGCCCGGGTGTTCATGATCTCACCGGACGTCATCTTCCTGGATGAGCCCACCACAGGCCTGGACCCGATGACCCAGAAGCAGATCCACCGGATCATCCTGGACAAGAAGAAACACGGCTGCACCATTTTCCTCACGACCCATAACATGGAGGAGGCTGCCAAGCTCTGCGATACGGTTGCCCTGCTGAATGAGGGCGTGATCGTGGACAGCGGCGCCCCGGATGAGATCTGCCGTCGGTTCAACCATCAGAAAAAGATCGTTCTCCACCTGAAGTCGGGCGATGATGTGGAACTGCCCCACAGCAAGGAGTCCGCGGAGAAGATCAGCAAGCTGCTGGAGGAGGAAAGCGTTGAAGCCATCCATTCCTCGGAACCGACCCTTGAAACCGTATTCCTGGAACTGACGGGCAGGAAACTGGAGGAGGACAACTGAACATGAACAATATTTTCGTTGTATTTAAAAAGCAGATCAAGGACACGTTTACGAACAAGAGCGTCCTGCTGCAGGTGATTTTGTATCCGGTTATGACCCTGATCATGGAAAACCTGATCCGGACGGAAGGGATCCCTGACCATTTTTATACAAAGATGTTTTCGGCCATGTACGTGGGCATGACGCCCCTGATTTCCATGGCGTCCATTATCGCTGAGGAAAAAGAAAAGAATACCCTGCGGGTGCTGATGATGTCCAACGTCAAGCCCTGGCAGTACCTGACGGGTATCGGCCTGTATGTATGGATGATCTTCATGATCGGCGCGGGGATGATGTCCATCACACTGAATCCTGCCAACATTCCGTTCTATCTGCTGGTGATGGGCCTGGGCGCCATTGTTTCCATTGCTGCCGGGGCTTGCGTGGGAATCAACGGCAAGAACCAGATGTCCGCGACCTCCCAGGGGACCGTAATTATGCTGCTGCTTTCCTTCCTTCCGATGCTGGGAATGTTCAACGACGGGTTCGCAAAGGCTGCGCGCTTTGTCTACACGCAGCATGTGAGGGAGCTTCTTGACGAGATGTCATTTTCAGCCCTAAAATTGGACGGAGCCATTATTGTGGCAGTGAATGCTCTCCTGGCGGTTACCCTGTTCATCATTGCCTACAGGAAAAAAGGACTGGAGTAAATGAAGATAGATATCGACATCAATGATCAGTATCCTGATACATCCGTAACCATCCACGCACCCCGGCTGACCCGGGATATAGAGAAAATGATCGCGATGATGCGGATGCTGGATATGCAGATCAGCGCTGAGAAGAACGGCGAAACCTATATCCTGGATACTGACCAGATTCTGTATATTGAAGCGCTGGAAAGAAAAACATTCATCTATACAGAAACAGAGATGTACGAGTCTGAACTGAAACTGTATGAAGCGGAACAGCTTCTTGAGCGGGATTTCCTCCGGATCAGCAAGCAGACCATTGTGAACCTGCGGATGATCAAAAGCCTGAAAGCCGATATCAACCGGAAAATCAAGCTGACGCTGAAAAACGGGGAACAGATCATGGTTTCCAGAATGTATTCAGACGAACTGCGCAAGAAGCTGGGGGTGAAATAAAATGGAAGACAGAAAGAGCTTCCTCATCCGCATATTCAAAGAGTTTTTTGAAGCTTTCGGCTCCTGCGTGCTGGCTCTCTGCCTGATGACCTACCTGATGGGGGACCGGGTTGAGGAAGGGTGGACGCCTCTGTTTGCCCTGGGAGCAAAAGGCATACCCGTGAATATCCTGCTGCAGTTTTTCCTTGTTTCCGTTATCGGTGTGATCCTGCAGAATGTGTTCCTGACAGATAAATGGATCAAGGAAATGAGTGTTCCGCTCCGGAAACTTCTGTTCTTTTTCTCCGTTTTGCCGGTGTTGGCCGCGTGTGTTATTGTGTTCGGCTGGTTCCCTGTGGATGAACCTGATATATGGCCTTATTTCCTTGTTTCCTACACGGTGTTTATGGGACTGAGCACCCTGATCACCAGAACAAAGGAAATCAGCGAGAACAAGATGATGCAGGATGCGCTGGAAAAGTTCAAGAAAAAGAAAAAAGAATCATGATTTCAACAGCGGGGCTGTGCCCCGCTGTTTTTGTCAGTTCCCCGGACAGCATACGGATTCTTGCGGGTATTCCCGGCGTATGCTACAATCCAGACAGAACGTAAATTAACAGGAGATCCGGCAGATGAAGATTGAACGCATGTATGCGCGCGGAGCGGAATACCAGCGGTTCGAAACGCTTAAACGCAACCGCGAAAAACGCACCAGGCAGAAGCTTGCCTTTATGGAAGGCGTGCAGATGGTGGAGCAGGCTATCCGCCATAACTGGGAGTTTGCCGCCATGGCAGTGGCTGACGGGCGCCGCCTGTCCGGATGGGCGGAGGATATGATCGCGAAAGCGAAGCCGGAAGTTCTTTATCAGATGGAGGAAGGCATGCATGCGGATCTTTCCGACCGGGAAGAGAGCTGCGAGATCATTGCCCTTGTCCGTGAACGTACGGACGGACTGGAACGGATCGAAGAGAAGGCTTCCGAAAGCAGCATGCCGCCGCTGTATGCTGTCTTTGACCGCCCGGCGTCCCCCGGAAACCTGGGAACCTTCCTCCGCTCCGCCGACGCCTTTGGCGGAACGGGGGTTATCGTTACCGGCCATGCCGCGGACTTTTATGATCCGCAGTGCATCCGCGCCAGCGTGGGCACGGTGTTTGCCATTCCATTTACGGAGATGCCCAGCGCGGAAGCAGCCCTGGAGTGGCTGCATACCCGGCCGGAGAAACCGCTCATCGTCGGGACGAGCGCTCACGGGACAAAGAACCTGGATGAGATCGACCTGACCGGCCCGGTTGCCCTGGCCATCGGCAATGAGACTTTCGGCCTGTCCCGGGCCTGGAA
>JAGAAC010000090.1 GCA_017615475.1 Clostridia bacterium
AGAGGCGTCAGGCCCATGGAGGTATCCTGGCACTTGCCGTCCATCACGGCGCTCAGGCTGGAACCGTTGCCCAGGTGGCAGATAATGATCTTCTTGCCGATGGGGCTGATGCCCAGGAATTCGCAAACCCGGCGGCTGACATAGCGGTGGCTGGTGCCGTGGAAGCCGTAGCGGCGCACATGCAGCTTTTCTTCATACATTTTCGGCACACCGTACATATAGGCCTTCGGGGGCATGGTCTGATGGAAAGCGGTGTCGAAAACGGCTACCTGGGGAGTTCCCTTCATAACCTTTTCGCAGGCTTCGATACCCATCAGGTTGGCCGGATTGTGCAGCGGTCCCAGGGGGAAGCAGTCACGGATGGCCTGCTTTGCCGCGTCATTCACAATAACGGAAGCTGTGAACGCGCTGCCGCCGTGCAGTACCCGGTGTCCGACGGCGCCGATCTCGTCAGTGCTCTTGATGACGCCGAATTCCGGATCCTGGAGAATCTTGAGCATCAGCTGCGCAGCGGCCTCGTGATCCGGAATCGCCTGCACGATTTCGGTCTTTTTTTCTCCGGCGCTGTGCTTCAGCTTGCTGCCTTCAATGCCGATGCGTTCAACCAGGCCCTTGGCCAGTTCTTTCTCGCCGTCCATGTCGATCAGCTGATATTTCAGGGAAGAAGACCCTGCGTTCACAACCAGAATTTTCATTTCGTTTCGTACTCCTTCACATAATAAAATGCCGCAAAATATTATACTCCTCTTTTGCTTGAAAATAAAGACCTAAAATGCTACACTCAACCTGCAGTAAAACATGCTGATCATGATTTATTCATAATCTTACAGGGAGGTGCGCGGTATGAAAATTCTCGGCATTGTTGCTGAATATGATCCCTTTCACCGCGGCCACCTTCATCATATTCAGGAGGCGAAACGCCTTCTTTCCCCCGATCTGGTTTTTGTTGCGCTCTCACCCTGCTTCAAGCAGCGTGGAGAGCTTTCACTCCTGTCCCCTTCCGACCGGGCCTGCTGCGCGCTGGAAGCCGGTGCGGACGCGGTTTTCTGCCTTCCGGTATCCTGGACCGTCCGGGATGCGGAGCATTATGCTCTCGGTGCTGTCTCTCTGCTGGCCCGGCTTGGTGCCACCCATCTGGCCTTCGGTGTGGAAACACCGGATATCAGCCTTCTGGAACGCGCCGCTGATTTGCTGGAATCCCCGCCTCCTGCCTTTGAGACTGCGCTGAAATCAGGCCTGTCAGCCGGCAGCGGTTATCCTGCCGCTTTCTCCGCCGCGCTCTCTTCCGTTCTGCCGGAAGCCGAAGGTCTCCTGGACCGTCCCAACAACACGCTGGCCGTCTGCTATCTCCGGGCGGTTCGCCGTCTGGGGCTTTCCCTTTCTCCTGTCCTGATTCCCCGCAAAGGGAATTATCATGCGGCGTCAGTCGATCCTGACTGTCCCTCCGCTTCAGCTCTGCGGGAATCCCTGCTCTGTGGAAACTACTTTTCCGCGTATAAGGCCGTACCGGAATATACCGCTCAGCTGCTCCGTTCCCGTTTTCTGGAAGGGCGAATTCCCGACAGTCGCGTCCTGGACGACCTGTTGCTGTCCCGCCTGCGTTCCATGTCAGATGAGGAATACAGTTCCCTGCCGGATCTCTCTGAAGGCATGGAAAATGCGCTTCGCACAGCCGCTTCTGCTGCGAACACCCGCAGTGAGCTGCTTGCTTTTCTCTCCGGAAAACGTTATCCTGCCGCCCGCATCAGCCGCCTCTGCGCCTGTGCGCTTCTCGGCCTGACCAAAGATCAGCTGGATAACCAGCCCCTTCCTGATCATGCTCTTCTGCTCGGCCTGCGGAGAAATTCTGAAATGACAGCCCTCTGGAAAACCCTTTCCATTCCTGTCATTTCTTCCTTTGCCGACTGGAAAACCATTGCCGCTCCCACGGACCTTGCTGCCTGGCGCCTCTGGGCCCAGTGCTGCCGCCTCCCCAACACACTCCCTTTCACGGAAAAGGTTGTAGCTCTGTAACTTCACTGCGGAACTGCAGTCAGTCCAAAGTAATCATCACATTCGGCGTCGGCCGAATAATTCATATTGAACGTGAAAAAGCTCCGGGAAACATTTATGTTTTTCCCGGAGCTTTTGAATGTTCAGTAATTCACGTTGACTTCGGGACGAAGTCAACATTTCATTGAAGAATACTTCAGAATCATTTCGTATTCTGAAGTATTCTTCTTGCCACATGTACTCCGCTGGCACTGGCGTGCGACAGGCTGTGGGTCACGCCGCTGCCGTCGCCGATCACATACAGGCCGGGATAAGCCGTCTCAAGGTTTTCATCCAGTTCCACTTCCATGTTGTAGAACTTCACCTCAACGCCGTACAGCAGGGTATCGTCATTGGCCGTACCGGGCGCAATTTTGTCCAGTGCATAGATCATCTCAATGATACCGTCCAGGATCCGTTTCGGGATCACAAGGCTCAGGTCTCCCGGCGTGGCGGCCAGTGTGGGCGTCACAAAGGAATCCGCAATCCGGCCGGGAGTGCTTCTCCGTCCGCGGACCAGGTCGCCGAAACGCTGTACAATAACGCCTCCGCCCAGCATATTGCTCAGCCGCGCGATGGATTCGCCGTATCCGTTGGAA
Source organism: Clostridia bacterium (assembly GCA_017615475.1). GTDB lineage: Bacteria > Bacillota > Clostridia > Christensenellales > Aristaeellaceae > Aristaeella. Next base: position 2,631 of record JAGAAC010000090.1, read on the forward strand.
TCCTTGAACGGTTCAGAAAAATGCTTGCTCACCAGCAGGGCGAAGTTGGTATTCTCCGTATGCTTGGCCGGGTCCTCATAGCTGTGGCCGTTTACCGTAACGATCCCGTTGGTGTTCTCGCTGACAACAGCGCCGTGCGGATTCATGCAGAAGGTTCTGACCAGATCCTCAAACTTTTCCGTCCGGTACATGATTTTGCTTTCGTAAAGTTCATCCGTCAGATGGCTGAACACCTGGGCCGGCAGTTCCACCCGCACGCCGATATCCACCCGGTTGCTCTTGGTGGGAATGCCCATTTCACGGCATACGCCTTCCATCCACTTGCTGCCGCTGCGGCCGACAGAGATCACGCAGTTGGGAGCCGTATAGCTTCTCCCGTCCTCAAGCGTAACACGGTATCCGCCGTCTTCTCTTTTTACGGACGCCACCGGCGTTTCAAAGAAAAAGTCTGCCTTTTCCTTCAGTTCATTGTACAGGTTGTCCAGCACAACATAGTTGATATCTGTCCCGAGATGGCGCACCTGCGCGTCCAGCAGGTGCAGGCCGTTCTGCAGGCAGGTCTTGCGGATGGAAGTATTGGCAGTGGAGTAGAGCTTGGTTCCTTCCCCGCCGTATTTCAGGTTGATCTCATCCACGTAGCGCATCAGTTCCAGCGCCCGTCCCTTGCCGACATGCTCATGCAGGCTTCCGCCGAAATCATTTGTGATATTGTATTTTCCGTCGGAGAAGGCGCCGGCGCCGCCGAAACCGCTCATAATGGAGCAGGTTTTGCAGCGCACGCAGGATTTGACTTTATCCCCGTCAATGGGGCATCTGCGTTTGCTCAGTTCCCTGCCCAGCTCAAACACGGCAGCCTTCAGCGGCTTTTTCGCCTTTTCCGTCAGCTCGTACGCGGTAAAAATGCCTCCGGGACCCGCCCCGATAATCAGCACATCATAATCCATATTATTCAGTCTTTCATCTCTTTAGTCCGGAAAGCCGTCCTGGACAGTCCTCCGGCCTGTTGATTATATCATTGAAGCAATAAAAAGAAAAGTTTAGCCTTTCTTTTCGAAAATGTTTCATTTGTCTTTCGAAAATAAGTATTTCTACTTTAAATATTGACATTTCTATAGTATAATGATTGTTGATCTTTCATTTTGCCCGAAGGAGTGTATTCATCCATGCGGAAACTTTTTGCTTTGATCCTCGTGCTCACAATGCTGCCGCTGATCCCCGTTTTCGCGGAAGAAACGGCACCGGCCGAACCCTCTGTCACGCTTGCTCCGGAAGAGTGGGCCAAACAGCATATGGATGAAAACTCACCGCTGGAAATCGAAGTGGTTCCTTATGATGAGCTTCCTCCCGTGGTGGAAGGGCAGCATCATTATCTCCTTCTGTGCATCGACCAGTGGGTCAGGGATCCCCGTCCGGATGGCATCGGTGTGCCCAAGTACGCCACCGGCGGCCGCAAGGATATGTACGGCAACACGGACGGCATCGTCCTCCTCACCCTGGACACCCGTGCCCACCGCATCATGCTCACCTCCTTCATCCGTGACGCGCTGATCAAAAAAACCAATCTGGTGGATTCCGACGATGATAAATACGGCCGGATCAACCGTGTTTACAACGACTACGGTCCTGAAGCGCTCTGCCAGATCATCAGCCAGCACATCGGCGTGAAGGTTGAAAAATATATCCTCTTTACCTTCAAACAGATCGCAAACATCGTGGACTACCTTGGCGGCGTGGAAATTGAGCTGAATGAAGCTGAAATATCCGCCCTCAAATATACCGTCCTTCGCGGAACCGTCACCGATCCCAACGGCCATGACCTGCAGGCAGGCGGCCATCATCCTGCCGGTGTCTACACCTTCAAAACCACCGCCTGGGCCGAAAAGCAGAACAAGGCGACTGAGGCAAAGCAGAAAGATGATAAATCCAAAGTCGTCAAGCGGACCGGCGGCTGCTCCGCCGTCCTGTATATGCGCATCCGTAAATTCGGCGGCGGCGGTGACTTCATGCGTACCCAGCGCGCCCGGAATGTCCTGAGCCTTCTGGCGGACAAATGCCGCACCATGACCTGGGATGACGCGAAAGCCCTTGCCAACAACATCCTGGAAAACAACAACAAGACCAACATGAACCTGGATGATATGATCCAGGCTGCGGAATACGCTTTCTCCCTGCGCCAGTGCACCATTGAGGAACTGCGCATCCCCATGGATAACGCCGTCCGTTCCCATCACTACGCAGGCATGGCTACCCAGGAAGTTAACTGGCCTTACTGCCGTGAACAGATGTACGATTATCTGCAGAACAGCTTCCTTGTCGCTGATGACGATGAGCTTGACTTCTGACAACGGTCAATAGGAGCATGTTATGAAATGTCCCGAATGCGGTCAGTGGAACCGCGCCTCTATGCCTCACTGTATCAAATGCGGCGCGCCGCTGAATATTGACGAAGTTTCACGTCTTCAATGGAAAGACACGCTGAAGGACGGCGCGCCTTCCACTGCTTATCTGCGCGCTGATGAATTCGGACAGGTGGATGCGACTCCGGACAGCCGGGATAAACTGGCCCGCGAAATGCAGGATCTGAAAAAGCGCAAGCGTGAAGGTGCCGAACTTCAGGGACGCCTGTCCCGTAACTCTTCTTCCCGTTCCGCTCCGGAAGTCATCGTTACGGAAGAAACAACGTCCCGTACCCGTAAGGTGACCCATGATAATATTCCGCTGACCGCTGTCCGGGTCCAGCCCGCTTCCCGGGATGAATCTCTCCGGCGTGAAGAATCCGAAAACAGGCACCGGGTCCGCTTTATGAATGAAAACGGCGTTTTCGCCGAAAGCCGCACCTATGATCCGGTTCCTGTCGGAGGATATTCCCAGGGAACCGGATCCTGGCATCTTGCCGGTCCCCTGAGCAAGAATGTCGCGCCGCCCGTGGAACACAAACATATCTTCCTGAAAATCCTGGCCGTACTCGCGGTGCTGGCTGTGATCGGCGCAGCGGGATGGTTTGGCTATCAGTACCTTTCAGCCGGTAATGAACCGGCCGTCAATAATGACGCCATCATTACAGCCACCATCGATTCCGATGACCTTCCCGCCCATACCATCCTGATTCCCGGAGAGGAAGGCACCACGATCTATATCAAGGAACTCCATGCCAGCTATGTGGTGTCAAACGGTTTCGCCACGATTCAGGTGGCGGACCATACCTGGTATGACAACCTGGAAGGTTCCCTGGATGAGACCATGAATGTCACCCTGACGCCTTTCCTGAAGACCTCTGCCGGGAGGCAGTCCCCGCTTCCGCTGATCAACTATCAGATCACCATTCCCCTGAGTCCGGTCAGCCTGGAATACCCGGATTCCCTGCGTACCACCGTATCCACAACCGTATCTGCTATCCGTCTCAAAGTTCGTCCGGGTTCCCGTGTTCTCGTCAACGGCAAGGACGAAAGCGATAAGGTGAACAGCGAAACCGGTGAAATGAACTACAACGCGCAGGTTAATCCCCAGGGAGATAATGTCTACAACTTCGCTGTCCGTTCAAGATACTGCCGTGAACAGACTCTCAGCGTTGTGCTCTATCGTGAAAAGCAGGCCATTCCGCTGGACCTCGCTGCCAATACCATCGGCAGCACCAATGAAGACCATATGAAAGTCACCGCCACTACAATTGCCGGTGCCTATGTGACTGTCTCCACGCCTCATTCTGACCTGAACACCACAGACATTGATAAAACCGGTAAATTCTACTTCTACGCGCTTTTCGACAAGATCGGATATAACACCATCACCATCAACGCGTCCTATGAAGGAAAGAGCGTCACGGTAAACCACGAGGTTTACTATCTGCCCAATGAGGATATTTACTCACGGAAAGCCTGGGGGCTTGACCCCGCCAACTACAGTGAACTGCTGAACAATATGCCTGCCCGGATTAAAAACGGCCAGATCTATGTTGTGAAAGGCGTCGTTGAGCGTGAGGAACAAACCAAACCCCAGCGGGTGGTTATTTATACCAGCGAAGACGGAAAATCCCAGCCGGTTGTCATCGAGGTTCCCCGTGCCAGCAACAAACACCTGGAGGTCGGAAAGGCTTACGAGATCTATGCGGACGTGACCTCAAGCTATAACAGCATGCCGGTGCTGACGGGAAGATATATCCATGACAAAAAATAAGGAGTCCTGTTCTATGAAGCGTATCCTGCTTGTATTCCTGGTTCTGTGCCTGGCATCCGCTTCCGCGCTGGCGGATCCGCTGCCGCTGCTGGATGACTATGCCGAAGATCTGGCTCTTCCTTATGATGAGTCAGATCCTTCCGCGGGTACCTTTACCTACAGCTACCGTTATCCCCATCCGGACGGGGAAGCTGAAGGCGGTCAGGAGATCAACATCTTTTATACGGATCTGATCGAGTATGACCTTGGATTCACTGTGCCGATCATTCAGGAAGCTTTTGAGGGTTTTGATTCCTCCACGGTCATCACTTATACCGTCACCTGCAATAACGATGATTATTTTTCCGTTCTGATCCGCCGGGAGGAATCCAACCCGGATATCACACGTGTTTCCTGGAACGGCCACGTTTTTTCCCGGAAGAACGGAAGTCCCGGCATGACCTACACGCTCCCCAAGGTCCTGGGCATCCTATCCGCCGACGAAAACGAGGAATGGCTTCAGAACCGCCAGACCGAAAAAGCGGATAAACTGATCCGGGAAATGGTCTGGAATATGATTGAGGAAAACGATGCGGGAATTGATTACGGCGGCCTCACGGAAGACTACCTGGAGGGTATTTTCTTCCCCGAGGAGGATTTCTACCTGGATGAAAACGGCGATCCCGTCTTCTATCTCCAGCCCGGAGATGTATATGAAGAAGTTCCTGAAGGAACAGATCTGCTCACCTTCCCGATTGCGCTGGAAGACATCCTGGATGAATTGTAATCAGTACAGAAAAAGACCATGCATTTCATACAGCCCGGGCGTATAATACATCCATGAATTTTATCGGGAAAGAAGGAACCGCCAATGCTGGACATCAAAGTCACACTCTCTCAGAATCTCAAACAGAAGCCTGCGGATGAATCCGCCCTTGGCTTCGGTCGTATTTTCACCGATCATATGTTCCTGATGGACTATGAAAAGGGCGTAGGCTGGCACGATGCCCGCATCGTCCCCTATGGAGATTTCGCAATGGATCCTGCCGCCATGGTGCTTCATTACGGCCAGGCCATTTTCGAAGGCACCAAGTGCTACCGCCGTGCCGACGGCGGCCTCCAGCTCTTCCGTCCCCAGGACAACCTGGCCCGTATGACCCGCAGCGCCGAGCGTATGGGTATGCCTGCCCTCGATGAGGAAACCGCCCTCGAAGGCCTGAAGCAGCTGGTCCGCATTGAGGAAGCCTGGGTTCCCCATCTGGACGGCACCTCCCTCTACATCCGTCCGACCATGATTTCCATGGACGTCGGCCTGGGCGTGCATGCCTCCAAAAAGTATCTCTTCTTCATTATCCTGAGCCCTGTCGGCGCTTATTACAAGGAAGGCCTGAAGCCCGTCAGCATCTATGTCGAAGATGAATATGTCCGCGCGGTTCGCGGCGGTGTTGGTTTTACCAAGTGCGCCGGTAACTATGCGGCTTCCATTCTGGCCGGTGACGTTGCCGAGCAGAAGGGCTTCTCCCAGGTGCTGTGGCTGGACGGCGTGGAGCAGAAATACGTTGAGGAAGTTGGCTCCATGAATATGATGTTCGCCTACGGCAACAAAATCGTCACTCCCCGTCTGAACGGCTCCATCCTCCCCGGTATCACCCGGGACAGCGTCCTGAAGCTTGCCCGTTCCATGGGTTATGAAGCCGAAGAAGCCCGTCTGGACATCAACGAGATCTTCGCGGATGCCAAATCCGGCAAGCTGACCGAAGCGTTCGGCACCGGTACTGCCGCGGTAATCAGTCCTGTCGGCACCCTGGCCCTGAAGGATGAAAAGATCACCATCGGAGACGGCGGCATCGGCAAGGTTGCTCAGAGCCTGTATGATACGCTGACCGGCATCCAGTGCGGCCGGATTGAAGATAAATTCGGCTGGGTCGTGAAACTGTAAACCGAAAGGAAAAGCATTCTTAATGCTGAGGCAAAGCAACACCCGCTCCCTTCACTGGGTTGACAAGACCCTGAGCGTTCTGCGGGCAGATCAGCTGGAGGCCTGCGAGAAAGATCTCGCAGGCCTTCCTTCCCATTGCGTTTTTGATCCGGAATGTTCCGACCGGGAGGCCGAAACACTCTATGACCTTTCCTACTATGCGGAAGAGGACCGCCGGAGTTCCGGAAATCCTGTCCTTCATACAGCGGAGGAACTCCGTTCCCGTGTTCTCCAACTTTTCCCGAAAGAGGCTGCCCTTCTGTCTGTTGACGAGCATGTCCTCATGGTCCGGGCTGTCCTGCTTGGCGGTGTCGTTCCCCTCAGCGACTGGAACGACCTGATTCCTGCCCGGGGACTGGTCCGCCGTCTCTGGGGCCGTGTGGAAGGAATCTCCGAAAAATCCAGGTTCATCCTCCCCCATCAGCTCTGTGCCGCAGCCCTGCTGCTCCTGACAGATGATGGACATAAACAGGTTCGGGAATTGATTGCGCAGTTCAGTCAGTCTGTTGAGGATACCCTTTACCTGATGGGAGCTTCCCCTGCTACCGGCCCCGCCCGTCACCTGTCGCAGCAGCTGAAGGGGACCGGTTTCGAGGGGTATCCTGAACTGGTAAACCGATTCTTTCTCTCCGGTTTCGACTATGTCTATGACCGTTCCGGCGGTCTTCTTCTGATCCATCCGGGCCTGGCTGATCCTGAAAAGCTGATGGGCGTCACCCATGCGGAAATGGATCCCCAATCCCTTAACAGCGCTTCTGCCAGTCTCGGCGACCTGGAATCTCCGCTTTATGAACGTCTTGTCTGCTTGCTCGATGATGTGACCCGGCCGGAAATTTCTTCCGAGGATGCCGTGGAGGATCTCATCATCCTGGCCAAGCAGGATGTTTCCCTGAAAGATATGACAGAGGTGCTCTCTTCCCTGCTGATCTGCCAGCCGACTCCGGAAATGCTCACAGCCCTTATGGACCTGAGCGTCCGGATACCGCGCTGGGCGAACCTGAGCACCTCCCGGGTACAGTAAAATGGCACTCAGAGAAATTGTGGTTCCCCCGCAGGCGGACGGCCAGCGAGCCGGCGATTACCTGCGCTCCGCGCTTCCGGATCTTCCGGAAAGCGTGCTTCGGCGTGTCTTTGAAGCCCGGGATGTCAAACTGGACGGCGTCCGGATTTCCCGGAATGACAGGCTGAAGGAGGGCGGCCTCCTGAAGGTTTATCTTCCGGATACCGTCTCCGGAAATGCTTCATCTGTGCCTCCTCTTGCTGTGGTTTATGAAGATGCTGATGTCCTGCTGGTCAACAAGCGTGCCGGGATCAGCGTGGAACCGGACGCCCGGGGCGGAGTAACGCTCACGGATCTCTGCCGGGATCACGTACGGCAGCAGAATCCGGAAGCCTTTCCGCCCGCTGCCTGCCATCGCCTCGATAATAAAACCTGCGGGCTCTGCCTGTTTGCGAAAACGCCCGAAGCCCTGGAAATCCTGCAGGATGTTTTTCGTGAGCGCAGCCTGGAAAAGTTTTATATCTGTCTGGTCCGCGGTATGATGAAGCCGCCGAAGGCTGAATGCCGTGCGTGGCTGGTCAAGGATGCCCGCCGGGCAAAAGTCCGCGTAACTGACCGGCCCGAACCTGATGCCAAACCGATTATTACCGGATATGAGACCCTGGAAAGCGGTCCTGTTTCCCGTCTGAAAGTCCATCTTGTTACCGGCCGTACTCACCAGATCAGGGCCCATCTGGCGGCCCTGGGTCATCCGCTGCTCGGCGATGATCTCTATGGAGACAGGGACTTTAACCGCCGTGAGAAAGCCCGCGGCCTGAAGCTCTGCGCCGTTTCCCTGAAGCTGGAAACCGGCGGCCGCCTTCCCGCCCTTGACGGCAGAACCTTTTCCATCGAACCGCCGTTTTAATGCATCATTCAGAATTCACAATCCACTCATATTGATTGTGAATTTTCTTTTTGATTCAAACCCGAAACGTTTGCATTTTCAGATTCGACTATATATAATTATGAATTATGAATTGTGAATTCTGAATTATATGATTGAACGGAGTGAATTACTGTGCTTGCTTCCCGCCCCCCGCTCGGATGGAATTCATGGAATACCTTTGGTGAACACATCAGCGACTCCCTGATCCGTGAAATGGCTGATTTCATGGTGGACAAGGGATGGCTTGCCGCCGGATATAACTACCTGGCCATTGATGACTGCTGGTCCCTGCGCGACCGGGATGAAAACGGCCTGCTTGTTCCCGATCCGGAAAAGTTCCCCCGCGGCATGAAGGACCTTGCCGACTATGTCCATTCCAAAGGGCTGAAATTCGGCATGTATTCCTGTGCCGGCGTCATGACCTGCGCCGGATATCCCTCCAGTTACGATCATGAATTTGTAGACGCAAAAACCTTCGCTTCCTGGGGAGTTGACTTCCTGAAGTATGACTTCTGCAATTTCCCGGAATCCGGTGACTGTAAAGCCCGCTATCAGACCATGGCTATGGCTCTCAAAGCCTCCGGCAGGGATATTCTCTTCTCCGCCTGCAACTGGGGCCGTCATGATCCCTGGAAGTGGATGCGCAGCCGGGGCGCCCATATGTACCGCTCCACCGGTGATATCATGGACAACTACGTATCCTTTACCGATATTTTCAAATCCCAGCTGGACAATCTGTGCATGAGCGGCACCGATTGCTTCAACGATATGGATATGCTCACCGTGGGAATGTGCGGAAAAGGCAATGTGGGTTTCGGAAAAGTCTGCACCTATGAGGAATACCGCATGCAGTTTGCCCTCTGGTGCCTGTGCGGTGTTCCGCTGATGATGGGTGCGGATCTCCGTTCCCTTGCGCCGGAATTTGTCAGTCTCATGCAGAACCGTGACCTCCTGCGGATTGATCAGGACGAGGAATGCCGTCCTCCCTTCCTGATCCGGAGAGGTTCTGTCTTCACCTCCAATCCTGATCCCAAGGAAGGCGAATTCCCCTGGCGGGAGCTTCCGGACGGATTCTTTACCCTCTTCCGGCATCTTTCTGACGGTGAATTCGCCCTGGCTTTTGTCAATCTCTCTGAAGCGGAAACCTGCATGCACTGTGAACTGGTGGACCTCGGTCTTCCCGTTTCCTCCGGTTTCTCCCTGCAGGTCCGGGATGCCTTCTCCGGCGAAAGTCTTGGCAAAAAGTCAGATTATTTCAACCCCACTGTTCCCGGACACGATATGAAGCTGTATCTGTGTTCCCTGGTACCCTCCCGTGGCTGAACCGGTACGCTGCGTCCGCTGCGGCGCTGTCCTGGCAAAGGATGAGATTGCCCTCACCAGGAAGCTGGTCAACCGCGGTGCGGAAGAGTTTTTCTGCCTTTCCTGCCTCGCGGACCACTTTCAGCTTACCGAGGATATCCTTCGCAAAAAGATAGACGAATTCAAAGCCATGGGCTGTACCCTGTTTGACCCCTGAAACCGGCAAGGGCGGTGAAGCAAAGCTTCACCGCCCTCTATTCTTCAGTCTTCAGTTTTCATTATTCATTGAGCAAATTCTTTGCGTTTGAGCAAAGAATTTGCTCTTCTTCTTTCTCCGTCAGCTTCAGCTGATGGAAGCGTTCCAGTTCCTCAACAGGATTCCACATGGGATAATCCGTACCGAAAAGCACCCGTTCCCGGCTGAAACAGCGGATAATCTTTCTCCCTTTTTCCGGGCTCAGGGCATACAACGAGCTGGATGTGTCCACATAGGCATTTTCATATCCTGCCAGCGTTTCACAGGCTTCATCCCATTCGCTCCATCCGCCCAGGTGGGCGCATACGCACACCAGTTTCGGAAAAGCGTCCAGCACCTGTTTCATCTGCCGGGGCTTCGAATACTCATACCGGTAATCACCTGTATGGATAATGATCGGCAGTTCTCCTTCAACAGCGGCAAACATGTTCATGGCCTCCGGGCTGTCCAGGGCGAACCGCTGCATGTCCGGATGGATTTTCAGGCCCTTCAGTCCGAGTTCCTTCACCTGCCTGATCAGCCCGGGCAGATCCCCGCAGCCCGGATGGACAGCCCCGTAACCCGTCAGTATATCCGGGTGTTCCCGGACAGCCCCCGCGATAAACCGGTTAATGGAATCAACGGAATGCGGGGTGATCGCCACTGAATGAATGCAGCCGCGGCTGATTCCGGCTGCCTTATATAAATCCAGCAGCTGGCTGACCGTGCCGTTGTGCCTTACAGGCATGTGATAGAATTCACCAATGCTTTCTGCGGCTTTCAGGGCAATCGCGTCAGGAAAAGCATGGGCATGTATGTCAACAATCCGCATCTTGGAAGTGTGTCCCTTCAGCAATCTTTTTACTCAGGAATGTAGCGGTATACGATTTCCTCCACCGTTCCGGAACTGTCCAGGTGATACTCCAGCTGATACCAGGTCTGGTCCTTACGGATCCGGTACCGGATGGCATTGCTCTTCTTCAGGTATTTTCCGTCTGAACCGTTGTCCAGGCAGTACAGGCCCCTGTTCCCCTTGGCAGTGGCAACCTGGCCCATATCCCTGAATTTGCTGATGACATAATCCATCGGGTCCCCTATGCCGGTTCCCCTGGGAGCCTTGAATGTTGATCCGTCATGGAAACGCAGTTCCACCAGCACCCAGTTGCGCCTTTCCAGGTGCATAACTGCGTAACCCCATGGATATTCAAACTTTTTCAGTTCGTTCGTAAAACCGTTGGTTCCCTGTTTAATCTCGACTTCCTTGCCTTCACCGTAGGAGGCCTGGAAATCCTGCAGGGTTGTTTTGTTCAGTTCCAGGTCGTTCACCGTTTCTGTGATCTCCCAGGCCTTCAGCGGATAGGGTTTCGCTTCAATTTTAAAGCTGACTTCCAGTACGCTGGATACCTTATCATACCGGTTTACAGCAACGGCCCTGATCGTTACCTTGTGGCC
>JAGAAC010000091.1 GCA_017615475.1 Clostridia bacterium
CCGCGTCCTAGGCCTCTAGACAACGGAGCCAGAAAAAAGAAAGCTGGGGAACTAGGATTCGAACCTAGACAATACGAGTCAGAGTCGTAGGTGCTGCCGTTACACCATTCCCCATCGGCGTTAGCCGCAAGCGGTATTATAACAGAGGGCAGGGGGCGTGTCAAGCACAATTTCTGAATTGATATCAGAAATTGTGCCTGAATGAAATGTTGACTTTGTCAACGTGAAATATTGGCCGCTGGCCAATGTGAAATATTCGACTTCGTCGAATGTGAAGACAACTGACGGCTGTTCAAAAAAAGAATCCCGTCTGAAAAGATTCAGCCGGGAAGGGTTTATGGTTGATGTTCAGGCGAGCCTGGCCAGGGAAGCCTTCATGCGGCGGATGGTTTCATCCTTACCGAGCAGATAGGCGATCTCGAAGGCGCCGCCGGGAGTGGACTCCTGGCCAGAGATGGCGATCCGCATGGGCCAGAGGACAGAACCGGTCTTGCGCTCCCAGGCCTGGATCTTTTCCATGACAACATCATGGATATTTGCTTCAGTCCAGTCGCTGATTCCCTCCAGAACGGGGATCAGCAGGGGGAGAACTTCCTTCGCAACGGTTTCATCGCTCTTCTGCTTCTTGTTGAAGAAGATGGCGGTGTCGTAATCCGGCAGCTCGGCCAGGAAAGCGATCTTCTCCGGAATGCGGGAGAAGATATCCGTACGGCTCTGCATGAGCTCGGCCAGACGGCGGTAATCGATGTTCTTTCCGGCAAGCACCTTGTCAAACCAGGGGGCTGCCATTTTGAAATACTCCTCCGGATCCATCTTCGCCACATACTGGGTGTTCATCCACTCCAGCTTGTTGACATCAAAGATGCCGGGGGACTTGTTGATACGGTGGATATCGAAAGCTTCCACCAGCTCAGGTAAGGTGAAGAATTCCTGGTCCGTGCCGGGGTTCCAGCCGACCAGCGCCAGATAATTGATCAGCGCTTCGGTCAGGAAGCCTTTTCCGATATAGTCGGAATAGTAGGCGTCGCCGTCCCGCTTGGACAGTTTGTGGGTGGCATCCCGCATAACAGTGGGCAGGTGAATATAGGTCGGGATCTCCCAGCCCAGGGCGGTGTACAGGTAGTTGTAGCGGGGCGTGGAGGAAAGATACTCCATGCCGCGCATAACATGAGTGATGCCCATGAGATGGTCGTCGATGACGTTGGCAAAGTTATAGGTGGGCATACCGTCCTGCTTGATCAGAACCATGTCATCCATGGCCTCTGAATTCTGGAAGGTCATCTCGCCGAAGACAGCGTCGGTATAGCTGGTTTCACCCTCTGTGGGAGCGTTCATGCGGATGGTCCACGGGATGCCCGCGTCCAGCTTCTGCTGTACTTCCTCTTTGGTTAGGTGCAGGCAGTGCTTGTCATACTTCCAGGTGCCGCCGGCAGCTTCCACTGCTGCCTTCCGATCGTCAATCTCCTCCTTGGAGCAGAAGCAGTAATAGGCATGGCCGGATTCGACCAGCTGCTTCGCGTAGGGGAGATAGGTATCCTTGCGCTGGGACTGGATATAGGGACCGCAGGGGCCGCCCACATCGGGGCCCTCATCCCAGTTCAGGCCGCAGGCACGGAGGGTATCATAAATAACTTCGGTGGCGCCTTCCACAAAGCGCTCCTGGTCGGTATCCTCAATGCGCAGAATGAACTGGCCGTTATTCTGTTTGGCAAAAAGATAGGCATAGAGGGCGGTACGAACGCCGCCCAGGTGCATGAAGCCCGTGGGAGACGGGGCAAAACGAGTACGAACCATCGTTTTTTTCCTCCGGAAAAAAGAATGAATAACAGAAGATAAAGACTTAAAACGGATAAACACGGCGGTGATTATTTGGCCTGCTTGGCAAAGGTATCGCGGAGACCGACGGTGCGGTTATAGATCGGCAGGGCGTCGGTGGAATCCGGATCCTTGCAGAAGTAGCCGGTGCGCAGGAACTGGAAGCTGGTTCCGGTTTCCGCCTGGGCGATGACATTCTCCGCATAGCCGCGGCAGACCTTGAGGCTTTCGGGATTCAGGCGGGAAATGAAGTCCTTCTTGTCGACTTCTTCCGCTTCATCCTCCGCCACATCATCATTCAGCAGCGGCTCATACAGCCTGGCTTCAAAAGGAATGCAGTCGTTCACGGGGACCCAGTGCAGGGTCTTGCCCTTGATCTTCCGGTCGGCGCCGGCGCTGCCGGAGAAGGAATCCAGATCCACGGTGCAGTGCACTTCAACGACATTGCCGTCCGCGTCCTTGATGCAGTCGTCACAGCGGACAATGTAGGCGCCTTTCAGGCGGACTTCATTGCCGGGGAACATCCGCTGGTATTTCTTCACGGGGACTTCCATGAAGTCATCCTGCTCGATATACAGCTCCCGGCCGAAGGTGAGGGTTCGTTCACCCATCTCGGGATGATCCGGATGATTCTCCAGGGTGACGGTTTTGGTTTCGCCTTCCGGCCAGTTGGTCAGCACAACCTTCAGGGGGTTCAGCACGGCCATGGCGCGCAGGGAGGTTTCACCCAGGACATCACGGACGCAGTGCTCCAGAACGGCGTAATCCACGGTGGAATCCGCCTTGCTCATGCCGATGGTATCCACGAAGTTCCGGATGGCCATGGCGGGGTAACCGCGACGGCGCATGGCGGAAAGGGTGGGCATCCGGGGATCATCCCAGCCTGCCACATAGCCGCCCTCCACCAGCTGGCGGAGGTAGCGCTTGCTCATGACCGTGCCGGTCATGTTGAGGCGGGAAAACTCAATCTGGCGGGGACGGGCGGGAAGCATGTCCGCGCTCTTTTCCACGACCCAGTCATACAGGGGACGGTGGATTTCATATTCCAGGGAGCACATGGAATGGCTGATGCCTTCCAGCGCGTCACCGATGGGGTGGGAGAAGTCATACATGGGATAGATGCACCACTTGCTGCCGGTGCGCCAGTGCTCCTTATACAGGATGCGGTACATGGCAGGATCGCGCATCACGATATTCGGGGAAGCCATGTCGATCTTCATCCGCAGGGTTTTGCTGCCTTCCGGGAACTCACCGGCCTTCATGCGGCGGAACAGATCCAGGCTTTCCTCAGCGGGACGGTCCCGCCAGGGGCTGTTCTTTCCGGGCTCGGTCAGGGTGCCGCGGTATTCCCGCATTTCATCCTTGCTGAGCTCATCCACATAGGCCAGGCCGCGGCGGATCCACTCCTCAGCGATCTCATAGCATTTATCATAATAGTCGGAAGCATAGAATTCCCCGCCGGTCCAGTGGAAACCAAGCCAGTGAATATCACGCTTGATGGCTTCCACATACTCGGTATCTTCCTTCGCAGGGTTCGTGTCGTCAAAACGCAGGTTGCATTTGCCACCGAATTTTTCCGCGGTCAGGAAGTCCATAATCAGGGCTTTGCAGTGACCGATGTGCATATAGCCGTTGGGTTCCGGAGGGAAACGGGTATGGATTTCCGTGTAACGGCCTTCCTCCAGATCCTTCTCGATCGCGTCCCAGATAAAGTTGCTGCGGGCAGTAGTTTCTTCCATGATAAAGACCCCTTAAACTCAATTCAGAATAGTGAATACAGGATTCAGAATTCCCCGTCATTCGCACAGCGAGTGTACGATACATTATATATGAAACGATAAGGGATAAGCAAGAAAAAGTTCCTTACTGTATAAAGGAAAGTATTGTCTTTCATATACAGGATGTTGTATAATACTTTAAACAGAGCAGGTAAAGGGGGATACATTGTGGAAGAACTGTTCAACACCCATAAAATGGATCCTATCGTCGGAACAGGCAATGAGGCGCATGATATTCTGATGTATGTATATAAGGCCCTGCAGACAAAGGGTTACGATCCGATTACCCAGCTGGTGGGCTATCTTGTGACCGGAGAACCGACATACATCACCAGTTACAATTCCGCCCGGAGCCTTATCTGCCGCCTGGAAAGAGATGAAATACTGGAAGAGCTGGTCCGGTCTTACCTGGACACGCATTAATCCGGTGATGTACGGTGTCGTGTAACGGCACCGTTTTCATATGGTTTGGGAAAACATGCAGGGAGCAGCCTGCATCTTTCGTTCTATAGACAGGGGAAGAAACTGTGAAACCGGATAACAAACCGGAGAGAGGAGTCAACGATGAGGAAAAAGTGCCTGATCTGGTCGCTGGTATTAGCGTTATGCCTGAGCATAGCCGCTCCGGCTTTGGCGGCCAATGTTTTTTTGTTCACTGAAAAGAACATCTCGGTGTTTGAAGGCGCATCCGTCCAGACCGCGCTCCGCCGGGAAGGCAATTACGCCGGCGACGGTGAGATTACCTACTCCAGCGCCAGAACGAATGTCGCGACGGTGGCCGAAGACGGTACGATTACCGGCGTGAACAAGGGCCAGACCGAGATCACGGCTTCGCTGATCCGGAACGGCAAGCGGGTCGGCCAGGCACGCACTACGGTCAAGGTGCTGCGTGCGGTTCAGAAGGTCACGCTGAATACGAACCGGCTTTCCGTATACAATCCGGATGATCCGGCCGTCACTTCGCTGCTTCGGGAACCGACGGACCACCAGGTACTGGTGCTTCCGGCGGGTACGACAATCACCCTGTCCACCACCTGCACCCCCGAGGACGCGAGCAACCGCCAGATCTCCTATACTTCTTCGGACGCGGGTGTTGCCAAGGTGACAAACACCTCCCTGCGGGCCATGCAGCGCGGTGAGTGCGACCTGACCGTTGCAAGCGTACAGAATCCGGAGGTCACGGAAACCTTCCGGGTGCTGGTTATCCAGCCTGTCAAGAAGATCCAGATTGACGCCGGCTCCAGGAAAGTGGCTGCCGGATCCACGCTGCAGCTGAAAGCGATCTGCTCTCCGGAGAACGCGTCCATCACCAGCGTAACATGGACTTCCAAGAATCCGAATATCGCCACGGTGGATGAAAACGGTGTGGTGACCGGCCTGAAGAAGGGAAGCGCGAATATCGTCGCCACGGCGGCGGACGGATCCAAGATTTCCGCGACCGCGTTCCTGACCGTAACCCAGTCCGTGACCTCCATTTCATTCGCGCAGGACAATATCCCGGTGGTGGCCGGCCGGACCGTGCAGGCGAAGATCCAGATCCTGCCGGCGGAGGCAAACGACAGGTCGGTGACCTGGTCTTCCTCCGATGAGTCGATTGCCACAGTACGGGGCGGTCAGGTGACCGGCAAGAAAGCCGGCGTCTGCACCATTACCTGCACAAGCAATTCCAATCCGTCGGTGTCGGCCTCCACTACGGTGACTGTCAGCCAGCTGGTGACGAAGATCGAATGCCTGAATCCGCAGAGCGAGCTGAGCATCAAGACCGGTGAAAATGTTCAGCTGAGGCTGAATGTGCTTCCCGAGGACGCTACGGACAAGGGCGTAACCTTCAAGAGCCTGCAGTCGAAGATTGCCTCGGTGGATGAAAACGGCCTTGTGACGGGCCTGAGCCGCGGAACGGCTTCCATTACCGTGACGGCAAAGGACGCGTCCAAACGGCAGGCAACCATCCGGGTGAACGTCATCCAGCCTGTAACCGGTGTGTCGGTGCAGAAAGAACTGTACTACGTACAGAAGGGGGACTGTGCCTCCATCAAGGCTGTGATCGAACCGAAGAACGCCAACAACCAGGCAGTGTACTGGTCTTCCGAAAACGAGTGGATCGCAACGGTGCGCTCCAACGGAACCAGCACCGGACGGGTGGACGGCGTCAACAACGGTGTGACAACGGTTTATGCCTATACCGAGGACGGCGGCTTCTCCGCATCGACCCGGATCAGGGTGGACAACTTCAACGAAGCGGTTATGACCGAAGAACTGGACGTGAACGCAAACAACCAGATCAAGATTACCATGCGGAACA
The DNA here is from genome assembly GCA_017615475.1 of Clostridia bacterium. GTDB lineage: Bacteria > Bacillota > Clostridia > Christensenellales > Aristaeellaceae > Aristaeella. Next base: position 5,896 of record JAGAAC010000091.1, read on the forward strand.
TGAGCCAGGATATCACGATTGAAAACGTCCATTGCAAGATTGAGTGCTATGACAAGAGCGGCAATCCCATGATCTGCAACAAGGACGGGGAGAGCACCTATTTCGAAGCGGATTACCCCTTCGTGCTGAATCCGCTGGAGCGGTCGGTCCACGGCGGGTTCCGGTTCCACAATTATGTGATTGATCAGGAGCTCGGAATGGTGCTGCTGACGATTACAAGCTGGCGGGATTCCGAGGGAATCACCTGGTATATTCCGGAAAGTGAACAGATCCGGACCCAGTGGACAAGGTACAACTATTACAATAATCCGGATCAGGGTGTGGGATAAAACATGGCAGAACTGGTAGTTATCGGCGCGGGGCATGCGGGATGCGAGGCTGCACTTGCCGCCGCGCGAATGGGTATTGATACAATTCTCTTAACACTGAATATGGACGGTATCGCGCTTATGGCCTGCAATCCGGTCATCGGCGGATCTGCCAAGGGGCATCTGGTTCGCGAACTGGATGCCCTCGGCGGCGAAATGGGCCTTGCGATTGATGATACCTTCCTGCAGAGCCGGATGCTGAACACGGGCAAAGGCCCTGCGGTTCATTCACTGCGCGCGCAGGCGGACAAGCAGGCATACCAGAACAGGATGCGCAGGGCACTGATGACCGAAGACCACCTGACTGTTCGGCAGGGGGAAGCGGCCTCCATTGAAACCGAAAACGGGCAGGTGACTGCCGTGACAACGGTGACAGGCGCGCGGATTCCCTGCCGGGCTGTGGTTGCCGCTACCGGCGTGTACCTGAAGGGCAGCATCATCATCGGTGAGCACCGGCATGACGGCGGTCCCCAGGGACTGATGAACGCTTCCGAACTTTCCGCCAGCCTGACGGAACTGGGCTTTGAACTGCGCAGGTACAAGACCGGCACCCCGGCGCGGGTGGACGTCCGGTCAGTGGATTTTGACGAGATGCAGGAACAGAAGGGTGACGACCCGGTGGTTCCCTTCTCTTTCCTGACGGACCGGAAGCTGGAGAATACCTACAGCTGTTACCTGACATGGACCACGCCGGAAACCCATAAGATTATCCTGGATAACCTGCACCGGGCGCCACTGTACAGCGGCAAGATCCACGGTATCGGTCCGCGGTACTGCCCCAGCATTGAAGACAAGGTGGTCCGGTTTGCGGACAAGGACCGGCACCAGATTTTCCTGGAGCCGGAAGGGAAGGAAAGCCGGGAATGGTACGTGCAGGGCATGTCCACCTCCATGCCGGAGGACGTGCAGTGGGCCATGTACCGGACGATTCCGGGACTGCGGCACTGTGAGTTTACCCGCCTGGGCTATGCGATTGAATATGACTGTATCGATTCCCGGGAACTGCGGCCCACGCTGGAAAGCCTGCGGATCAAAGGCTTGTTTTTCGCGGGACAGATCAACGGCACCAGCGGCTATGAGGAAGCGGCCTGCCAGGGGCTGCTGGCGGGTATGAACGCCGCGCTGGAGCTGCAGGGCAGGGAACAGATTATCCTGACGCGGGATATGGCCTATATCGGCGTGCTGACGGATGACCTGACCACCAAGGGAACGGACGAACCCTACCGGATGATGACCTCCCGGGCGGAACACCGGCTTTATCTGCGGCAGGACAACGCGGACCTGCGGCTGACGGAGATCGGCCGCAAGGCTGGACTGGCTACGGAAGAACGGCTGGAACGGATGCTGCGGAAGCGGGAGGAAACAGAGGAACTGCTCCGGCAGATCCGGACGACACGGTTCGCTCCCGGAGAGAAGCTGAACAGCTTCCTGAAGGAGAAAGGCCAGCCGGAAGTGAACGGATCACTGAACGCTGAGGAGCTGCTGAAACGGCCGGAGATCAGCCTGAAGGACCTGACGACGCTGCAGCCGGAGTGGACAGAGGTGTCCGCAGCCGCGGCGGAGCAGGCGGAGATTTCCGTGAAGTATGCCGGCTACCTGGAAAAAGAAGAGCATATGATCCGCCAGGCGCGGCTGATGGAAGAGACGAAACTGTCGCAGGATATCTGCTACGCGGAGATTGAGCACCTGCGGCTGGAAGCACGGCAGAAGCTGGACAAGCAGAAGCCGGTATCCCTGGGAGCGGCGGGACGGATTCCCGGCGTGAACCCGGCGGATGTGGCTGTGCTGCAGGTATGGCTGCACAAACAGAAGATGAAAAGTGAAGAATGAAGAAGTGAGAAAACAGGGCTGCCTGGCGGCAGCCCTGTTTTGTAGTTACCAGTGAAAAGTGATGAGTTAAGAGTGTAGAGTTGCAATTCCGAAAAGAATAAGCGCAGCTTATTCTTTGTCGTAATTGCGACGAGGAAGCTCAATACCGAACTCACGGGCAGTGGATTCCAGAATGTCCAGCGCCTTTTCGATCTGTTCGGGTTTGTGTTCGCTAATCACGCAGAAGCGCAGTCTGGCCTTGCCCTTGGGAACGGCAGGATACATGGCAGGCGGCACGCTGACGCCCCGCTTTTTCAGTTCGTTGGAGAGCAACCACGCGTCCTCGTCCTTACCGACCAGAACCGGCAGAACCGCGGTTTCACCGGCCAGGCAGATATCCAGGTGACGGCGGCGGGCGCTGTCCGCAAAGGCCTTGATGGCGGTGCGGAGATGCTCCATGATTTCCGGATGGGTCCGCAGGGTGCGGATGGCTTCCAGGGAGCCGGCTGCCAGCGCGGGAGAAATACCAACGCTGAAGACGAAACCGGGCATGTTGTAGCGCAGGAAGTCGATCAGGCACTTTTTGCCGGCCAGATAGCCGCCGCAGGTGCCCAGGCCCTTGGACAGGGTACCGTACTTGATGTCGATATCATCGCCGTTGAGGCCGAAGTACTCATCCACACCACCGCCGGTCTTACCGATGACGCAGGCGCTGTGGGCTTCATCCACCATGAGGAAGCAGCCATATTCCTTCTTGATCCGTACGAAGTCCGGCACGGGAGCGATATCGCCGTCCATGCTGTAAGCGCCTTCGATGACGATCAGAACCTTCTCATAATAGGCACGCTGGCTCTTCAGGATGGTTTCCAGCGCGGCTGTGTCACTGTGGGGGAAGGGACGGGATGTGGCATCAGACAGCTTGCAGCCCTGCTCAATGGAGTTGTGGGCCAGGGCGTCATACAGGATCAGGTCATTCTTGCCGCAGAAGTTGCCAACGAAGGTCACGTTGGTGGAGTGACCGCCGACGCAGACGATAGCATCTTCGGTATGCTTCCAGTCAGCAATTTCCTTTTCCAGATCCTTATGGATCTGCTTTTCACCGGCCAGGAGGCGGCTGCCGCTGGCGCTGGTGCCGTACTTGTCAATGGCAGCCTTGGCGGCTTCCTTGACTTCCTTGCGGCCGGACATACCTACGTAGTTATAGGAACCGAACTCGAGGACTTCCTTGCCGTCGATGATGCCGGTATCCAGCAGGGGAGATTCATGGGCGACGAAGTAGGGATTGTCTCCCTTGCCGACCAGGGCTTCCTGGCGCTCCAGGAAGTGCTTGTATTCCGGCGTGTCTTCAAAGCGGGTGATGGGCCGGACGGGAACACGTTCCTTGGGCTTGTCGCTTTCTGCGGGGCCTTCCAGCAGGGCTTCCACCACCTGGGCCATACCGGCCACGGTAGCACAGGAACCGTACTCTTCCGCGGGAATGGTGATGCCCCATTCCTCTTCGGCCTTCAGCGCAATAGACAGCACCTGCAGGCTGTCGCCCTGGAGGTCCTCGATGAAGTTGGCATTATCGGTGATTTCGCTCTCGGAGATTTCCAGCGCCTCCGCGTACATGGTGCGGACCTTCTTCAGGATCTCATCATGTTTGGCGCTCTTGGTTTCCAGGCGGGCGGCGGCAGCTACTTCGGTACCGACGTTCTGACCGTGAAGATCCAGTTCGCGGTAAGTCAGCTCGCCTTCCTCATACATCCGCTTGAGCTCAATGCGCTTGACCTTGATGCCGCTGACCAGGGGCAGCTTGTTGGGCGTGACGATGGCGCGGTTCAGCTGGGTGTAGATGGGCAGGCGGCGGTTGGCGTCAGCCACCTTCGCGGCCAGCTTGTCCAGGTACTGTTCATCGGTGTAGTTTTCACCGACATTCATAACCAGAACGATGTCTTCGTTATTGTCCCGGCGGTTGCGGCGGAAGCCGACCACACAGAACTGATCCACACCGTTGATGGAGGCAAAGGCGTCTTCCATATCGTCGGGATAGACGTTTTCGCCGGATTCGTTGATGATGACGTCCTTGAGGCGGCCACGGATATACAGACGGCCGGTGGCGTCCAGCTGGGCGATATCACCGGTGGGCAGCCAGCCGCCGTCCACTGTGTCGGGCGGAAGAATCTGGCCGTTGATGACCCGGCCGGAATGAATGCCGGAGCCGCGGACCTGCAGTTCGCCGGTCTTGCTGTCTTCCTTGTCCGGAACGATCCGGTATTCCGCAGCAGGCAGGGGCTTACCGACGGAACCGTTCAGCCGGTACTTGAGCGCCATGCCGGTTTCGAAGCCGTTGATGGCGGTTTCCGTCATGCCGTAACCGGTGACGGTGTAGTAGCCCAGCGCGTTCAGGGTGCGCAGGGTTTCGGTCGGCGTATGGCTGCCGCCGAAGATGACCACATCCACCTCAGTGCCGATGAGCTTCTCATTCAGCGCGGCGAAAGCGGACTTTTCCGCCCAGTTGAGGCCGGCTTCAGGAGAAATGGCCTGACGGGCGAGGGACAGGGCCTTCAGGGTTTTGAAAGCGCTCTGCTTGGCCTTGTTCTCTTTTTTGAGGCCCTTTTCCACGGAACGAACCAGGCTGTTGCCCACGAGGGGAACCATGATCAGCAGGTTCGGCGGGAAATGATGGCAGGTGTTCAGGATGGAATTAGGCGTCCGGTCCTGCAGGAACACATTGGCGGTGCCCATGAACATGGAAAGGATCATGTTGCCCATGAAACCCAGCACATGATGGAAGGGCAGGAAAGCCAGGGTTTTACGCCCGGTGTTCACAGGATGGATAATCCGGGGGTTAACCTTGAAAAGCTCATAGGCATTCAGCGCCTGGGCGCAAATTGCCTTGCTGTTGTAGGCAAAGATGCGGCTGGTGCCGGTGGTGCCGCTGGTGCACATGGCGGTATATTCGCCCCAGACGGGGATGAAACCGATGGTGCGCGGAGCTTCGCGGATGGTTTTAAAGTCGATCTGGCGGACGTTGCCGGAGAGAGCCCTGGGCTTCAGGGAGATGATCTGGCGGCAATGCGCTTCATCCAGCAGGCCCTGAATGACATTGTCGGGCGCTGACGCGTCCAGCAGCAGGGCATTATGTCCGGAGCGCATGACGCCCCAGTACAGAGACGGCCAGTCGTGGCAGGTATCAACTGCAACGCCGATCCAGCCATCTTCGAGACCAAGGGAGTTGATACAGGCGGCATAGTCATCCGCCCGGAGGGTCATTTCCGCATAGGAGCGGGTTCTTTCCTGTTCACCATTCAGCCAGTAAGCAGCCGGCGCTTCCCCATAGTCCCGTAAAATGTCGAACAGGGTGGCCAGCGTTTGGTCAGCTTCCAGTCTGCTGCAAACAGACTGCGCGTCAAGATTGCTCATGACAGCCTCCTTCCATTCCGGTTCAAGAGCGATTTATTGACGCGGCGGCGGGGAAGAAAAATAATAACATATTAAAGAAAAACAACCTTCCCATGATGCCAAAACCGCATCATCTCATTATATCATGAAAAGTGATTTGTGCATACAATTTCTTTCTGCCGCTTTGCAGGCAAAGCAGCAGAAAAAGAAATGAAAAAAGAAGAATGAAAAATGAAGAATTCTATAGTGTTTACGCAAATGCGGGCTGGCTTGTACGGGAAAGTAAAGTGTGCTATAAATAAAACAGAATGACAAGCGAAGAGTACAGAATATATACAGTGAAAACGGAAAAACGGAAGGGCAGCAATATGAGCAATCAGAACTGGAATGAGGAATTTGCCGCACGGTTTGAGCGTCACGCGGATGAACTGAAATGGCTGTATATGGAACTGTATCACGGGGACAGGAAGGCCTGGGAATACTTTACCGGTATGCTGTACCGCATGTGGGAAAACAGGCCGGAGCATCTACGGAAGATGGACCGGGACCGGGCCGCCTGTCCTGCCTGGTACAGGGGACACAGTCTGGTCGGCATGCAGATGTATGTGAAAGCTTTTGCCGGAACGCTGCAGGGGGTCCGGAAACGGCTTGACTATATCCGGGAATGCGGTGTGAACTGCCTGCACCTGATGCCGCTGCTGGAAAGCCCGGAAGGCCGGAGCGATGGCGGATATGCCGTGAGTGATTTCCGGAAGGTACAGCCGGAGCTGGGCACCATGGAAGACCTGGCGGAACTTGCGGAAGACTGCCATCAGCAGGGAATCTCCCTGTGCCTGGACTTTGTGATGAACCACACCAGCGAGGAGCATGAATGGGCCCGGCGGGCAAAGGCGGGAGAGAAGGAATACCAGAACCGCTACTTCTTCTACGACACCTGGGATATTCCCAACTGGTATGAGCAGACAGTGCCCCAGGTGTTTCCGACAACGGCGCCGGGGAATTTTACCTGGTGTGAGGAAGCCGGGAAGATCGTGATGACCACGTTCCATCCCTACCAGTGGGACCTGAACTATGCCAATCCCGCTGTCTTCAATGACATGACGGAAAACATGCTGAACCTGTGCAATTACGGCGCGGATATCATCCGGCTGGACGCGGTGCCTTATATCTGGAAGGCGCCGGGAACCACCTGCCGGAACCTGCCGCAGGTACACACGCTGGTGAGAATGATGCGGATGGTCTGCGAGATCGTCTGCCCGGGAACGCTGCTGCTGGGCGAGGTAGTGATGGAACCAAGCCGGGTGGCGCCTTATTTTGGCACGGTGCAGAAACCGGAATGCCACCTGCTGTATAATGTGACCACGATGGCAACGCTGTGGCATACGCTGGCTACACAGAATGTGAAACTGCTGGAGCATCAGCTGGGACAGGTGTTTGCCCTGCCGAGGCAGTATACATTCCTGAACTACCTGCGCTGCCATGACGATATCGGCTGGGGTCTGGATTATGATTACCTGCGGTGGAACTTTGCCTGGGAGCAAGCGCCCCACAAGCGGTACCTGAATGATTACTACACAGGGAAGTATCCCGGAAGCAGGGCACGGGGAGAACTGTATAATGACGATCCGCGGCTTGGGGATGCCCGGCTCTGCGGAACAACGGCCTCCCTGTGCGGGATCGAAACCGCGCGGAAAGAGAAAAACGAAAAGGCCCTGGATGAAGCCGTCCGGCTGGACGGAATGCTGCACGCGCTCATGTTTACCCTGAGCGGGATGCCTGTTCTGTACAGCGGGGATGAGATCGCGCAGGAGAATGACTATTCCTATCATGATGATCCCCTGAAGGCTGAAGACAGCCGGTATCTGCACCGGGGCGACATGGACTGGCGGAAGGCGGAGAAACGGAAAGACCCGGAAACGCCGGAAGGAAGGGTTTTTGCGGAGACCGCGCGACAGGAACAGCTGCGCAAAAAATACGGTGTCTTTGATGACGGGGCGGATGTGTGGATTCAGAACACGGAAAACGACCGGGTGCTGGGCATCGGGCGGTATTACCTGGGAGAGAAACTGCTGGCGGTGTTCAATTTCTCCAAAGAGCCGCAGATCGCCTGGATTCATGACGAGACCATGTATACCGACCTGGAAACCGGACGCCGCTGCAAGGCGGGAGCCGTGAAGGTGCCGGCAGGAGGATTCAGATGGCTGTATAAACGGTTTTAGGCTTTGGCCTAAACCGTTTATACAGCCATCAATGAATAATTAATAATGAATAATTAAAAATTATTATAGTGCTTTTCCTGGTTTGACGGGGAAAGGGCATCGTGATATTATCCCCAAGTGTATGCAATATGTGAAAAGGACAGCTTTTCACCACCTGTATACCGGAGGAATCAATGAAGAAACAATGGTACCGGCTGGATAATGCCGCTTTGATATTTCCGGCAATCATCCGGAAAAACTGGAATAATGTTTTCAGGGTTTCCGCCACGCTGAAAGAGCCGGTGGATTCTGAAGTGCTGGACCGGGCAATTGCTGAACTGAGGCCCCGGTTTCCGACCTGCTTTGTGCGCTTGAGAAGAGGCTTTTTCTGGTATTACCTGGAAACCATCCTGAAGGCACCGAAGAGCCAGAAGGATTTCGCCTATCCGCTGACCCATATGACACGCAGGGAACTGAAAACCTGCTGTGTGCGCTTTCTGTATTACAACAACCGAATTGCCGTGGAAGTGTTCCATTCCGTGACTGACGGAACGGGCGGCCTGATCCTGCTGAAAAACCTGACAGCCCATTACCTGAAGCTGAAATACGGTGTGACGATTCCGCCGGAGGGGCACATCGTTGATATCAGCGATAAGCCGAAGCCGGAAGAGACACGGGACTGTTTCCTCTCCTGCGGGGCGGCACGGGGCCTGAGCCGGGCGGAGGATACGGCCTACCGCCTGAGCGGCACGCCGGAAGCGGACCGGTTCCGGCATATTATCACGGGCATTGTGCCGGCGGATGTGCTGAAGGAAAAGGCCCATGAACAGGGGGTAACGGTGACGGCCTTCCTGGCGGCGGTGCTGGCGGAAGCGATTGAGAAGCGGCAGCTGGCGGAAGGAAAGACGGGCAGGAAGGCCCGGCCGGTCAAGATCACCATTCCGGTGAACCTGCGCAAAACCTTCAAAATGGAGACCATGCGCAATTTCACGCTGGCGGTGAACATCGGGTTTGATCCGCGGCTGGGGCAATATACCCACGAACAGATCTGCGCCATCATGGGACACCAGCTGGCGGCGGAAACCATTCCCCAGCGGATGGCGGGACGGGTGGCCAAGAACGTGGACCTGCAGCAGAACCTGCTGCTGCGCCTGATTCCGCTGCCGGTCAAGAAGCTGTGCATGCGCACGGTATACATGCTCAGCGGCGAAAACAAGGGCTGCCTGAACCTGTCCAATATGGGCGTGGTGACGGTGCCGGAGGTGATGGCGCCGATGGTGGAACGGTTTGAGTTCGTGATCGGCGTTCAGTACACCTATCCCAATAACTGCTCCGTGGCAACCTACGATGGCAAAACCTACATCAACATGATCCGGGGAATCCGGGAATCGGAACTGGAACGGCTGGTGTTTTCCCGGCTGGTGGAGCTGGGGGTGCCGGTGGAGATTGAAAGCAATTCATGAATGAATTGCTTTCGATCAATGAACAATTAACAATTAACAATGAACAATTATTTGTGTCCTGACCTGAAGGTCAGGAAAGGATGTGAAAAGATGTACTGTGTATATTGCGGGGTGAAGCTGCAGGACGGGGCGAAGGAATGCCCGCTGTGCCGGACGCCTGTGATGATTGCCGGGGAACGGGAAACGGCGGAACAGTCTTCGTATTCCGACCGGCTGCCGGAAGAGGAAAAGCGGGGAAGAGGCCTGCTGGTCTGGATGCTGACGGCGGTGATGATCGCCGCCGGACTGAGCAGCCTGATCGTCTGCCTGAATACTGTCGGGGAGGCCTCCTGGTCCGGATATGTGATGATGGGCGGGGCACTGGCCTGGATTGTACTGCTGTTTCCGCTGCTGTTCCGCCGGTTCCGGCCGATGATTTTCCTGCCGATTGATTTCATCTGCCTGGCGGGCTTCCTGCTGTATGTGTGCCTGAAGAACCGGGAAAGCTGGTTCCTGTCTTTCGCGTTCCCGGTGACCGGAATCGCGTGTGTACTGACGCTGCTGGGTGTGACCATCTTCCGGTATATCCGGAAAGGGCGGCTGCGGCTGCTGGGCCTGTACCTGATGCTGATCGGCTGCTCGTTTATGCTGGTTGAGTTTTTCCAGAGCATCACCTTCGGGTCACCAATGTGGGTATGGTCGCTGTACTGCGTATGCGGCTTCGGCGCACTGGGATTGTTCCTTTTCATTGCCACGCTGATCCCGCCGCTGCACGCGCATCTGCGGAAAACCTTTTTCTTCTGAATACTGAACTCAAAAAACGAACGGAACAAAAAAACGGTTCCGTTCGTTTATTTATATACAGGACGGACAAAAAGCCCGTCCGGAGGAGGAAGCTGTTTTGAGTATCAGGATCAGGAAAGCGATACTTCTGCTGCTTGCGGCCTGCTTTATTTTTTTATGCGCTGCAGGCACCGCGGAATCCATGCATGAGGAAAAGGGAAGCCCGGACTTCGACATGGATGTGACCGTCGGATATGATGGAATGATGACTTACGGCAAAGCGATGCCTGTGAGGGTCAGAATACGCAATTTCGGCGATGACCTGGAGGGTACCCTGGGGGTCAATGCCTATGTGAGCAAGAAGGAATATGACCGCTACGAGGCGGATATCTCTGTTCCCGCAGGCTCACAGAGGGAATTTACCCTATATGTGTCGGTATATACCCGCCAGGATGTTTATACCGCCGAACTGATCAGGGACGGGGAAGTGATCTGCACCGGGAACGGGAAAGCGAAAACGCTGGTCAACCCTTCATCCATGCTGATCGGTGTGCTCAGCACGCGTCCCCAGAACCTGAACAACCTGAACATTGACCGGGACAATGACACGCTGGCCCGCTTTGAGCAGTGGAAGACGATCCCGCTTACCGCGGACACCTTTCCGGAAGAGCTGCGCGCGCTGAAGAGTTTCGGCATGCTGGTCATTGATGATATTGATCCGGCTTCCTTATCACGGAAACAGCAGGAAGCGATGGATGAATGGCTGCAGCACGGGGGTATCCTGCTATGCGGCGGCGGATCAAACGCCGGACGGACGATTCCGTTTTTCAGCAGCTATACCGGCCTGACGCTTGAAAGCATGACAACCTCTGAAAGCGTGACGGACGGCCTGGAAAAGCTGCTGGGCCGGGGAATAACCGGGAAACGGATATCCGTTCCGCTGGCTGAATACAGCGGAGAACCGCTGGCGCGTGACGGTGAAGACCACGGACTGGTTTACCGTGCCGCGGCCGGAAAAGGACGGATTTATACCGCTGCTTTCGAGATGGGAGAACCCCGCCTGAACAGCGAGAACCTGATGCACTATTTCTGGCAGCAGCTTCTGGTTGAACAGGATCAGGATCTCTACTCTGCCGCCATGTATTCCGGTTCGGATGAACCTTCCGCCGGAACGGTGTTTGTGGGTTATTCAGTGACGATCCGTGCCCGGAGCCTACTGACTGTCGGACTGATTATCGTGGCGGGTGTCCTGGTGCTTTGCTGCCTGTGCTGGTGGATCCTGAAAAAGAAGGACCTGCGGCAGTGGATGTGGGCAGCGGTTCCGCTGTTCTCCATCCTGGCGGCGGTGGGCATCCTGCTGCTTTCATCCGGCGCGGAAACCAACCGTCCCCTGGCGGTTGTCTCCGAAAACATGGTACAGGATGACTCCGGGATCATTACAAGCTATACAGGCATTAACGCCGCAGCACCGTTCTACGGCAGGCACAGTTTCAGCATGGACGGAAGCGATCTGAAGGCGCGCATATATGACTATGTGGATTATGACGAAGATGAAGATGACAGCCGCCGGCATGAACCGACTAACCTGAGGATGTGCTACACCGCGGGCGGAGAAAGCGTTGTAACCGCTGAAAGCAGCCATGCCTGGCAGGGGATTGCCCTGGAAACGGAAAGGGATCCGGGAATCCATGGAAAGATCGAAGGAGAAGCGTGGATGGCGGAGGACGGTCTTCACGCGGAAATCATAAACGGAACGGATCTGAACCTGGCAGAAGGCTACCTGATTACCTCATACGGCTTCAGCACAGTGAAAGAGCTTGCACCGGGAGAAAAAACAGATGTGCTCCTGACCCGGACAGATAAGAAATACAATCAGGATTACGAGGTGGAGGAGGGCGTTCTGTACAGGAACAGCCGGACCCTCTATGAAATCATTTCCGCGGCATCGGCTGTCAAGCCGGCCGGCGCGCAGCTTTCCGCAGAAGAGAAAGAGGATAAAAACCAGCTTTATGATATGGTCAGCAGCGCGGCTGATGTGGTGCGGCAGGCGCAGGGAAACAGCGGATATCGCAACTATGAAAGCGCCGTTTTCCTGTACTGTGTGAAACCCGCCGGCGTACAGGCGCCGGAGCTGAAAGTGGACGGGAAGACCGTGGAAAGGCAAAGAAACGTATCCCTGCTGACAGCAAGCATTCCTTTCAGCGCTGTGGGACGAACCGGCATGGTCTTCCGCAGCCCGGGCATGGACAGGCCTGTCTGCGTGGATACGGATGATAACCTGATGCCGATCCCGGGATCCGGGTATGATGATCCCCGGACGGATTCCTACCATGTCCTGAGCGGTAATCCCACCTTCCTGTACAGACCTGAAGGATTGGAAGGCGCAAAAGTGAGCGCACTGCGCGTGGTGCTGGACGCCTGGTATTCGGAGCAGGCGAAGGTTTATGTCCTGGACGCGGAAAAACAGGTGTGGAAAGAAATCCAGCTGAACGAAGACATTCAGAATCCGGAACGGTACCTGGATGAGCAGGGCCGGCTGTATGTGCAGTTCCGGTCGGACAGTATGGACATGTACTCGGATATTCCCACACCGATGATCAGTCTGGAAGGGAGGCTGGAACATGCTGAAAATTGACCATCTTTGCAAGAATTACGGCAGTTTTCCCGCCCTGCGGGATTTAAGCCTGGAAATTCCGGACGGAGCGCTGCACGGCTTTGTGGGCCCTAACGGCGCCGGGAAGACCACCACCATGCGGATTCTTGCCACGCTGATGAAGCCCACTTCCGGAACAGCCTTTGTGGATGAAACGGACGTGGTTAAGGAAGGACAGAAAGCACGGAAACTGGTCGGATATATGCCGGATTTCTTCGGTGTGTATGACAGCCTGAAGTGCTGGGAATACCTGGATTTTTACGCCCGCTGCTACCGGATCGGCGCGGCTGAACGGAAGCGGATGACAAGACAGCTGCTGGAACTGGTGCAGCTGGAAGAAAAAGAAAACGAATATGTGGACGCACTTTCCCGGGGTATGAAACAACGGCTCTGCCTGGCGAGAAGCCTGATCCATGACCCGAAGCTGCTGATTCTTGACGAACCGGCATCCGGCATGGATCCGCGAGCCAGAGCGGAGATGAAAGGCATTCTCCGCACCCTGCGGGAAATGGGGAAAACGGTGCTGATCTCCTCCCACATCCTGCCGGAACTGGCGGAAATGTGTGACAGCCTGACGATCCTGGATCACGGGCAGCTGGTGTTCTCCGGAAGCGTGGAAGCGCTGTCCGACCGGATGAACGGCAACGCGCCGCTGGATATCCGGCTGACGGAGGGATGCGGCGAGGAAAACGTGGAATCGGCTGTCCGCTGCCTGAAGGAACTGCCTTCCGTTACGGAAATCATGAAAGAAGAACCTTATCTGCTTCGGGTGCGGCTGACGGAAGGCGAGGACTGCAGTCCGGAAGTACTCCGGCAGCTGGTGCTGAAGGGCGTACCGGTGTGTGATTTCCACCGGGCTCCGATGAACCTGGAAAAGGTGTTTATGGAGGTGACACAGGGTGCTTAATCCGATTCTGGCTTTTTCGGCGACACGCCGCATGCGTTCCTTCCGGACCATGCTGATTGTGATCGCCTATATGGCGGTTCTGCTGGTGATCGCCCTGGCGTTCCTCAATCCCTTTATCCGGGATACACTGGGCCTGGATGACATGATCAGGGGCGTGGAATGTTATCTGTTCCTGCTGGCGGCCCAGTTCGGGCTGCTGATCCTGATCGCGCCGGCCATGACTTCCGCCTCCATTGCGGGAGAGCGGGAACGGCAGACGATGGAGCTGCTGCTGGTGACAAATACCGGCTCATTCCGAATTGTGCTCGGCAAGGCGCTGGAAAGCTTCGCGGTACTCGCACTGCTGATTATCTGCGGACTGCCGGTGATGAGCCTTTGCCTGCTGACAGGCGGCATTACCCTGATGCAGATCCTGATGGGTGAACTTTTCCTGCTGGCGGTGGCTTTCGCGTGCGTTTCCGTAGGCGTGTTCTGCTCCTCCATTGCGCGGAGCACCGTGCTCAGCGGCGTGATGAGTTATCTGGTTATCCTGCTTATCGGCGCGGTAACAACGCTGCCTGTCCTGCTTGGCTATCCCCAACGGATTACAAACGTGCTTTATGACAGCACGGAGTACGCGGCGCTGACCGCGGCAGGGGCAAGAGCCATGATTTCGCCGCTCCTGTACGCGAATCCGGGTTTCGGCCTGCTTTCCCTGGTACAGGATCAGATGCATGTGTTCGGTACGCGTGCGGAAGACCGGGGCTGGGGACGGATCTATGCCACCTGGCTCATGGCCGACCGGGCAGGATGGTTTTTCAACGCGGCTGCCTGCGTGATTGCCATGCTGGTTATCTCGGTGATCCTGCTGGGACTGGCTTCCCTGGCGGTCCGCAAAGGAAACAAGGTTATTAAGAATTAAGAATCATGAACGATACTTGGTGAATGATGAACAGTGAATTGAAGCAGGCCTTAAGGCCGGTGAAACTGAAAATACGCCGGAACCGCTTCCTTCGAGGCGCTGTGACCGGACTGGCCGCGGGACTCGGGACCGCGGTTCTGCTGCAGGCGGTATCATTTTTCGTACCGGTTCCCGACAGGGGACTGTGGGCAGCCGCCGCCGGTACGGCAGTGCTGCTGCTTGCGGCGGCGGGGAATGCCCTGCGGCCGGTCAGGAACAGCACAGCAGCCGAGACGGCAGATGCCTGCGGCCTTCAGGAACGTGTAATTACGGCCCTGGAAGGGGAGACTACGGTATCCGGAAGCACGGAAGACATTGTTTTACTGCAGCGAAAAGATGCCTGCGCTGCGCTTGAAAGGCTGGATGTGAAACAGATCCGTCCCGGCAGTGTGAAAAAGCAGCTGCTGGCCGCGCTGGGATGTGTGCTGCTGCTTGGAATACTGCTGCTGATTCCCAGCCCGCGGGATCCGGAAGCCGCGGCCAGGAAGGCCCTGAACCGGACCCTGCAGGAAGGACGGGATGCGATTACCCGGGCGGCGGAAGCGGATGAAGAGCACCTGACGGAAGAGGAAAAGAGCGAACTGCGGAAAATCACCGGCGACCTGAAAAGGGAACTGGAACAGAGCCGGGACGAGGCGGACGCACTGGTGGCTCTGGACAGGGCTGAACAGCGGCTTGAAAATATGCGGAAACAGACAGCGGGAGATGCCGCGGCAGCCGCGGAAGGCATGAACGGAAACGGAGAAAGCCGGACGGCCGAAAGCGGAGAAAAAAGCGGTTCAGAAACAGAAGGCGCTGAAAATGCTTCCGGACAAGCCGGTGAGCAGGGAACGTCATCCGGCAGCGCGGGAATGACTTCCGAACAGATGAAGACCCTGCAGGCGCTTTCCAACCTGAAAGGCGCCGTTAATCCTTCTTCCTCCGGCCAGGGAACAGACATGAAGGGAGAAGCCGGAGGCCAGGGATCCGGAGAAGGACAGGACAGAAAAGGACAAACCGGAAAAGGCATGACCGGCTCAAACGGAAACGGTGAAAGCGACCAGGCCGGGTCAGGCGCCGGAGAGGGTTCCACCAACGAGGAACAAAAGGGAAACAGCCAGAACGGCGGTTCCCATACAGAGGGCTCCAGGGGACCTCAATACAAGGAAGAACAATATGAAACCATTTACGATCCTGAAAGGACCGAAAGATCCCTTGAGGATGTGATGACGGCCCAGGACCGGCTGGGAGACGATGGATCCGTCCAGCTGGAAACGGGTTCCGGACGGGGAAACGCCGGCGGGAATGTGCCCTGGAATGAAGTGCTGAACGATTACGCCGAAACGGAAGCCCGGGCCGCCGACAGGGAAAACCTGACGGTTCAGGAACGGCAGTGGGTAAACAATTACTTTACGCTCCTTACAGAGCAGCGATAAAAAGAATAATACAGAACGGAAGGCAAGAACATGAGTGAACAGATCAAAGCCGTGGAACAATTCGCGGAACAGTATGAACAGATCCGGACAGAGATCGCGAAGGAAATGATCGGGCAGGCAGAGGTGGTGGAACACCTGCTGCTGGCTGTGATCGCCGGAGGCAATGTGCTGCTGGAGGGCGTGCCCGGACTGGGCAAAACCCACCTGGTACGGGTGCTGGGCAAGGTGCTTGACCTGCCGTTCTCCCGTATTCAGTTCACACCCGACCTGATGCCCGCGGATATTACGGGTACGAATATCCTGGTGCGTACGGAAGAAGGAAATGCTTTCCGCTTCCAGGAGGGCCCGCTTTTCTCCTCCATCGTCCTGGCGGACGAAATCAACCGTGCCACACCCAAGACACAGGCGGCCCTGCTGGAAGCCATGCAGGAGCATTCCGTGACGGTGGCCGGGGAAACACGCAGGCTGCCGGAACCTTACTTTGTACTGGCAACCCAGAACCCGGTGGAGCAGGAAGGCACCTATCCGCTGCCGGAAGCGCAGCTGGACCGTTTCCTGTTCAAGGTGCTTGTGCCGTTCCCGACACTGGAGGAACTTGGCGCGATTGTCGACCTGACGGTGAAGGACGGAGGCAGCGAGGCGAAGAAGGTGATCGGCGCTGAGGAACTGCTGGCCATGCGCGCGGCAGCCCGGAGTGTTCCGATTGCTGCGAGCGTGCAGGAATACGCTCTCCGGCTGGTGCTTGCCACGCATCCGGAAAGCGCTGAAGCACCGGAAACAGCCAGGAAATACCTGCGCTTCGGCGCCAGCCCCCGGGCGGCGCAGGCGCTGCTTTCCGCGGCACGGGTCCGCGCACTGGCGAAAGGCCGGTTCAATGTGGCTTATGAAGATATCCGCTTTGCGGCACCCGCCTGCCTGCGGCACCGTGCTGCGCTGAACTTTGAGGCGGTGACTGCCGGAAAGGACATGGAATCCGTCCTGACGGATATCCTTGCGGCGGTGGCGGAAAAGTAAATTCATAATTCACAATTCATCATTGTGCGATGTTACGGAGAAAGAATAGGTCAGATGTTAACAGATAAATTTCTCTCCCGGCTGGATACACTGGCTCTGGCCATGCGCGGCAAGGCGCAGGGGGGAGCGGGCGGCAGCCGCAGATCCCGGCAGACAGGTTCCTCAGCGGAGTTTTCTGATTACCGGGAGTATATTCCGGGGGATGATATCCGCCGGCTGGACTGGAATGCCTACGCGCGGTTTGACAAGCTGTTTCTGAAGCTGTTTATGGAGGAACAGGAATCCCAGGTTACGCTCCTGCTGGATGCCAGTGCCTCCATGGAGGCAAAATGGGCTTCCGCCCGTTCAGCAGCGGAAGCAGTGGGCTACCTGGCCCTGACAGGCGGTGACCGGCTTTGCCTGCACTGTCTGAAGGACGGCCGGGCGGCGCGCTTTCCGCAGTTGTCCGGCCGGGCCGCTTTTCCGCGGCTGACCGGCTGGCTGGATACCTGTGTACCGGACGGGAAAACCGATACACTGACCGAAACCGTGAAACGTACAGAAGGCCTGAAGAAAGGCCTGTGTTTCCTGATTACGGACGGCTATACGGAAGATGCCCTGAAGGAGACACTGGACTACCTGCGGTATATGCGGCAGGAAACAGCCGTGATCCATGTGCTTTCCGCCGGAGAACTCCGGCCGGAACTGGATGGCGCCCTGAGACTGACAGACAGCGAGAGCGGCGAGCATATTGACCTGATGGCAGACCGTTCCGCGCTGGATGCTTATCAGGACGCACTGAAGGCCTTCCTGAAGGATGTGCGGGAAAACTGCTCTTCCAGGGAGGCTTCCTACCTGCTGCTGGACGGCGGGGAATCCTTTGAGGACTGCTTCATTCCGCTGCTTTCACGGAGCGGGATGATTTAATACATAAATCACAATTATGATCAGTCCGGAAACACGGAAAAGGTATATTCGAAAAGATAAGTATTCAGATATAAAGGTTTGAGAGAATGATCCGTTTTTTATCACCGGGCTTTGCCTGGGCACTGGCCGTACCGGCCGTCATCCTGGTGCTGTATCTGCTGCGCAGGAGATTCCTGCAGCAGCAGGTTCCGTCTGTCTTTCTCTGGCGGAGAAGTATCCGGGATTACGCGGCGAACCGGCCTTTCCAGCGGCTGATGAAGAACCTGCTTCTGCCGCTGCAGATCCTGGCAGCGCTTGCCCTTGCGCTGGCTCTGATGCATCCCGCCATTCCGGGCGGGGAAGCCGGACAGACCATCCTGATTTTTGACGTATCCGGAAGCATGCAGACGCAGACGGCAGGACGCACCCGGCTGGACAGGGCAAAGGAAGAAGCCCTGAAACTGATAGGCACCCTTCCCGCAGAGGAGAAAATCACGATCCTGGCAGCGGGAAAAGAACCGGAGCGGCTGGCCCTTTCCGCGGACCGTGAGGAAGCGGAACAGACGATTGCGTCCATCACCTGCGGAAAAGACGGCGCAGATACGGACAAAGCCCTTTCCCTGGCGGACGCGATTGCCCGCAACACTGACAAGGATACGGGAACCAATGTCTTTATTTATTCAGATGATCTGCGCAGAAACCGGATCAGTTACCGCTCCAGCTCTTTCGCCCTGTCAATTGTAAATTGCGGCGCAGGAGAGGAGAACCGGTCTGTATACTCCCTGGAAGCGGAAAACGGACAGGCGTTTGCCCGGGTCGCCAATTTCGGGGAAGCCTGCCGCGTATCGCTGACCTGCGAAGCGGACGGCGTTCTTTGTGATGCCCGGGAAACGGAGATTCCCGCCGGAGAAACGGCGGGAGTCAGCTTCAGCATTCCGGAGACCGCAAAGCTGGTGCGCGTCAGCCTGCGCGA
The DNA here is from genome assembly GCA_017615475.1 of Clostridia bacterium. Classification (GTDB taxonomy): domain Bacteria; phylum Bacillota; class Clostridia; order Christensenellales; family Aristaeellaceae; genus Aristaeella. The sequence continues at coordinate 24,667 of JAGAAC010000091.1, forward strand.
AAAGGACGCGCTGGCTGCCGACAACTCGGCGGAGGCGGCTGTAAAGCGTTCGGGAAGCAGGAAAGCGGCGGTGATGTCAGACAGCCTGTTCCTGGAAAGCGCACTGAAGGTCCGCCCGGAACTGACCGTTATGCGGACGGAAGAGTCAGCGCTTTCCTCCACGGAAGCGGATCTGTATATTCTCGGAACTTCCCCGCTGATTATTACCCGGACGCTTCCGGAAGCGGGATACGATCCCGCGGCGACGGCTTTCGGCCCTTTCAGCTGGGAAGGGGAGACAACCGCCGTGACCGGCAGTCCCGCGGTGAGCCTGACGGAGAATCCCCTGACGAAGGGACTGACGATGAAGAATGTTTTCTTCCGCTGCATCCGGCCGGTGACCGGCGGAAAAACCGTGGCCTCCCTGGACGGGAAGCCTGTGATTGCCTGTACGGAGGGAACGGTTGTGCTGGGCTTTGACCTGCATGATTCCAACCTTCCGCTGAAATATGATTTTCCTGTGCTGATTCAGAATATCCTGGACTGGCTGCTGCCGGAAGAAACGGCCGGAGAGACGGACGCCGGCGCTCCGATGGCACTGACGGAAAGTGATGTGCGCACTGTCGCGCCGAATGATGAACCTGAAGAACTGCAGGAACGGAATGCGCAGGGACGGGAACTGACCTGGATCCTGCTGGCAGTATTCCTGCTGCTGATGCTGGCTGAAATGGGGGTGAGCCGCTATGTTGGTTGAGTTTATGCATCCCCTGCGCCTGCTGGCTTTCCCTGTGTGCGCGGCCATCATCCTTGTTCTCTGCCTGCTGCGGAAAAGCAGGTCCAGGAAGGAACGGATCTCCCATGTGCTCCGGCACATTATCATTGCCCTGACCGTTGCGGCACTGGCCGGAATGAGCCTGCTGACCGCCAGTCCGGACCGGACCGCTTTCCTGCTGGTGGATGTGTCTGCTTCCGTTGATGAGGAAGAAACGCTCCGCCTGGCCAGGGAAGCGCTGGAAGCATCCGGCGACAGGCAGACAGGCGTGATTGCCTTTGGCAGGGAAGCTGCCCTGGAACGCTCCCTGAGCCAGAAGACACCGCTGGGGGAACTGTCTGTGCGGATCAATCCTTCGGGAAGTGACCTGAACAGCGCCCTGCAGCTTGCTTCCGCCCTGCTTCCGACTGATTCCAACGGCGGTATCGCAGTGATCAGCGACGGCCGGGTTACCGGTGAGGACAGCTTCTTCATCTCCGCCGGCGGCCTGCCCGTGAACGTGCTGAAAACGGAATCCCGCAGCGGTGCGGACGCGCAGGTGACGGAAATTTCAGTACCGTCCTCTCTCTATACAGGACAGAAATATACAGCCATTGTGACCGTGCACGCGAACACTGCCGGTGAAGCTACCCTGCTGCTGACCCGCGACAGGGATGATGCGCAGACCCGTAAGGTCACGCTGCGGAAGGGTGAGAACACCTTTGCCTTTGACGCTGTGGCAGGAAATGCCGGTGTCAGCACCGTGGAGGTCCAGGTGCTTATGACGGGCGATACCGTGCCTGCCAATGATACCGGGGCGGCCTATACCGTTATCACAGGGGAACCTTCTGTGCTTATCGCGGAAGGCCAGAGCGGCGCTGCAGGCAACCTGAACCGGATGCTGCAGGCTGCCGGGATGCAGACGGAAGTCCTTCCGGCATCCATGCTGCCTAACAAGGCTGCGGACCTGACGGCTTACCATGCTGCAGTGCTGGTGAACGTGGATGCGGAACAGCTGGACGAGGGACAGATCGCGGCCCTTGATTCCGCGGCAAAAGAACTGGGAGTCGGCGTTGCTGTTTTCGGCGGTGACTCCAGCTATGCCCTTGGCGGATACAGGGGCAGCTCCCTGGAGAATATGCTGCCGGTTACCATTGACGTCAGAAACAAGACGGAACTGCCGACCACCGCGCTGGTACTGGCTATCGACAAGTCCGGATCCATGATGGACGGATCTTACGGCGTGACCCGCCTGCAGCTGGCCAGGGAAGCGGCCTGTGCTGCCCTGGAAGTACTGAACGAGCGGGACCAGGCCGGTGTAATCGCTTTTGACGATGCCGCAAAATGGGTGGTTCCGATGGAACAGGTGACAGACGTTGCCGCCATGCAGGAACAGGTAGCCACCATCCGGCTGGGCGGAGGAACCGCTTTCTATTCCCCGCTGACGATGGCTTATGAGGCGCTCAAAAACGTTGACGCACAGTATAAGCATGTTATCTTCCTGACGGACGGTGAAGCCGGGGATACCGGCTATATGGATGTTGTCCGGAAGATGGGAGGCAGCGGAATCACCGTGACCACCGTCGCGGTAGGCGACGGCGCGGACTATAAAGGCCTGTCCAAAATGGCGGAAATCGGCAACGGGCGGATGTATGCAGCAGGTCCCTTTGACAGCCTGCCGAAGATTTTTACCAAGGAAACCATGATGATTGCCGGCGCCTATGTACAGAACCGGACTTTTACCCCGGTGGTAACGGACAGCACCATGACAGATTTTCCGGGCTTCCCGGAACTGGGCGGCTACCTGGCGGTGACGGAAAAGCCGCTGGCCACGGTATGCCTGTGCAGCGACCGGAAGGATCCGCTGCTTGCCTGGTGGCAGTACGGCGCGGGCAAGGTGCTCAGCTGGACCAGTGATGTGCAGGGCGGCTGGAGTTCGGCCTTTCTCAGCTGGGACAGGGCCGCGGAGTTTTTCGCCGGGATGATTTCCTTTATCCTGCCCGATCGGAACGGAAACGGGGAGATGACCCTGGAAGACGGATGCCTGAGCTGGGAAACGGACGCTCCGGAGGAAGCCGCCGCGGCTTCCGCGGCGCTGATCCGTCCGGACGGAACCAAAGAAACCATCCGGCTGGAACGGGTTTCCGAAAACCGTTTCGAGGGAACCGCGGATACATCCCTTTCCGGCGCCTACGCCATCCGGATTGAGATGGAGGACGGTAAAGGCAAAGTGCTGCAAACCGCGGACGGCGGAGATGTGGTCTCCTGGACAGCCGAATATGACCAGCGGCGGGAAGATACAGGCGCGCTTGAAACACTGGCGAAGGAAACCGGCGGAAAAGCCTGCAAAACCGCGCGGGAACTGCTGGAATTCCCGGATACGGCTGCGCGGAAACGGACAGACCTGACCAACCTGCTTGCGGGACTGGCGCTGCTGCTGTTCCTGTTTGACGTGGCCCAGCGGCGGCTGGACCTTTTCAGGGAACCTGTGAAGGCGGATAAGAAGGAAGAGGCAAAGCCTCAGGCTGACAAGGAGAAAAAACCGCAGAAGCCGGCAAAGAAGAAGCCTGAAAGCGACGGCCCAAGCGCGGCTGACCTGCTCTGGCAGCAGATGAAAGATAAAAAGAAACTGTAAAGAGTATTTAATCCGGTTTGCATCTGATCTGAAACAACTGTATACTGATAGCAGAAGAATCCGAAGGGAATGATACCGCTATGAACCGTTCTGACAGGAGCGCCCTGGAAGCCTATATACAGGCACTGCTGCCCGAACGGGAACGGTACCTGTATCAGCACACGCTGAACAAGGTGCGGGTGATCACCCGCAGCATGAAACCGCCGGAAAAAGAAGCCTATCTGCAAAGTGAAGCATTCCAGAATACCCTGCGCCAGTTGCAGCGGCGGGACAGGATATGGCAGGGCCTGCTCCGCGGGGAGCTGGTGCTGTCCGGGGACGAGGCGGAGTTTAACCGCCTGTCCGGACTGATCGCGGCGGAACTGCGGGAGGGACATAGGGTGGACCTGGCTTTCCTGCGCACCGTGGAAAAGAGCAAGGTCTCCCTGGAAAAGGCTTATGAGGCGCTGCGGATTATCCGGGAGGGGGCCCTTCGGCAGTGGTTTGACGACGAAATGGGACAGCTGACTGCCCGGGCGGAAAACCGGGTGGTGCTGTGGATGAGAACCGGGGATCACGGGGCGCGACTCAAAGAAGAAGATGAGGAACGCTCCGTTGTCCGGCGGGTGATGGATAAGGAATTTCCGGGCGGCCTGACGCCCAAGGCGGTGGACAGGGCTTTCCGGCCGGGTTCGCTCTGCGGTTTCCTGCGCGCGGAAGGGGCGAAGGCTTTCCCGGAACTGAATGCCTGCAGAAATGTCCGGCTGCCCTCCGGGGAAACCGTGGCTTCCGCGGTACGCCGGGAAGCAGACCGGGGCGGACGGCTTGTTTTCAACGCGCTTGAAAAGAAATTTTCCCGGGAACGGATCCGGAAGCTGCTGGGAAAGAACGCCGGCCTGATCCGCCTGCAGAAGAAGGCGGACGCTGTTTATGAACGGGAGAAACGGATCCGGGCGGCCTTGCTGGACGCGATTCCGGAACACTACCGGGATCTGTATCCGCTGGCAAGGCAGATGCACAGGCATTTTTACCTGCACCTCGGGCCGACGAATTCCGGTAAAACCTATGAAGGAATCCAGCGGCTCCACGGCGCACGGTGCGGCCTGTATCTCGGGCCGCTGAGGCTGCTGGCCGCGGAACAGTTTGAAGCACTGAATATCGCGGATGTGCCGTGTTCACTGGTCACAGGGGAGGAACAGATCCGGGTGCCTTTCAGCCGGGTGCAGTCTTCCACGGTGGAAATGGCAGATCTGCAGACACATTATGACGTCGCGGTGATCGATGAGTGCCAGATGATCGCGGACCGGGACCGGGGAGGCGCCTGGACGGCGGCTATCCTGGGCCTGTGCGCGGACGAGATCCATGCCTGCGCGTCACAGGACGCCGAAGCGCTGCTGACACGGATTATTGAAGACTGCGGAGATGAGCTGACCATCATCCGGCATGAACGGATGACGCCGCTTGAAGTGGAAAAGGAAGGATTCCAGTTCCCCTCCTCCGTCCGTCCGGGAGACGCGCTGATCGTGTTTTCCAAGGCCCGGGTTCACGCGGTGGCCGCGGAACTGAAAACCAGGGGATACAAGGTATCCCTGATTTACGGCGCACTGCCGCCGGATGTCCGCAGGAACCAGGCGGACCGTTTCCATCGGGGAGATACGGAGGTTGTGGTTTCCACGGATGCCATTGCCATGGGCATGAACCTGCCGATCCAGCGGGTGGTGTTCCTGGAATCGGAAAAGTATGACGGGGATATCACACGGCTGCTGACGGATTCTGAAATCAAACAGATTGCCGGACGGGCCGGCCGCTACGGAAAGTATGAGATCGGCTATGTAAACGCGTTCGGTTTCCGGCAGGAAGTGGCCCGGGCCATGGCCCGTCCGCTGCTGCCGCTGACGGAAGGTGTTATCGGTTTTCCGGAATCCCTGCTGGGTATTCCGCTGCCGCTGACAGGCATTCTGGACCAGTGGATCCGCATGCAGGACAAGGGATGTTTTTCCAAGGCATCCACAGTCCGGATGGCGGAACTGGCCGCCATGATGGAAACACCCAAGACGGACAGAAGGCTGCTCTACCGTTTCCTGTGCATTCCCTTTGATGAAAAGGATCCCGACCTGCTTTTCCGCTGGAAGGCCATGTACCACGCTGAATGCCGCGGGGAACACATTGACGTGATGCCGGAGATGCCGGAAATTGTGGAGCCGGAAAGCTGCACAATCCGTATGCTGGACGGGCTGGAGGCGGACTACCGGCGCTGCGACCTGTATTATAACTATACGCGGCTGTTCCTGCCGGAACCCGATACACTGCTGGCTGAGATCCAACGCCGCAAAGACCTGATTTCCCAGGGAATTGTGCACATCCTGTCCACCCAGAAGCTGCAGCAGCGCACCTGCCCCTCCTGCAAGCGGCACCTGCCCTGGAACTGGCCCTACCGGATCTGCGACAGCTGCTACGGGCGCGGACGCCGCTGGTAAACGAAAATTGATACTGACAGTATAATTAATGATATCCCTGATTCTACGGGTTGTATATTCCGTTCCTCCTCCGGACGGAGTATAATAGGTACGCTTGAAAACAGACTGATTATGTCTGAAAAACAGAACAGGAATAACGGAGGGTCAGAAATGAAGAAAACAATCCCCTTTTTCAAAGCGGAGGAGATTGCGGAAAAAAGCTGGATGATCAAAAACGCGTTCGTGGATAATTCCTATGCCATCTGCTACCTGGTGGAAGGAGAAAACTGCGCGCTGCTGATTGATTCGATTATCGGTATGGGAAACCTGAAGGCTTTCTGCGAAACGCTGACAGACAAGCCGATCCGCGTTGTCAACACACACTCCCATTCAGATCATGTGGGCGGAAACTTCCACTTTGACCACTGCTACCTTCATCACCGGGACATCGCTTCCTTCCAGAAATGCATCGGTGTCAAAAAAGAACAGGTGGTTGAGCTGGCGAAAAAAATGGCCCTGGAGGAATACCGGGATCTGATTGAGCCGGATGACAACTTTGCGGACTGGAATCCGATCAAAGTATTCCCGATCTATGACGGCGATGTATTCGACCTGGGAGACAGGCAGATCGAAGTGGTGGAAGCCGGCGGCCATACGGCAGGCTCGGTGGTGCTGATTGACCACAAAACCAGGATTGCCTATTCCGGTGATGCCTGCAACGGCAACACCCTGCTGGAATTCCCGGATTCACTGCCGATCCTGTCCTACATGCGGAACCTGCTGCACCTGAAGGAACACCAGCAGGAATTTGACATGATGTACGGCGGCCACGAGATTTTTGATCCTTCCATCCTGGACGAAGCGATTGAAACGACGGCCAGGGTGCTTGCGGGAACGGATGACCGCTATGAGCGGCCCGGCATCCTGGGCGGTACGGTGTACTATGCCGCGGCAAAAGTGAAGGACGGGTACGAACGAGCGGACGGGAAACGCTTCAACATGAGCTATGTCTCGTCACAGATTACGGGCCCGGAAGAGAAAAACCAGGTAATCAGGACAGAACAGAAAGAATAAACAACAGGAACTCTGAGAAAGCGAGGAAACAGGAATGATGCTGGATCGCAACATTGCGGCAGAAGTGCTGGCCCGGGCGGTGAAGACCGGAGGCGATTTTGCCGAAATCTTTATGGAGGATAACACCAGTTCCAATATGACCCTGAAGTCAGACCGGATTGAATCCCTGGGGACAGCCCGGGAACACGGCGCCGGTATCCGCGTGTTTGAAGGCACCAGGGCTATCTATGTTTATACGAACGATACCAGCCGGGAAGGCCTGATGGACTGTGCGGCCCAGGCGGCGGCAGCAGTGCGTTCCGGCAAAGGGTGCACGCCGGTGGGATTCAGCCACTGGAGCACGGCCCGGGCGAACGAGATCCGGATCCAGCCCGGTGATGCCGAAGCGGCGCTGAAAGCCGAAAAACTCCGGGCAGCCAACGCGGCGGCACGGGGAATTTCCCCTGAAATTGTGCAGGTTACCTGCGGGTACAAGGATGTCACGCAGGATGTGCTGATCTGCAACACGGAAGGTGTGTTTGTCACCGACCGGCGGGTACGCTCCCGGCTGATGGTTTCCGCGGTGGCTTCCGACGGAAAGGAAAACCAGACGGGTTCCTGCAACCCCGGCGCCGGCATGGGATTTGAACTCTTTGATGAACGGGTTGATCCGGAGGCGTGCGGACGCCTGGCTGCTGAAAAGGCGGTTACCATGCTGCACGCGGATTCCTGCCCGGCGGGTGTATACCCGGTGGTGATCGACGGCGGCTTCGGCGGCGTTATTTTCCATGAAGCCTGCGGCCACTCCCTGGAAGCAACTTCCGTTGCCTACGGGATCAGCGAGTTCAGCGGAAAGCTGGGACAGCAGATCGCTGCTTCCTGCGTAACCGCGGTGGATGACGGGACCATCCCCGGAGAATGGGGATCCACCCATGTGGATGATGAAGGCATGCCGACCTCCTGTCTGACGCTGATCGAGAACGGCATCCTGGTGAACTATATGATCGACAAGCTGGGCGGCCGCCGGATGAACATGGCGCCGACCGGCAGCGGCCGCCGGGAAAGCTATCAGTGGGCACCGACTTCCCGGATGCGCAACACCTATATCGCGGCGGGCCCGGACGATGAAGCCGAAATGATTGCCACCATGGGTACCGGCCTGTACGCCAAATCCATGGGCGGCGGCTCCGTGAACCCGGCAACGGGTGAATTCAACTTCTCCGTGGAAGAAGGCTACTGGGTGGAGGACGGAAAGATTCTCCGTCCGGTGCGCGGCGCTTCCCTGATCGGCAAGGGCGGCGAGGTCCTGATGCGGATTGACCGGGTCGGCAAAAAGATGACCATGGCCCAGGGTATGTGCGGTTCTGCCTCCGGTTCCGTACCGGTCAATGTCGGACAGCCGATGATCCGGGTCAGCAGCATGACTGTGGGCGGAAAGTGAGGGTGAAAACATGATTCGTATGGATGAATTTATTGATAAACTGCTGAAAGCGGCGGCTGAAGCGGGCATTGAGCCGGCAGAAGTGTACTGTGAGGAAAAATCCTCTTTTTCAGCGGAAGCCATGGACGGCAGCATTGACAGCTATGAGGTTTCCGAAACCTGCGGACTGAGCCTGCGCGGCATGGTCGGCGGAAAGATGGGATATGCTTCCACGGAGGCCTTTGATGAGGATGCCATCCGGATGCTGATCCGCGGTGTGAAGGAAAGCGCCGCCCTGGTGGAAACGGAAGAACAGGACGAGATTTACGCGGGCGATCCGGCTTATCCGGAGCTGGCTGTCCCGGAGAATGACCTGGACAACGTTACAGCGGAAGAAAAGCTGCAGCTTGCCCTGGAAATGGAAAAGGCCGCCATGACAGCGGATTCAAGGATTGCCAAAAGCCGGGGCTCCTATGTGACCACCGGAAAAGGCGTTGTGCGGCTTGTGAACAGTTACGGCCTGAACCTGAAAACGGAAAAGCCTGTCGGTGGTTATGCCGTTGCGGGAATCTGGCTTGTAGGGAAAGACGGTGAATCCGCTTCCGCCGGCGGTGAATCGGAAGCAAGGCGCAAATTCAGGGAACTGGATCCGGTTCGGATCGGAAAGAAAGCCGCGGAAAATACGGCGGCAATGCTGAACGCTTCTCCGGTGGAGAGCGGTACATACCGGGTGGTGATCCGGCGGGATGCCATGCGGTCCCTGCTGAATGTCTTCAGCAGCATCTTCTCAGCGGAGAACGCCCAGAAAAAGCTTTCGCTCCTGGAGGGCAGGGAAGGGGAAACCATTGCCTCTTCCTGCGTGACCCTGATGGACGATCCGCTGCTGCCGGACGGATTTGCTTCCGCTGCTTTTGACGGGGAAGGATCTGCCTGCCGCACGAAAGCTGTTATTGAGAACGGCGTGCTGAAGACACTGCTTCACAGCCGGAAGACTGCCCGGAAGGCCGGTACAGTCAGCACCGGCAACGCGAAACGCAGCGTCAGCAGCCCGGTGAAGGTGGCACCCACCAACTTCTTCTTCCAGCCCGGTGAGAAAGACCTGGACGGCCTGCTGGCGGATCTTGGCGAGGGCCTGCTGATTACGGAAGTGGGCGGCCTCCATGCGGGCGCCAACCCCATCAGCGGTGACTTCTCCCTGATCGCGAAGGGATTCCGGGTAACCGGCGGAAAACAGGGACTGCCTGTGGAACAGATCACCATTGCGGGCAATTTCTATCAGATGCTGAAGGATATCCGGGCGATCGGCAGCGATCTCGAGTTCAAGAGCAGCAATATCGGTTCTCCTTCCGTGGATGTCGGAAACATTCACGTCGCGGGAAAATAAAAGCTCAACGTATCAAAAGTCCCTGTCCCGGCTGCGGGACAGGGACTTTTTATGATCCTTTTCAGTAATACATGTCAAAACCGTTTTCCAGGCAGACTGCATAGGTTTTTCCGGCGGCATACAGCGCGGGGAGCATATACTCCCTGTTAAAACGAACCACCGGGATCCGGTCGTAGGCCCGCATACCCATATGGGTCAGTCCCCGCTCCATCTGCTGGAGGCATTCCAGGGTTCCCCGCCCGGTACCGCCGGCACAGGCAACCAGCAGGCAGCGCTTGTCCGCAAGGGAATGACTGCGGGTCGCGTCACAACGGCGCAGCCTGTCAAAAAATGCCTTGAAGCATTCCGTCATATCGGACCAGTAAACCGCGCTGATCCAGACGATTCCGTCCGCGTTGGCGAGAGACCGGTATATATCGGAAAAATCATCGCGGATCACACAGGTGCCGGTTTTGTTGCAGGTGCCCCAGCCGTTTGCGCAGGCGCGGCAGTGCTCCAGCTTTTTCGCGTTCAGGTGTATTTCCTCCACCTGAACGCCGGATTCCTCCAGGCCTTTCACAACCTGATTTTTCGCTGATGCTGTCAGCCCCTCTGCGTTCGGGCTGGACCAGATGACGACTGCTTTTTTCATGGCTGATGCCTCCGTTTTCTTGTTCCGTAAAGTGCAGGTGAAATCAGTTCTTTCCGTGTTCCTCGCCCTGGATGTTATTCATCCGGGCATAGCTGCCGCCCAGCGCTACAAGCTCCGCATGGGTGCCGCTTTCTGTGATACGGCCGTCTTCAATGACCAGGATCTGATCAGCATTGCGGATGGTGGACAGCCGGTGCGCGATCGCAATGATGGTGCGGCTGCCGGCAACACCGGCAATGGCTTTCTGAATCTGCTGCTCTGTTTCCACATCCACGGAAGCGGTTGCCTCGTCCAGGATAATGATAGGGGATTTCCGGAGGATTGCCCGGGCAATGGCTACCCGCTGTTTCTGGCCGCCGGAAAGGCGCAGGCCGCGTTCGCCGACCTGGGTGCTGTATCCGTCCGGCATCGCCAGGATGTCCTCATGGATATTGGCGGCTTTTGCGGCACTGACGATTTCATCCATGGAGGCGTCCGGTACCGCGTATCCGATATTTTCCGCAATGGTGCCGTTAAAGAGGAAGGTATCCTGCAGTACAGGGGATATATTTCGCCGGAGGCTTTCAACGGTTACCTTCCGGATATCATGCCCATCGATCAGGATCCGGCCGGAGGAAGGTTCATAGAACCGGGAAATCAGCTGGGTCAGGGTGGTTTTGCCCACGCCGGTGGGACCGACCAGAGCCAGCATCTGACCGGGTTTGCAGTCAAAGGATACGTCCTTCAGGACCGGAATGCTCTCTCCGTAGGAGAAGCTGACATGATCAAAGGTGATTTCACCCTGAACGGTGCCGAGGGTTTCGGCGTCCTGCCTGTCCTGTATCTCCGCCGGCGCGTCCAGGATAGCCAGTACACGCTCCGCTCCTGCCATGGACTGCTGCATGTTCTCCAAAAGGTTTGCCAGGCCGGTGACCGGACCGTAGAACAGTCCCAGGTACAGCAGGAAGGCCACGATGTCCGCAACGCTCAAGCCTTCGCGGAATGCCAGGTATCCGCCGAAACCCACCACCAGGATGGTGCCCAGGGAGGAAATGAACTCGACGGAGGGGTGGAAGACAGCGCTGATTTTCAGGGCCTGGAGCATGGCACGGATGTGCTCGAAATTCTGTTCGTTGACCCGTTCGGTTTCATATTCCTCCCGGCCGAAGGACTGGATTTCATGAATGCCGGACAGGTTATCCTGCAGTTTGCCGTTCAGCTCGCCCATTTTCTTCTGGGAGATCCGGAAGAAGGGCCGGACCTTTTTGGAAAAGACGATCCCGGAGGCGAAAATCAGGGGAATCGGCGCGCAGGTGATCAGCGCCAGTTTCCAGTTGATGGTCAGCAGGACGATCAGCACGCCGGTGAAAGTGACCAGGTTGGTGATGGTTTCCGGGATCATATGGGCATAGAGCAATTCAAAGTCCCGGGTGTCATTGACAATCCGGCTCATCAGGTCGCCGGTCTGCTTGTCGTGAAAATATCCCAGGTGCATGTGCTCCAGCTTGTCATAGGTGCGGGTCCGCATATCGCCCACCAGGTACCAGGCTGCCTTATGGGCCAGGTAGTTGCTCAGGAACCGGAAGAGAATCCGAAGCAGGTACAGGGCGACCAGCGCCGCGGTGAACAGGCCGATGGTATGCAGGCCGGCTTCGTCCACCCCGGCTTCCACAATCCCCGTCATGGCGGAGAGCAGCTTCGGTGCAGCCAGGTTTACGGCTGTCAGCGCCAGGGTTGAAAGGATCGCAATGGTATATAACATTCTGTACCGAATGGCTTCACGGCTGAGCCGCCACAGTGTTTTAATCATTGTTTTCCTCCGTTATCCTGCCCGATGGTTTATACACCATTATATGCATCAGAGTTCACACAAAGTCAATCGGATTCTTTCTGCTTTCCGGTTTTCTTCCGCCAGGATACATACCGCAGAATGCAGGAAAGCCCTGCCAGCATCCAGGTTACACCGGCGGTGATCCAGATGGACCAGACACCGGAGGCCGTCAGCCCCAGGAGCAGCAGGGGAAGGCCGACCCGTCCGGTGATTTCCACGATGCCGTTAATGAAGGAAAAGACTGCATCGCCCACACCGTTCAGGACGCCGCGGGAAACATAGATGATGCCTAGGAAAGCATAGAAGAGGCTGGTGATTTTCAGGGCCCTGCCGCCCAGGTCAATGACGTCTGTTTCATGGACAAACAGGCCTACCAGCGACCTGCCGAACAACTGCATGATGAGGGTCATCAGTCCGGCAACTACGAGCATGGCCAGGAGGCTGTCCCGGAAGCCGGTACGGATCCGCTTTGTTTTTCCTGCTCCCATGTTCTGGCCCGCATAGGTGGACAGAGCCATGCTCATGGAGCCAAAAGGCTGCTGTACCAGCTGCTCCAGCCGGTTGGTGGCGGTATAGGCGGCCATAGCCGTGGAACCGAAGGTGTTGACAACGGACTGAAGCGCAGTGGTGGAGATGGCGATCAGGCTCCACTGGAGTGCCAGGGGGAGGCCCAGGCGGATGGCCTTCTTCGCAATCGGGGCATCAAAGGCCCGGAGTTTCGCGTTCACCCGGAAATAGGGATTGCGGCGGAAAGCGTAAAGCAGGGAACCGCTGCCGGCCAGCAACTGGGACAGCATGGTCGCGAAAGCCGCCCCGAACACCCCCATGCCGAAGGCACCGACGAAAAGCAGGTCCAGCGCCACATTCAGGATACAGGAAACGATCAGGAAATACAGCGGCGTACGGGAATCACCCAGGGCGCGCTGCATGGAGGAGGCGTAATTGTAGATGGCAATCAGCGGTACGGAGGCGGACGTCATACGCATATAGACGATGGCATCCGGCAGAATCTCCGAGGGAGTGCCCATCCAGGAGAGGACCGTGGGAACCAGGCAGAAGGCAAGGGTTCCGGTCAGGAGAGAAAAGGCGAGCATGATATAAGCCGAGTTCGCAATGGCCTTATAGACCAGTTCATCCTTTTTCGCGCCGAAAAACTGGGCGGTGACAATACCGCAGCCGCCGCTGATACCGTTGAAGATGGAGAAAAAGAGAAAGGAAATGGAACCGGTGGCTCCGACAGCAGCCAGGGCATCGGCGCCGAGCAGCCGCCCCACGATCATTGAGTCCGCCAGGTTATAGGCCTGCTGGAACAGATTGCCGATGAGCAGCGGCAGCGCGAAAACAGAAAGCAGGGCAAGCGGCCTGCCTTCTGTCATATTCATGGTTGTATTCCCTTTATGAAAGAAATGCTTTCCGCTGCCGCGCAGGAAGTGCGCTTTTACAGCCTTATCCATATCATCCATATCCTTTTCATTTTCTGGTTCAGTTTACGGCAGGGACTTTCCGGAAGCCAGGTAGAGCTGATACCATTCCCGGTGTGTCAGGGACACTTTGGAAGCAGCGCAGATATCCCTGAGATGGTCCGGATTCATGGTTCCGGCAATGGCCTGCATACGGGCGGGATGGCGCAGAATCCAGGCGATCGCAATGGCGGCCTTTGAAACGTTGTATTTTTCTCCCAGTTCGCCCAGCACGCGGTTCAGCTCCGGGAAGTCCGGATGATCCACAAAGCAGCCGCCGAACATGCCGAACTGAAGCGGAGACCAGGCCTGGATCGTAATGTCATGCAGGCGGCAGTAATCCAGGAGCCCGTTATCCCTGCTGATGGAACGGTCTGTAGTCAGGTTGTTCAGGTACAGATCCCCGTCAATCAGCTGGGTCTGGTCCAGGGAAAACTGGAGCTGATTGAACACCAATGGCTGCCGGACATATTTCTTCAGCAGCTCCAGCTGGCCGGGGCTCACGTTGCTGACGCCGAAATAACGAACTTTTCCGCTCTTTTCCAGCTGGTCAAAGGCTTCCGCCACTTCCTCCGGATCGAACAGCAGGTCCGGACGGTGAAGCAGCAGGACATCCAGGTAATCGGTTTTCAGCCGGCGGAGACTTGCATCGGCGCTGGAAAGGATATCCTCCCGGCTCCAGTCAAATTCCTGACGATCAAAATGGAGACCGCATTTGCTCTGGATGATGACCTCCTCCCGCTTCAGGCCGGACAGCGGGAAAGCATCCCCGAAACGGGTTTCTGCCTCGCCGTCACCGTAGCAGGTGGCATGGTCAAAAAAATTGATGCCTTCTTCCGATGCGGTGCGGATCATATCCGCTGCTTTTTCCACGGACAGGGCGGGCATGCGCATGCAGCCCAGGATAACCGACGACGCGTTTTGCGGTCCGTTTGTCACATTGATCATTTTCATCTCTTTTTCCTCCGTTTATGGATTGCCGGACGTGTTGTAGCTTTCCAGCAGCTCCACGATGCATTTCAGGTCAGGGGCATCCAGGTAGTTGTATTCGCCGTTTCCGTCGCCGTAGGTTCCGTGCTGGACCAGCTTCAGACCTGCCGCTTCGGCACTGGCCACGCAGGCTTTGGAATCTTTGACCTGGAAGGCCAGGTGATGCATGCCTTCGCCGTGCTCATTCAGGAAATTACGCCAGGTGGACGGCTCCTCATTGGGCTGGATCAGTTCCAGCTGCAGGCCCGGGCCCACATCGAAAAAGGCCAGCAGGGAATTGGCTTTCGGAGCGGGTTTGCCTTCGAAAACCGTCTGCGTGATCTCATAATCACCGCAGGGCTGCGTTTCCGGTACGTCAACACCCAGGAAAGCTGCCCATTTCCGTTTGGTTTCTTCAATATCCTTTACGATAAAGCCTACCTGGGCTACCAGATGGGTTCCTACAATACCTGCCATATCAGTTTCCTCCTTTGATTTCAGATCTATATGCCGGAAGTTTTTCTTTTCAAAAAGAAAGCAGAGCGTTTCTGCATGCTCATGCAGGCCCGGCAGAGATTTTATCCGGGTTCATGGGTACAGCTTATTGTAGTGCGGATCCGAAAGGGAAGGCTTCCCATTTTTTGACCTTGGGCTTATTACTTTTTGTACATCCTGTACGGCAAAACAAACCGCCTGAAAACCTTGACTTAAAGTTCACTCTAAGATTTACAATACCGTTATCAGGTTTTTCCATTTTATCTGAATATCAGCGGTCGGAACAGGAGGAGAGTTATATGTTCGGCTTTCAGTATTATACCCCTACCAAAGTGGTGTTCGGCAGGAACACAGAGGCACAGACAGCGGACCTGATCCGGGAATTCGGCGGCAAAAAGGTCCTGATTCATTACGGCGGCGGAAGCGTTATCCGCTCCGGCCTGCTGAAAAGGGTGACAGACAATCTGGAGGAAGCCGGGATCCCTTATGTGACTCTCGGCGGCGCGGTGCCGAATCCTCATCTGGGCCTTGTGTATGAAGGAATCGAACTCTGCAAAAAGGAAGGAGTTGACTTCCTGCTGGCGGTGGGCGGCGGCAGCGCCATCGACTCCGCGAAAGCCATCGGCTACGGCGTGACAAATGAAGGAGACGTCTGGGATTTCTATGATTACAAGCGGAAAGCCACAGCCTGCCTTCCCCTGGGCGTGATCCTGACCATTGCCGCAACCGGCAGCGAAATGAGCGATTCATCCGTGATCACCAAGGAAGAAGGACTTGTGAAGCGGGGATACAGCAGTGATTACTGCCGGCCGAAATTCGCGATCCTGAATCCGGAACTGACGATGACCCTCCCGGATTACCAGACAGCCTGCGGCTGTACCGATATTATCATGCATACCATGGAACGCTATTTTACAAACGGCGGCAACATGGAAATTACGGATTCCATTGCGGAAGGCCTCATCCGTACCGTGATGAGAAACGCGGAGATCCTGGTGAAGGATCCGAAAAACTATGAAGCCCGCGCGGAAGTGATGTGGGCCGGAAGCCTTTCGCACAACGGATTGACCGGCTGCGGAAATGACGGCGGGGACTGGATGACGCACAAGCTGGAGCATGAGCTGGGGGGCCTGTATGACGTGGCGCACGGGGCCGGACTGGCGGCTGTCTGGGGAAGCTGGGCCCGGTATGTGTGCGGAAACTGCCTGCCCCGATTCAAACGGTTTGCGGTTCAGGTAATGGGTGTTGAGCCTGCCGGAACGGATGAGGAAATCGCACTGAAGGGTATTGAGGCGATGGAGGATTTCTTCCGGAGGATCCATATGCCCACAAACCTGCGGGAACTGGGCGTCAACGCCACAGAGGAGGATCTCGTGACCATGGCGCACAAGTGCGCGGTGGGGGTTAACGGCTCCAAGGGTTCAGCGAGACTGCTTTATGAAGAAGATATGCTGGCCATCTACAGGGCCAGCCGGTAAGGTTTACCCTTAAGCAGAACAACCGGGAGCGGGCGGTATGGATTACAGTCAATATGAGAATTACGGGTTCGACCGGGTCAGTGCCTTCAACCTGTCTACTGGATACGAGAAGCGCAGTTATCAGGCACACTGGCATTCCTATGGGGAAATTCTCCTGGTGGGACCGGGAGAAACCAATATCTTCATGGTTAACCAGAAAACCTATGAACTGGTTGAAGGAGATTTCCTGCTGATCTGGCCCACAGAGATGCATGCCATCATTGACGCGGACCGGAAGGAATCGCTGGTGATCCAGTACAGCAACGCCTTTATGAATACACTGTTTGACCTGCAGCGTATCATGCACTTTTACCGGAACCTGCATGTGCTGTGCATCAACGCGCACCCGGAACTGATTTCGAAACTCAGGGTCATCGCGGAAAAGATGAAAACGGTTTTCTTTTCATCCGGTGCGGACCGTGAACTGCGGTGCTGCATGCTGCTGATGGAGTTTATGCTGACACTGGATGAACACCGGGAAGAACTGGCTCCGGAAATCAGGAGCGGGGATCCTTACAACTATACCGATACGGTGATGCGGCGGATGCTCATGGTGACAGATTATATTAAAAACAACCTGACGGCGGACGATCTTTCACAGGGCGCCATGGCGGAAATGGCGGGAATCAGTAAGGACTATTTCTCCCGGATTTTCCGCAGCGTTACGGGACTGAATTACAGCAAGTGGCTGAACCTGATCCGGCTGGAAAAAGCCGCGGAACTGCTTGCGGACAAAGACATGACACTGACGGAGATTGCCATGCTTTCGGGCTTCCAGAGCATTTCCAGTTTTAACCGGGTTTTTCATACGGAGAAGGGAATGTCCCCGGGTGAATACCGGGCATTGCTGCTGCCAAGGTAAGACAGGCAGACAAAAAAGCGGCGGAATGCCGCTTTTTTCATAAATATTCTCGTCATCGGCCGCGGTCCATGCTATGATGAACAGCAGAACCGGAGACGGAAGAATGATTCCTGACGGAGGTACATATGAAGCATAAGGTTCAGTATTATGAAACGGATATGATGGGCGTGGCCCACCATGCCAATTATATTCACTGGATGGAAGAAGCCCGGATCGAGTTTATGGACCGGATCGGGTTTCCTTACGCGCGGATGGAAGCGGAAGGCGTTCTGTCACCCGTAAAGGGAATGAACATCAAATATGTGAAACCGTGTACCTTCGGCGATGAGGTGGAGGTTCATACGGACGTCGGGGATTTCAACGGCGTTGTGCTGACGATGACGTATGATATGCGGGTGAACGGGGAACAGGTTTTCACCGGCACGTCGGAACATGTGTTCCTGGACCGTGAGGGCCGGTTTGTGCGGCTGAGGAAGGTTATGCCGGAGTTCTGCGAGGTGATTGACCGGCTGAAAGGGCAAAACGTGAATCAGTGAATCCCGCCGGGAGAGTACGGAATATTGGAAAGATCCATCAGGCCAGGAAAAAAGCCCGGAAAACCATCATCACCGATCCGGGCTTTTCGCTTGCGCGAATAAATCTTTTTGCTGTCAACGGTCTTGGTTACCGGACTGAAATTCCAGGTGACCCGCCGCTGGCGGTTGAGTTCCTTCTGAGCCTTCTTGCTCAGCTTATCCTTGGGAACAAATCTGGCCATGAGCATCCACTCCTTTCCTCAGGCGTATGTGCATTCTATCATTTTGCACCTGGTATGACAAGAGCATACCTGGACGCATTGTGATATAATACATATCCGGATGATTTCCACAGCACAGAGAGGATGACTGAAATGAAAGAACTGACCCGGTACACAGAATTCATCACAAAGGAAACAGAAACACTCCTGAATATAGATTCTCCCACCGGCTATACCGA
>JAGAAC010000092.1 GCA_017615475.1 Clostridia bacterium
CCCCACATGATGCAGATGCTCATCAGCAAAGCAATGGTCGGGAACGCCTGCGCCGTCATCTGCCCGGATCCCAGGGAAACGCCCAGCTGCTCCGCTGCCGCGTCTGCCACCTGGGTTTCATAATGCAGCGCGCCGATCACCGACAGCCGCAGCCACGGCCACGGAACACCCAGGCTTCCGCTCAGCGCCAGCACCCCCAGCAGGATACCCACACTGGGCAGCACGGAGAATGTCGCGCTGGCTGTTACCGCCCGCTTCATGCGGGTCACATCCATGCCCAGGGCTTTTCCGGCCCGCCAGGCACGCACCATAAAAATCACGCACACCA
This sequence comes from Clostridia bacterium, assembly GCA_017615475.1. Classification (GTDB taxonomy): domain Bacteria; phylum Bacillota; class Clostridia; order Christensenellales; family Aristaeellaceae; genus Aristaeella. Next base: position 329 of record JAGAAC010000092.1, read on the forward strand.
CAGCGATAAACGCCACGATCGAACCGCAGATGAGATACACTCCGCCGCCGTTCAGCTGCTCCAGAACGTTCATTCGGTTATTCCTCCTGTTTTCTCCGGGAAACCCGGCATCAGCAGGATTATAGTACATCCCCGGCCCGTCTTCAAGAAGAAGCCCCGGGACCCGCTCTCAAAGGGAAAATATCTGCCCTTATTTTTCCCCTTTCATTCTTTTATTTTCAGGGCAGAAATGCTATTCTTTTCCCATCGGTAAGGGATTCACCCCTGCCGGACCAAAGAAGGAGGGATTTGCGATGTTTATGAACAAAAAGACTTCCCGCGGCAGCAGGAGCCTTCGCCGCTTTGCGCTGCTTTGCCTCTCCGTGCTTCTGGTCTGGGGCGGGTGGAGCTTTATCGCATCAGTCCGCTTCATCATGAAGGCAATGGGAGTCGCACTGGGCACAGCGCTTTCCATGTTCTTTGAGAATATCGAATTCTTCTTCACCGCTTTCTTCTCCGGAAAGAGCTTTGTCATCGGTCTTCTCTTCGGCATCGTGATGTACTTCCATTTCCGGAACAGGGATGCCGCTGAAAGCGCTGCGGAAGAAGCCGCCGAAAAAGCGGAAAATGCCGCCCCCGCGGAGGAAGAGATCATCGAAACCGACCATTATATGTTCCATTAACTCAGGAACACATCAAAAGGGACAGGATTTCCTGTCCCTTTTTCATTATTGCCTTTACAGGCTTCATCCTTCCGTTTTTTCGTCCACATCGTCCAGCTTTGCCCGCCTGTTCTGGTATACAAACCGGAACAGCTCCAGCACGATATAACAGATTACAAAGGCAGCGGCCACAAATGCGGCAGCGATCAGGATATCATTCGTGCCGGCATCCGGTTTCTTCAGCAGCTTTACCATATTCAGCACGCCCACCAGCAGGGCCGCGATGATGGCCGCGGACACATTCCCCTTCCGGGTCGGTACGGCATTCCGGGTCCACAGGCCGTTCCGGAGGCTGCTGAAGGCATAGAATGCGCTTCCGATCAGCAGCACAATCGCCTCCCCAGCGATCTGCCGAATCGTCCCGCCCATGAGCAGCTGAACCAGGATGGCCGCGGCCAGGGCAAAGAACAGGATCCAGAAGCCGCATTCCTCAAGCTTCAGCATTTTCTGTTCCTGCATCTCATCCAGGTTGTTTTTCTTTGCGTTCTTAGTCATCTTCATTCTCCTCTCCGAATAATTCATCCAGGCTTTTCCCGAGCACACGGCAGATGGCCCTGCAGAGCCGTATGGTGGGATTGAACTCTCCCTGTTCAATAGCGTTCATTGTCTGTCGGGAGATCCCGACAGCTTCCGCCAGAGCCTTCTGTGTCATGTCTTTCTCAGCCCTGGCTGCTTTTATTTTCAGATTCCGACCGATCGGAACCACCCCCTTTTCGAGCTCATGTTAACATATGTAAGAATTTTTGTCAAGTATATTATACACTCATTCTTTTATATACGACACGCATTCTGTAATGAGGATAGTTGTCCTGTCACATTATCTTTTTTACAGCGTTGTAACACACGAACACGCGATGATGTGTTATACTCTCAACAGTTGCTGAAATTGAATTCCGGAGGCTGATGACATGAGTTTCTTCTCGAACCTGTTTCATTCTTCCCGTCCTTCCTCCCCTGAAGAGCCGGCTAAAGCCTCCGAAACCTCTTCCACGCAAATCGTTGAAGAGCCGGTGGAGAATCCCCGGCTCATGGCGCTTCTCGCGGAATTTGCGCAGGCGGATAACAATAAGAAGCCTGAACTGTTTGAACAAATTGCCGAAGAAATCGCCATGAAAGCCCGGCTGCTTCTTGTCATTGAGCCCTTCAAAGGCAAACGGTTCAACGCGAATCCCCGGGACAAAGTGCTGCTGCAGCAGGACGGCGGAACGATTATTCACATGGCCGCAACCCAGAGCGGCACCGCTTACCTCCCTGTCTATACCGACTGGACAGAGCTCCGCAAGGGCAAGCAGTATGCAAAGAAAAAGGATATCAAAACCCTCGTGGTTTCCTTCGATGAGATCACAAAGATCATCGGCGGGGAAAAGGGAATCATCGCCGATGGCGTCGTGGTCAACCTGTTCAGTGACAGTCTCATGATTTCTCCGAAGAATGTACTCAGCATGAAGGAGCATAAAGAATACCTGAACACCGGGCATGTTAGCCACGTGGTCCAGAAGGACACCAAAGTCACCCTGGGTGATCCCGCGAATTTCCCCACGGAGATGGCGGAAGCCGCCGCGCGGTATGCACGCGGCAACCCGGATATCAACGCTTTCTGGCTGAAGCTCATGACTGCCGAAAACGAGCAGAGTTTCCTGATGGTCATTGATTTCACCGGAGACCGGAAGACCGTGTTCGCCGGAATCTCTGATGCGGCCGTCCCGTTCCTTCCGAAAGGGTATTATCTTGACATGATCCCCTATGAGGACTCCCTCGGGCAGCAGGCTGCCACCGGTGAACCCTACTATAAACGCCAGTAAAACCTTCTGAAGCCAAACCTGATCATACAGCATATTTGCTGCCGGAGGCTGCCATGAATCATTGCGGAACATTGCCGCTGGAAACAGACCGGCTCATTCTTCGGAGATTTGAGTTGTCTGACGCTCCCGCGTTTTACCGGAACGTCTGTTCCGATCCGAAGGTCAACACCTACCTGACCTGGAAACTGCATGAAAGCCCCGCGGAAACGGAAGCGCTGCTGGAAGACTTTATCCGGCGGTACGAAAACCCTGCCCGCTACTGCTGGGCGATCGTCCTGAAGGAAACGGATGAAGTCATCGGGACCATCGCCGCTCCCACCGTCCATGAACTGACGGAATGCGTGGAGGTTACCTATGCCATCGGCAGCGCCTGGTGGGGTAAAGGCTATGTGCCGGAAGCCCTGGCGTCAGTCATGGATTTCCTGTTCGACCGTGTCGGCGTCAACCGGATCCAGGCCGGCCATGACGTCAGCAATCCGAACTCCGGAAAAGTCATGGAGAAGGTCGGTATGCAGAAGGAAGGCATCCATCGCCAGGCCGGCAGGAACAACCAGGGGCTGTTTGACCTGGTCTTCTACGCGAAACTGAAACAGGACCGGGTGTGACGGCAGAACCGCCCCCAGTCACAAAGGAGGAATATACATGACCCAACTCATTCATAATACCCTCAGCCGCTTCGTGGACTCCGGCGAGATCGCGGGCTGCTCCGCCCGCATCATGCGCAATGATGAAGTCCTTTTTGAAGAAAGCTTCGGGTACGCGGATATTGAAAGCAAACTCAAAATGTCCGCCGATACCATCTTTCCCATCGCGTCCATGTCCAAGGTGATCACCGTAGCCGGCATCATGCAGCTTTATGAGCAGGGACTCTTCAAGCTCTGGGATCCCGTCAGCAAGTACCTGCCGGGATTCAGAAACCCGAAGATCGCGAAGGAAAAGCCGGATGGTTCCTATGAGCTCGTGGATGCCAAAGGCGAAGTGA
>JAGAAC010000093.1 GCA_017615475.1 Clostridia bacterium
GCGGGAACATTTTCCTGTTCCAGAATTTCCAGGCCGCGCAGGATGGCATGCTGACCGGCGGAGTCGCCGTCATAGCCCAGATAAACCTGCGGAGCATAGCGTTTCAGCAGGCGGGCCTGCTCATTCGTCAGCGCGGTGCCCAGGGTGGCGCAGACGCCTTCCACACCGAACTGGGTGAGGCTGACCACGTCCATATAGCCTTCTACAAGGATTACCCGGTCCAGGTGGCGCTGCTGCCGGAGCAGGTTGGCGGCAAAGACGCCCTTGCGCTTGTTGAAAACCGGCGTGTCAGCGGTATTCAGATATTTGGGTTCCCTTTTTTCCAGTGTGCGCCCGCCGAAAGCCAGGACGTTTCCATGGGCATCTATAATCGGGAATATGGCCCGGCTGCGGAACATATCAAAGTAACGGTCTTTTCCGTTATCCGCCTTTTTGCGAACCGTGAGGCCCGCCAGAACCAGCTCATCCAGGGTGAAACCCTTTTGCAGGAGCCGGTCGCTCAGTACACTCCAGTCATCGGGAGAGGCACCCAGGCCGAATTTCCGGATGATACCGTCACTGAGGCCGCGGCGGCGGAGATAAGCGAGAGACGCAGCGCCCTGCGGCGTAAACAGGGTTTCATGGTAAAACCTGGCGGCTTCCCGGTTGGCGGCAAGAAGGCGTTCCCGCTGGGTGCGGCGGCGTTCATAATCCTCATCCTTCTCCATTTCGGGAAGGGTCATATGGGCCCGCTCCGCCAGCTGCTCCACGGCTTCGTTGAAGGTGCAGTGCTCCATTTCCATATAGAAATGGAAGACGTTTCCGCCGGCCTTGCAGCCAAAGCAGTAATAAAGCTGATGCTCCCCGTCCACGGAAAAGGAAGGGGTCTTCTCTCCGTGGAACGGACAGAGGCCCCAGTATTTCCGGCCTTTTTTGTTCAGCGCCACATACCCTGAAACGATCTGGACGATGTCAGACCGGCTCCGGAGTTCATCAAGCCATGCGGCGGGGAAACGGGAAGACATAAAACACCTCTTCAATAATTAACAATTAATAATTCACAATTAACAATTAACAACTAAGAAATGCATAATGCGTAATGCATAATGCATAATGAAGTGTTAAAAGGCGGGGAAAGCGGAGGGTACGAACAGTTCCTGGAATTTGCGGGTGGCATAGCGGTCTGTCATGCAGGAAAGGAAATCGCATACACTGCGTTCCGTTCCGTCCCGGTAACCGATCATAACAAACTCTTCCGGCATCTCGCCGGGATGCTCGCAGTAATACTCGAAAAGATGACGGAGCACATAATCGCAGCGGGCTTCCTCCGGATCACGCCAGCCATCCCGGTAAACCCGGTCGAACATGAATTCCCGCAGGCCGTCCATCGCACTTTCCACCGGGGCGGACATATGCAGATGAGGTTTATCCTCACTGCAGGTAACGATGTCGGTGATCATGGTGTTGATCCGTTCCCGGTGACTGTGGCCCAGGATGTTGAGACAATCCTCCGGAAGTTCAAAAGGCTTGAGAATTCCGGCGCGGAGCGCGTCATCCAGGTCATGATTGAGGTACGCAATCCGGTCAGCACGGCGGACGCATTCCGCTTCCACAGTGGCAGGTTCTGTTTTTCCGGAGTGGGAAAGAATACCCTGGCGTACCTCTTTGGTCAGATTCAGGCCTTCTCCCTTGTTTTCCAGGACTTCCACAACACGGAGACTCTGCTCATTATGACGGAAGCCTTCGGCCAGAAGGTCGTTCAGCGTACGCTCTCCGATATGGCCGTAAGGCGTATGGCCGAGATCGTGCCCCAGGGCAATGGCTTCCGTAAGGTCTTCATTGAGCCGGAGCGAACGCGCCAGCGTACGGGCGACCTGGGATACTTCGAGGGTGTGGGTCAGGCGGGTACGGTAGTGGTCTCCTTCCGGGGAAAGAAACACCTGGGTTTTGAATTTCAGCCGGCGGAAGGATTTGCAGTGGATGATCCGGTCCCGGTCCCGCTGGTATTCCGTACGGAGTTCACAGGGGGTGACAGGCTGCTCCCGGCCGGCGGTTTCCGCAGAGCGGGCTGCCCACGGTGCAAGCAGTTCTTTTTCCTGCTGTTCCTGTCTTTCGCGGATGTTCAAAAGTGAAGCCCCCTCTCATCCGGCATGCGGTAATCCTTCAGCACATTTACTATATACCACGCAAACCCCGGAATTCCTGCATAATCTTGACAAGGAATTGGAAAGAGCTACAATTAAAAACGATTGAATATCAACAGAAAGAGCCCCGGAAAGGGGCGGTCCGATGCGCATGAATTATGAACTGAACCAGGTATATTCCGGCTTTACCGTGAAGGAGATCCGGGAAAGTGATGAACTTCACGGAAGGACAGTGCTCCTGCAGCATGAAAAAACCGGAGCACAGCTGTTCTGGGTAGACAACAATGCGGAAAACATGGTGTTTTCCATCACCTTCCGGACACTGCCTGAGGATAATACCGGCGTGTTCCATATTCTTGAACACTGCGTGCTGGCGGGAAGCGGGAAATACCCGGTGAGGGAGCCTTTCCTTGAACTGCTGAAGAGCAGTATGAATACATTCCTGAACGCACTGACGTTTTCCGATATGACCATGTTTCCGGTTGCCAGCCGGAATCCGAAGGACCTCCTGAATCTGACAGACGTATACCTTGACGCTGTGTTTAATCCCACGGCCCTGCAGGACAAAAAACGCTTCTGCCAGGAAGGCTGGCATGTGGACCGGAATGAAGCGGGTGAGTACGTTTTCCGGGGCGTGGTCTTTAACGAAATGAAAGGTGCCATGAGCGACACGGAAACCCTGATCGACCGGCAGATTATGCGGCAGCTGTTTCCGGATACATGCTACGGCTACAACAGCGGCGGAGATCCGGAAGCTATTCCCACACTGACTCACGAACGCTTCTGTGAACAGTACCGGCGTCACTACCATCCCTCCAACGCCCGGATCTACCTTGACGGTGCGGTTCCCATGGAGGAGATGCTGACGCTGATTGCATCCTACCTGGACCAGTATGAACGCCGGGAGGATATACCGGAATACAGCTATCAGAAACCGGTGGGATCCGAACAGACCATCCTGTACGAACTGGGACAGGAAGAAGAGGAAGAAAACCACAGTCATCTGACCCTCGGACGGATTACGGGCACCTGGAAGGACCGTGCCGAAAACACGGCACGGGGCATCCTGTGCGATGTGCTGACGGGCAGCAACGAGGCACTGCTGAAACGGGCCGCACTGGAACGCGGGCTGGCGGAAGACCTTTCTGTGTCCGTGGACGACACAACGCTGCAAAGCTGGATAACCATTCATGCTGAAAATGTAACAGACGGCAAAGAAAACGAGCTGCTGAACCTGCTGAAGGATACCGGCGAAAGGATCAGGCGGGAAGGCCTGGACCGGAGCGCTGTTGAAGCTTCACTGAACCGGGCGATATACGCGATGCGGGAAGAGGATGAACCCCAGGGAATCGGCCGGTGCATCCGCTGCGTCGGCAACTGGATATTCGGCGGTAATCCCACAGACGCTCTGGAAACGTCCGGAATGGTAAAGGAACTGAAGACATGGCTGGATAACGGCCGGTTCGATGAACTGGCGGCGGACATGCTGCTGAACCGGGATAACATGGTAACGCTGCATACGCTGCCCTCCGGCACCCTCGGCGAAGAAAAGCGCAGGAAGGAAAAAGAGCAGCTGGACGCTATGGTATCCGGGTGGACAACTGAAGAAAAAGAGGAAAACGACAGGCTGATCGGGGAAATCGCCGAATGGCAGAATACGCCGGACAGCCCGGAAGCCCTGGAAACGCTGCCCAGGCTGAACAAGGAAGACGC
>JAGAAC010000094.1 GCA_017615475.1 Clostridia bacterium
CAACCGGAAGGTCTATGCGGAAAATGCCCTGAACGAGCTGAACGGCGCCGCGAACATTGCCGCGCTGGACGTGGGGGACCTGCTGTGCGCGGAGATTGACAACCCGGAGGACCTGGCCGCGGTTTCCGCAAAGCTGAAAGCAGTTGAGGACCGTACGGTTTATATGTGCTTTGCTTCGGATATTATCCACGGCGGGCATATCAAGATTATCCGCCGGGCACAGCACCTGGGAAAACTGGTGATCGGCGTCCTGTCGGATGAGGCGGTTGCCTCCTATAAGCGGTTCCCGCTGGTTCCGGAAGCGGAGCGGATGCGCCTTTTTGAGAACATCGCCGGCGTTTCCCGGGTGGTGGAACAGCGCACGCTCAGTTACCGGGAGAACCTGGAGAAGTATCATCCGGACATCGTTGTCCACGGGGATGACTGGTGCACCGGGTTCCAGCAGCCTGTCCGGGATGAAGTGGTTTCCATTCTGGCGTCCTATGGCGGGAAACTGGTGGAGTATCCCTACAGCCATGATGAGAAATACCGGGAACTGCAGCGCCGGGAGCGGGCGGAACTGGCTATGCCGGATATGCGCCGGGGACGGCTCCGCCGCCTGCTGGACGTGAAGGGCCTGGTGACGGTCATGGAAGCCCATGACGGCCTGACCGGCCTGATTGTGGAAAACACCGTGGTGCATGAGAACGGCGGAGCCCGCCAGTTTGACGCAATGTGGCTTTCCTCCCTTTGCGATTCCACCGCGAAAGGCAAGCCGGATATTGAACTGGTGGATATGACCTCCCGGTTCCGTACCATAGACGATATTATGGAAGTGACCACCAAGCCGATTATTTTTGACGGAGATACCGGCGGATTAACGGAACATTTTGTCTATACGGTACGTTCTTTAGAACGTATGGGTGTTTCCATGGTCATTATTGAGGACAAGACCGGGCTGAAAAAGAACTCCCTTTTCGGAACGGAAGTTGTCCAGACCCAGGACAGCATTGAGAATTTCTGCGCGAAGATCCGCGCGGGTAAGAAAGCCCAGCGGACGCGGGAGTTTATGATCTGTGCCCGGATTGAATCCCTGATCCTGGAACAGGGCATGGAAGATGCCCTGACCCGCGCCTTCGCTTTCGTGGAGGCGGGAGCGGATGCCATCATGATCCACAGCCGGAAGAAGGATCCGTCCGAGATTCAGGAATTCATCGAAAAATTCCGGGCAAAGGACGCCGCGACACCCATTGTACTGGTTCCTACCAGTTTCAATTCCGTGACGGAGGAAGAATGGAAGGAACGGGGAGCCAACATCATCATCTATGCCAACCAGCTGATGCGGGCGGAAGTTCCCGCAATGCAGAAGGCGGCGGACATCATCCTGCGGAACCATAGGGCGGAAGAATGCGATGAGATGCTGATGCCCTTTAAGGAGATCATCCGGCTGATCCCCGAAGAATAAAAGAGACAGGAGAACCCCTTGAACATGACCCAGTACCCCGAAGGAGAAGCCTTCCAGAATCTCCGGACCGGAATGGCCCGGAGAATGATGTCCCTGCTGCTGACACTGTGCCTGCTGCTGTCTGTGTTTCCTGCTGCCGCCGAGGCGGCCTGGAAAACCATTGAAACGCCTTACGGCGCAAAACTGAGGGCAGGCACTGTTTTCTATACCAATTCAGAACTGACGGAAGAACTTGGCACCCTGCAGAAGGATGCCGTGGTTGAAGTATGCGAAATCCGGGACCGGGCGGCCCGGATCAGCTATACCGTAAAGCAGAGAAACGAAAAAGCATGGGTCACCGGTACGGATCTGATCCTGCTTTCTGTTGCGACGCCTACTGACCTGGAAGATCTGACCCGCAAAGAGGATGTTCTCCTGTCTGCCCCGGCCGTTCCGGAGGAAGACGGGGAAACGGAAGAGGAACCCGTTACTGAGCCTCTCTCTGACGGCGAAACGGAAGGAGAACCCGCTTCTCCCGATGCTATTCCGACGGGAGCCGAAGACGGAGATGAGGAATCTCCTTCGGAGCCTCTTTCCGACGGAGAATCTGACGAAGAACCTGCCTCTCCCAATGTCATTCCGACGGAAGCCGAAGATGAAGCGGAGGAATCTGTTACAGAACCTCTTTCTGACGGCGAAACGGAAGAGGAACCTGATGCTCCCGCTGTCATTTTGACCGAAGTCGAAGACGAAACAGAGAAATCGGATACAGAACCGCTTTCCGACGGGGAACCCGAAGATGTCAATGCTGCTCCCGCTGTTCTTTCCGCTGTGACCGAAGACACCCCTGTGACGGAAGTCGTAGAGGAATCCGAAACAGACGTGAACTTCGGCAGCATTGAGGACAGCCTTGTGCTGGAAGTGGTAACCGAAGAGGAAGCCCAACAGGCCGCGGAAAAAGCGGAAATGCAGGAATCCGGAAACAGTTATACCATTACGGAAGCTGGCGCGCTGGTTTCCCCCGACTACAGCAACAAGGATATTCTTCCGGCACCCCGTAACCAGAATCCATACGGAACCTGCTGGATCTTTTCCAGCATCGGCGGCCTGGAAGCCGACCTGATCAAGAGCGGCGGGGAGAGCAAGGATATTGACCTTTCCGAGTTTTTCCTGGCTTATTATATTGCGCATAATTATCCCTATCCAAAGGCAATATCAGACGATGATATAAGCCTGAACAAAGAGACAGTAAACTGGAGAAGCTATTTACAATACGGCGGCTACAGGGATCTTGCCATTTATTACCTGACAGTTCTCATCGGTACAACAACCGAGGCGGATAACCCCTATGGCAGTATCCTGTCCGCGACGCCGCAGAACGTGACGGATATTGCTGCCCAGATGACCGGTGCCTACAAGATTGATCCGACGGACCGGGATCAGATTAAGCAGATGATCAAGGTACACGGTGCAGTCGGTGCATCAGTGGCTATGCCGGCCAGTGACAATAAAGGAAAAGTCTACCGCAAAGACGGACTTTACCTTTACGGCGAAGTGACCGCCAGCAATCATTCTGTCCTGCTGGTAGGCTGGAAGGATGACCTGGCCGTATCCAATTTCGACTCCAGACTGCAGCCGCCGGGCCCGGGGGCGTGGCTGGTGCGTAACAGCTGGGGCGAAAGCGACGGAGACGGAGGCTATTTCTGGGTTTCCTATTATGACAAAGCTCTGACAGACAAGTCCCGTACCATGCACGCCTATGATGCGGTAAGCGGTGACAGCAGGATAGATGACTACTGTTACAGCTATGCGAGGGCAGTTGATCCTCAGCGTTCCTACAGCGCCTATGACAAAATTACCCTTGTCCAGGAATATACCGTGGACGGGGATGAGCAGATCCGCGCAATCGGTACGGATGTGGAAACAGCGGATGTGAACGTATCGGCCGTCATCCGGGTGAACGGACGGAAAGTGGCGGAGACCAAATCCTATATCGCGTCCATGGCAGGTTTTTAC
>JAGAAC010000095.1 GCA_017615475.1 Clostridia bacterium
CTTCGATCATGATGTAGGAGATCTTTCCGTCGCCGTTGATATCGCCGTGGTTTTCCAGTTCAGCGACCATTTCGCCCTGGAAGGTACCGGACTGACGGGCGTCAGCACCGACGTAGCAGACAGCGGCGTTGTCCAGGATGCCTTCGTACTGTTCATCCAGGGTGTTGCCGTCGGCGTCATAGGCCAGGGGCTCACGGTTGATCAGCACCAGCGGGATTCCGGCAGCCACGATTTCATCGATCACGGCATCCGCGGAAGAGGTCTGCACCAGGTTCAGGATGATGACATCCACGTTCTGGGTGATGAAGTTGCGGACCTGGTTGGTCTGCTCGGCCATGTCGTTCTTGCCGTCGGCCATGATGATGTCATACTTCACTTCGTCGGTCTCGAGGGACTTGAAGTAAGCTTCGATCTCGTTCCGGTACAGGGTCATGAAGTTGTCCGTGTACTGATAGATGGATACGCCGACTTTGTAGGTCTTGGCTTCAGCCGCTGCGAAGCTGAAACAGGACAGAACCAGAATGGCAGCCAACAGGATTGCGAGGGTCTTCTTCATGTTACCGTCTCCTTAAAAAATATTTATTTTTCATGCGGATTCTCCGCATAGAAACCCGTTTCAGACAAGTGGGATTGTAGCATACATCCAATGGGAAATCTATCGGTTTTGAATAAGTACCAATGAAATTGAACAACTTTCGAAAAAAAACATACTGCAATAATACCATGGGGATTATATCCAAAAATCGAGGGACATTTCTTGCAGTCTATATGTGCACTTTTCGTCAGAAAAGCCTTATTTTCAGATTTGAAGGGGACAAAAGCGGCAATCTCTGCAGGGACCGTTTTCAGGAAAACATCTGTCGTTGGGGCCGTCCTGTCTGACCCGTTTTCGGTTGCAGTTCACTTTTCCCTCTGCTATACTTCCAGCAGAATGGATTGGACAAACATCCCGCCTCATCAACTGCACGCATAAGGAGAAAATTTATGGATAAGAAAGCGCTCATGGAAAAGTTTGCCCGGGAAGCGTACGAAAAAGGGGTTTTCAACGGAACCTGGCTGTACGCGGAAAACGGCAGCATCATCTCCAAAGGCGCCTGCGGCTTCCGCGACGCGGAGGATAAACTGCCGATGCAGGAGGACACCATCTTTGAGATGGCCTCCGTCACCAAGATGTTTACGGCGACAGCGGTCATGCTGCTGGTTCGGGAGGGAAAACTGGGCCTGGACGACGAGTATGCCGGATACTTCCCCGATTATCCGTACCCGGGCGTTACGATCCGTCATCTCCTGACCCATACGAGCGGAATGCCCGACGATTTTGAAACGGCTGCCTGGGTCGTCCCGGTCCTGGAAAAGGAACACCGGATCCCCGCCAACCGTGAGATCCTCCGCTTCATCCGCGAAAGCGGCGAGCCGGCTGCCTGCCCGCCCGGTGAAAAGTTCAGGTATACCGACGTCGGGTACACGCTGCTCGCCGAGGCGGTGGAGAAGGTCTCCGGCGTCCGGTTCGAGGATTTCCTGAAGCAGAACATTTTCGAACCTGCCGGCATGAAGGATTCCGCCATCTGCCATACCCGCAGGGACGGCCGGCCCTCCGACCGTTTTGCCCGCAACATGGTGCTTGAAGGCGGCCACTATGTTCCTTCGGACGTCTCAAAGTATGAATCCGGTTATGTGGTCGGCTCGGACGGCCTGAACGGCTGCGACTACCTGTATACCACCATATTCGATATGCTCGCCTGGGACCGGGCACTCCGGGAGGAAACCGTGCTCACCCGCGAAGAGCAGCAGGTCATGTACACCCCGGGACGGCTCAACAACGGCGAGGCTGCGGCCGCAGATGAAGACATGGCCGGTTACGGCTTCGGCTGGGGAGCCGTCAATGATCCCGATTTCGGCCTCATCGTCTCCCATTCAGGCGGGATGCCCGGGCTTTCCACCTGGTTTGAGCACTTTGTCGATGCCGACCGGATGCTGGTCATCCTGGGCTGCCGGGAAGAGGCGGACGGCAAGGCATATGACGCTTTCTTTGAAGGAATGCGGGCCATCTCAAAGGACCGCGAGCCGAAACCCATCCGGACGATTGAGGAGCTGGCGATCCCGGATCCCGACAGGAGCGGCTGGGACGCCTTCTGCGGAAAGTATGACTTTGCCTGTGAGGATTACCGCATTCATGAAGTCTATATGAAGGACGGCAATCTGTACGCGGAACTGTCCTACAAGGGGGATTCCCGCGAGGAGAGGCTGTATCCGGTCGGGGAAAACGCTTTCGGCATCAAGCTGTTCTACAGCAATATCACCTTCGGTGACAACTGCCTGAACCTGTGGGGAGAAACCGGCAAAAAGCTGTAAAAAGCAGTCGGAAAAAGAGGTTGGAAATATGGATGGAATGAGAAGAACCTACACAATCCGGGCTGTGGCCGGAGAACCGGACTGGGCTGCCGTTCCGGAACTGGAAGCTGACCGGATCCTCTGGAAGCCGGACTGCGGCATCCGCGCCTTCGGGCAGTTCTGCCATGATCCGCAGTACCTGTATGTACACCTGCGTGCCGTGGAGAAGAACATCCGTGCGGAATATACCGCTCCCCTTTCCCCGGTCTGCCGGGACAGCTGCCTGGAGTTCTTCTTCATGCCGGAAAGTGAAGACCGGTACTTCAATTTCGAAATCAACCCCAAC
>JAGAAC010000096.1 GCA_017615475.1 Clostridia bacterium
CTTGCCCTGGACGGCGAAATCTGCGGTACCGTACGCCTGTATGATATTGACCGGGAAGCCGCAGACCGGAACAGAATCATCGGCGAAAAGATCAGCGCCTATCCGGATGCGGTTTCCCGCTGGGCTTATAAAGTCTGTGATTCCCTGCAGAAAGCCCTGACCGGAGCGGACTTTGTGGTCATCTCCATCCTGCCCGGCACCTTTGATGAAATGGAATCAGACGTCCATCTGCCGGAGCGGCTGGGGGTCTGGCAGCCGGTGGGTGATACGGTCGGCGCCGGCGGATTCATGCGTTCCATGCGCACCATCCCCATGTTTGTCACCATCGGCGAGGCCATCCGGGATTACGCGCCGGAAGCCTGGGTGATCAACTATACCAATCCCATGTCCCTTTGTGTGCGCACCCTCTATGAGGTTTTTCCGTCGATCCGGGCCTTCGGCTGCTGCCATGAGGTCTTCGGCACCCAGAAGCTGCTCTGCTCCATGCTGAAAACCGGGGAAGGAATCGACGGGGTAAAACGGCAGGACCTGTATACAACAGTCACCGGCATTAACCACTTCACCTGGCTGACCAGCGCCTCCTGGAAGGGGACGGACCTCTATCCCCTCTATGCCCGGTTTGCGGAAAAGTACGCGGAAAGCGGCTACAGCGAAGGCGGGGATGACAACTGGATGAATTCCCACTTCAGCTGTGCCCAGCGGGTCAAGTTTGACCTGTTCCGGCGTTACGGGGTCATTGCCGCTGCCGGGGACCGGCACCTGGCAGAGTTCGTGGCGCCCTGGTATACACGGGATCCCGAAACAGTCCGGGAATGGAAATTCAGCCTGACCCCCGTTTCCTGGCGGAAGCAGGACCTGAAGGAAAAACTGCAGATGTCGGATGACCTGGTCAGCGGAAAGAAGGAAATCACCCTGAACGGTTCCGGGGAGGAAGGGCACCTGCTGCTGAAAGCCCTGCTCGGTCTCGGCGATATGGTATCCAATGTCAACATTCCCAACCGGGGCCAGATTCCCAATCTGCCCCTGGGCGCTGTGGTGGAAACCAACGCCCTCTTCGGGCTGAACCGTATTGATCCCGTATACGCGGGGCCGGTTCCCGCTTCCATCCTGCCGCTCATCACCCGGCATGTGCTGAATCAGGAAAACACCCTGACCGCTGCCCTCCGCTGTGACCGGAAGCTGGGCCTGACCACCTTCCTCAATGACCCGCAGCTGGCCGCAGTTACCCCGAAGGACGGGGAAAAGCTCTTTAACGACATGCTGGAAAACCAGCGGATCTTCCTGCCGGAAAAATGGTTTGAATAACTCCGGACATCCGAAAGAATCATATAATCAGGAAACCCGCTTCTGATTTTTATCAGAAGCGGGTTTTTTCCGCCATTCTTCATTTTTCATTCTTCATTTTTCATTTCCGCTTTATAATCCTGCACAGTTCATATTTCCCGGGCATAGCCCGTCCTTCAAATACCGTTTCTCCATTCCGCCGGTACAGTGGCTGCATCCGGATGGCTTCTCCGGTCACCGGATGCTTCCGCAGCGGCAGCTCCAGCGCCTCCGCCTCGCCGGTCACATGGATCAGGATGGTGGCCGGCTGCGCTCCCGCCGCTACGTAAGGATAGATAATAAAGGTGTCGTTGTCATAGGGGAAGAGGCTGATGCCCGCCTTGCTTTCCAGATAGACTCCGCCCGCGGGGAACTCCCGGCGGATCCGGGTCAGGGCTTTGCCCGGCAGTTTGTACAGGTCCGGGAAGTTGTCTGGCACAGCCAGGGTCAGCATCTGTCCCTTGCCGTAGGTGTCCCGCAGCAGCAGGCCGAAGCTTTCCTCCGATTCCGCCACCTTCACCAGCGCCCAGGTGGCGTTGTTCCGGAACTCGCACACCGGTACGCCGATGGTTTCCGTTCCCCGGGGATATTCCACGGACGGCCAGCCGATACCGGTTTCCACCCGGTAGTTCCTGCCCCGGATCCGCCGTCCGGTAAACCGGATGGAGGTGATGCGCTGGATGCCCCGGTCCATGGTATCCTCCAGGAATCCGCTGGTAACCAGTGCCTTTCCGCCCTCCGCCACATACTTTTCCAGTTTCTCCACCACATCCGGATCGCAGGCGGAGGACCGGGTCACCAGGATCATATCCGCCTTTTCCGGCCAGTAGGGTGTCAGCATCACCGGCAGGCCGCACATACCCAGGAAATCCTGGATGTTGTCCTCGCCCTGGCAGTTGTCAGGCAGGTAGCACTGGATACCCACCGGATTGCCGCAGTAATCCAGCACCTCATCCAGCTTGTCCAGGTGCCATCCCAGCGGCGGAATGAACGGATTGTCCGTCAGCATCTGGAAGCAGAACAGCATGATCTCCTTCGGTTTGGAGAAGGCGGTCAGGTATGCCTGCTCCAGGTACTGCTCCGTGATATGCAGGTCAAAGGGATCGAACCAGCCGCCCCCGTTGTGTTCCGGCCACATGTTCTCAAAATAGGTCATCAGGGAATAGCTCAGGTAGCGGGGCAGGTGTTGGTCTGTTGTTACGGTATCCCGGGCTTCCGTTCCGGTGTAGATCCGGTCGAACAGCTTCCGCTGCGCCGCAGGATTGTATCCGGTTTCCTGGTAGCTCTCCGCCCAGTTGGGATACTTGATGGTGATCCGGCATTTCGGATTGGCTGCCTTCGCCGGGGCGATCACATCCTCCCGGCTCACCTTTTCCATCAGGTGAAGGCGGTATTCCTTCCAGCTGCCGTCCGTAATCCCGCGCTCCTGGTTATATTCATCCCGTCCCCGGCGGCAGGCCTCGCAGGTACAGTTGGTAAAGAAGAAGTCGTCAATAATGAACTCGTCAAAATGCCCGCCGATAAAGCTGCAGACCTTCCGGAGTTCCGCCAGCATCTTTTCATCGTTGTAGCAGAAGGTGTCAAACAGGCGCTGCTTCGGTTCATCCCCTTCCGGGGTTCGGATCGTGGTGGTCAGGCCGCCGGCCACCTCCACCCCGTGCTTCTCAAAAACCTTCCGGCACAGGTTCACATGCTCCTCATCCGCCAGGATCCCGGCGCGGTAGGGTTCCAGGTAAACCTTGTCCGGCCGCAGGTACTTTTCAAAAAAGCCAATATCCTTTTCCAGCTTTTCCTTTTCCGCCCGTGCCGTTGCCTGCGCGATAAAATAATAGACCAGCTTAAAGTTCCGGTAGTTGCCCATGTATATATTCCTCCGTCATATTGATGGACTGTGTAAACGATCTCACTGTATCAGGGACAGTATAGCTTCTATCTCTTTCCGGCACAAGCCCGGAAGCGTAAAAAGCGCCTTCACTCTTTTGTTGACGGGTTCCGGAATGCCTGATAAGCTTAAAACAGTCAGGATATCCGCAGATTGAAGAAAGGACAGGGCAACATGGAAAATAACGATATAAATGATATTCATGCTTTGGACAAACTTTTGCGAAACATGTTTCACACAATCAGACATGAGCCCCGCCAGGACACCAGACCTGCTCAATCCACAATGATAACCATGCTCAGAAATGTAGAGATTGCCTTGTCACAGCCGGATGACATCGGTGATTTTTTCGCTGTTGTAAAATCGCAGTATTTCGGCATGTTCCCGCCAAAATGCGGCTTGTCTGAATTCTATATCTCGCGGGAAGATCCCGCTGAAATGCGCCGTCTCAATGCGGAATATGAAAAAACCAAAGCACAGATAAGTGAAATCCTGAACAGGCACTGATCGGCCAATACTTATGAGCAATTGATTTATAAGGGATATGACTTGTTTTTTCTCCGGGGATAGTGTATGATGTGCCAGTAATTCAGTATGTAGGAGGGCTTTTATCATGGCTGAACAGTATGTTACCGGTGAAACACTGGTTGGTGAAGTTGTTACCAAGTATCCCGAAGCGATCGAAATCCTGCTGTCTATCGGCATGCACTGCCTGGGCTGCCCCGCTTCCCGCAATGAATCCCTGCAGGACGCCTGCGCGGTTCACGGCATTCCCGCGGAGCAGGTCATCGATGCAATCAACGAAAAGATCGCTGAGAACAAGTAATCTTTGATCGGC
>JAGAAC010000017.1 GCA_017615475.1 Clostridia bacterium
ACTGCCAGCAGGATAATCAGTTTCTTCATCGTTTTTGCATCCTTTATCATAATATTCTTATGGCTGTTATTCTTTGGCTGGTTCTTTGTTCTTTTTCTCATACAGTTTGATCACCTTCCGGGCTTTTTTGCATACTTCCGCCAGGAAGAAGCAGATGCCGCCGTATAGCAGGTAAGGGACAGGACCGGACAAGAATGTAATAAAACTGAAGCTGAATGATGTGTTGAAATAGTCTGAAGTGATTGTTGAGACACTGACGGAAATGATCAGTCACACCGCTTTTGCGGAGCGCTTCATCCTGGCATGTCTGGTATAACGCAGGGGCGTCGGCGTCCTGCCGGTTGCGTAAGATCAGATTATTTGCTGCTATGGTGGTCATATTGAATACCTTTCCGGCAATTCAGTATCATTGTTGATTGTATCATATGCTCCTGAAGAGTATCAACTCATGGCCTGATATGAATACAGTGTATTGAGAAAGGCTGTTTTTGGGATTTTTTCATCATGCCTGATATTCGTGTTATGATAGGAGCGTCAGCCATGCCGGTTTATGACATAAGCTATGTGTACAGAAGGGAAGAGGATGGATGAGGGATCTGTATATCCGGAGTATGTGCCTGCCGGAGCCAATACCCCGGGAAAACTATCTGGCAAAGCTGCCAGTGGTGCGGCACCTTGCGGACAGGGGGATTGAGTTCCATAAACAGGTGACCTTTTTTGTCGGAGAGAACGGGTCCGGGAAATCCACGCTGATTGAAGCACTGGCGATTTCACAGGGCTTCAATCCGGAAGGCGGAACGAAGAATTTCTGCTTCTCTACGGAAAACTCCCATTCAGAGCTGTGCAATTACCTCCGTGTGGCACGGGGCACTGTCTATCCCCGGGACGGCTTCTTCCTCCGGGCGGAGAGTTTCTATAATGTCGCTTCCAATATCGACCAGATGGACAGGGAGGGCGGCGGAGGAAACCGCGTGATAAACAGTTACGGCGGGAAATCGCTGCACAGGCAGTCCCATGGGGAAAGCTTCCTGGCGCTGGTGGAGAACCGGTTCGGCGGCCGGGGGCTGTATATCCTGGATGAGCCGGAAGCGGCCCTGTCTCCCGGGGGAATTATCCGGCTGATGCAGAACATGGATGAGCTTGTCCGGAACGATTCCCAGTTTATTATCGCGACGCATTCCCCGATGCTGCTGGCTTTTCCGGATGCGGAGGTTTATCAGATCCGTGAGGACGGGATTGCCAGCGTGCGTTTTCAGGATACGGATCATTACAGGACAACGGTCCGGTTCCTGCAGAACCCGGAAAGCGCGATAGAGGATATTCTGGGTAGAGAACGGGCAGATTAAATGATAAATGATGTAAACAGAAGAATATGTATCATACTGAAAAACAGCTTCGGAAGAAGCTGTTTTTCAGTAACCGGATGGATGATTTCATCTGTTTGCTTTGTTGTAAGCGGTTATATATCGGGTGATTGGTGTATCGCTCCAGATATGCGCTTCGATATAGCGCTCCGGTCCGTGTTTCCCGTCATCGTTCCAGTCCTGCGGCAGGCCGTACTTATCGATGATCTTCAGGATCTCTTCATAGGTATAAAGCTTTTTTCTGTATTCTTTCCCGTCCGCGCATTTATCGCTGAAGGTCGGCATTGAATCCCCGTAGGTAAAGGATACGGTCCGAAGATCGAATTCCTCAATCGGAATCCGGATATACTCGGACTGCTCGAACCATGTTGAGAGCCAAGGACTGAATTCCACAACCATGTAATGCGGGGACGTTTTTTCCATCACTCCGCCTTTGGCGGTGAATTCCCGTCTCAGAATGGCTTCACAGTTATGCCGGTATTCGACATAGTGATTATGCCGCTGCGCGCACTGGGAGTCCGGGCGTTCTTTTTTGATCTTTTCGATCACGTCTTTTGCTTCTTCCGGCGAAATATTTGTCAGGCTCCGGAACGGGCCGGTCCGTTTGTCGAAAAAGTGATAAAGGTACATCGGGTTTTTTACTCCTGTGAAATCCTGTCTTTTCATCTGTTAACAGGAATTATGAATCAATGACGGTTTCCTTCGGGGAAGGCTGAACAACAGTTTATCACAGGTGATTTCAGAAAGGAAGAAAGAAAAGACAGAGACGAAAGAGAGCTATATGAGGCTGGAGGGGAGAATGAATGATCCGTGAATGATTTATATGGTATACTGCTTCTAAAACTGCTTTTTTTATTTTTTCTTTTTCGATATTCATCGTTTCTGTTCCGTCTAATAAGTAGACCCATTAAAGGAGGTGCGTCCTATGGAAGCTGTCATGGATCCTGGCAGCAAGCGGGATCAGGTAATTGAGAAACTGATCCGGCTGTACCAGACGCCTCTGCTTCGTCTTTGCTATATTCAGCTGCAGGACCGGGCACTGGCTGAGGACGCAGTACAGGAAACTTTTCTGAAGGCCTACAGGGGATACAGCGAATTCCGGGGTGAGTGCAGCGAGAAAACCTGGCTCATCCGGATTGCAGTGAATGTGTGCAGGGATTATCAGCGGGGAAGCTGGTTCAGGCACACAGACCGCAGCATAACCCCGGATATGCTGCAGGTGGGGACGGTGCAGCCGGAAACAGAAGATATGGATCTGTCGCTGGCTGTAATGAAACTACCTCGGAAAATGCGTGAAACAATTCTGCTTTATTACTATCAGGATATGAGTACGGAGGAGATCGCGAGGACGCTGGGAATCACCCAGTCGACAGTGTCGTACCGGCTGCAGAAGAGCCGGGCAAAACTGCGGATGCTGCTGGAAGGGAGGGATCAGGATGCGTGAAGAACTGGACAGGGAAAAAATGCATAAGGCAATCGATTCTTCTTTTTCCGGACTGAACGGTGATCCCTGGTTGTTTCAGCGGGTCTCCGCCCGTGCGGCGGAAGGGGAAGTCCATATGAAGAAAAAACTGTCTGCCGGCCTGGTGCTGGCTTTGGTTCTGGTGCTGCTCGCTGCTGCGGCTGTGGCCGTAACGATGCTGACACACCGGGAAATTGTGGAGCAGGTGACTGTTCCAATGGCAGTAGAAAACGACGGGGAAACCCAGGGAACCAATTATGTCTACAGTCCGGAGCAACTGCGTATAATTGTAAGGACCCTGAATGAAAACGGGATCACTTTTGATGAAAACAGCGATATTATGCAGTACCTGCGTAACGGGCTGGGTTACTATGAGGACGCGTTAATTATGCGGATCTGCGAACAGGCCTTCGGTGGGGATTATGAAGCCTGGACAGCGGAACAGCAGGACTGGTATGATGAAATGCAATACCGAATGGGACATATTGAAGAAGTTCAGTCCCATGAGCCTGGAGAGACCAATATGACCTATGAGGAAGCCGAAACCATAGCATTGGCGAAGATCCGGGAGGAATACGGAAAAGACCTGCCCCTGGAAGACCAAAGCCTCTGGCGGGTGTCGTACAGCTTCCGGAAGGGCAGTGAAGGCGAATCGGAGGATCATTGGGTGTTTACACTATGGCCAAAGGATATAGACCATGGTTATTACACTATTTCTTTCAATGACCGAAGCCCCCATGAGACAAACGGACAATATGCGCAGATTCCGGACTGGACATCTTATACCGGAGATGAACTGATCAGTGCCTTTGAGTATCTGTATGGATATCAGAACAGCTGGAGTCAGGCTGTATGGCAGCAATTCCATGAAAAAATGCTGAACGCGGAACTGAAGGAAGAAAGCAGTTGGGACGCGGCTTATGCCGGATACAGGCTGACCGGATATCCTGAACCGGAAACGGGGGAAATCTCCCGGGAGGAGGCCGCTCGGATTGCGAAAGAAGCGCTGAAGATGGAACGGGCTGCCTTTGACAGCGCTGTGCTGACAGAATACGAGGGAGATCGTACCTGGCTTGTAACCTTTGTGATCCATGACCCGCCGGATGATACCAGCGATGAGGAGGCCGGGCAGTATATTGTCAGTATAGACAGCTTATCCGGCGGCGTGCAGAGCCTGCGGAAGTTTGAAAGGTTTGAGGACAGCCCCGTTATGTTCTATGTTGCAGAGGGTGCCTACGACACAGTCCGGGAAGGCGTGCTGAAAACGAAAGATATGATCACGCTGGCGGTGGATGCGTTCCGGGAACAGTTTGTCCAAATGGGAGATCCGCTGGATGAGAAGGAGTTTTCAATCGCCACGCGTTTAAACAATGAGCCATATATTGAATTCAAAACCCGGAATCCGCAGCACGGCGGGTTCACGGTCTGGTTCAATCCGGACGGAACTGTTGATTGCATATCCATTGATCGTGAAGCCACGAACGGTCAAAACCTGTTTGCACGGTATCAGCAGGCGTATGGGTACTTCAGCGAATGGGACCAGGCCAAATGGGTACAGCTGGATGCGGATATGCGTAAACTGGAACCGGTTACAATAGAGAGCAGGCTTATCAAGGCTACCCAGTATCCGGAGGAAGAATCCGTGGGTATCCGGCATGAGGAGGCACAGAAGCTGGGCATCCAGATGAGCGGTATGCGGACAGCGAAAGTGAATACCTGTGTTCTGGTGGACGCGCAGCCCCATCCGGTATGGATCATGCAGGTTCTTGCGGTGGGACCTACCACGGTTGTCGGGATTGATGCGGAAACCGGTAAAGGTGTGTTTGCCATGAAATATAATCATAGCTTCACGCCGAACTATGTGCTCTATTCCCTTCCGGAAACATGGCGGAAGATGGAACTGGAAATGAAAGGCGCACCCTATGCGGCAAAGGCAGCAGTGATTGATCAGTATGTCCCGGATGACTCTTACATGCTGGATTATGATTATATGGAAGACGGCTGGAACTGGGATCTGGAGGTCGACGGGCTGACCGTGCGCTATACCGGCCGCTGGAAGGGCATGAAGAGTTACGAAGTGGAACTGGACGAAAACGGCAATGTACTCCGCTGCGAGGAAAAGGAGACGGAGGCGACAGAGGAAAAGCCGGAAGAAGAGATCTTTGAAAACCCATGGATCTGGGGTAATGCTTCCGCACCGCAAGGTTACTGGGAACGGCTGGAAAAAGCCATGGAAAAGAACGAGGTGTACTTTGGATGCCTGCCGGATAAAATGGTGGTTTGGACGGAAGAATACGGGCCTTTCAGCAAGGAAACATGGCCGAAGGAACAGTACGCTATCGGGTATGTGCTGACTAAAATCCGACCTTCCGAGGTGAATGCCGGAACAGCTGTTTATCCGGAATTCTAAAGAAATATGTTATCATTTAAAAACCGGAGTTACCATGAAGATGACTCCGGTTTTTGTGTGGAGCATAAGGGAGTCGATTCCGTTCGCTCAATGGTCGCACAAGTCCATTGGGAATTGTCGAACCCCGTCTCGCTTCACTGCGTTCGCTCGGTCAGGTTCGCAATAGTCGTCCGCTTTCTCTGCCGTTCGGCAGACTCCTTTGCTCACCAGGCTTCCGCCTCGCTTTATCCGCCACTGGCGGTCGTCGAACCCCTGTCCCGTTCGCTCAATGGTCGTTCAAGTCCCTTGGAGCGGGACTTGCCCTCCCTTTCGCGCTAACAAACTCAGGTCGCTTCCTGCTACGCAGGACAGTTCACTGGACTGACG
>JAGAAC010000097.1 GCA_017615475.1 Clostridia bacterium
AAATCGATCTGATCGATTCCGGCCCTGCGGCAGAGCTTCTGGAGCTTGACCCCCTGGCTGACATTCGGTACGGTGCGGAAGTCGGTAAAGTAAACGGGGGACGCGGCAGCTGTCATGCGGACTCCTCCTTCACCAGCTTATTCTTTTGTGGACAGAAGATTCAGACGGACGGCCAGGCCGATGCAGAACAGGTCTACGGCCATGGTGGCATAGAGAATGGCAAACCGGATCATATCGTCGATAGGCTCAAGTTCAATTTCATCCCAGTTCCTGGAGGCATAGCCGATCAGCAGGGCCGCGGTGACAACGCAGAGCAGGACGGCGGGGAGCAGTCCCTTCTGTTTCTTCCAGGTCCACAACATGGCGGAGCAGGCCAGCACGGCCAGGGGCATGCTGAGGTAAAGCCAGGGAGCATATTCATATTTATCAAAGACAAATTCGGAAGCCATGTCCGCCAGCGAAGCGAGCACCAGCGTGGCCAGGCACCAGATGACTTTGGAGGCGGAGGGCTTATTGCGGACCAGCAGTATGATGAGCACCGCGATCAGCGTGGCCAGCGCGGCCAGCTGGTTCACACGGACAAACACGATGAGCCGGAGGTAATGATCCCGCCGCATCTGCTCCAGCAGAATCTGGGTGGTTCCCAGAACCGTGAGGAACACGGCGGTCTGGCTGCCGGTGAAGGCTTTCTTTTCCCTTTTCAGCAGGACCAGCAGCAGGATCAGGGCGGCGAGGGCTTCCCAGAACCAGACGATATAACGCCATTCCTCAAAGTATTCATCCTGATACGCGCATACGGAAAGCGGGAAGAAATGAGTCCATTCCACTTCCGTGATCCGGCCGATGCCCTCCCCGGTGAATACCTCACCGATCCGGGCAAAGAAGATCACGGCGCAGGCGCCGGGGGCCAGGGCATCCAGGGCGTCCAGCCATTTAACACCGGAAAGCTTCCCGGCTATCAGCGCTCCGAGGGCACCGCCCAGCAGCGCACCGTAGATGGTGTATCCGCCCTGCCAGGGACGCAGAAGCATATAAAACTTTCCTTCGAAAGCTTCCAGGTCATAGGGACAGAACAGCACCCAGGCCGCGTGCCCGACAATCAGCGCGCCGAGGATCACGGCGGGCAGCAGGGGACGGACGGCTTTTTTGCGCACAGACAGCGCGACGCCCGCAAGGGCGCCGAGCAGAATCATGAGGCTGTAGGGGGTCACATTCAGAGACCCGAGGGTCCAGAGCGGTGTCATGGCTGTGTGCTTCCTTCTTCCGTAACAGCCGGCGCTTCGGCCGGGGCATCTTCAGGAACATCTGTGGGGACTTCCGTAGGCACTTCTGTCGGGGCTGGCGGTTCCTCCGCAGTGATGAAGTAAATCAGGTCGGTGATTTCCCGGACGCCGCCCTTTTTGAAACGGTTCATTTTGACGCCGTTCAGCAGCAGGCAGGCGGAGTTTCCGCCGTCCAGGTTATAGGCATTGACGGCACCCATGTCAAAGGCCAGCTGGGCCAGCTCCTGGGCGGTGAATCCGCCGTCCTTGGCATTGGTGTCCTTGGGGCCTTCGGTGGTCAGAATCAGGTAGCTCAGCTTGTCCATCTGGCAGATGGCCTGACGCTGGGTTTTATTGGGGAGGCCCATGCCGGCACCGGAGCCGTAGTTGTTCTTGTCAAAAACCTGCATTTCGCCGTCGATCACCAGGGCGGGACCGAAGAGGAAGCTGTGCAGGATGTGGCCTTCGTAGGGGGCAAAGGCGTCCGCGGCCGGACGGTACAGGATATGGAAATCACCCTGGTCGTCGATGATCAGCGCGTCATAGTTGCCGAAGGGCTTCGGGGCCCGCATCAGGACACCGTTGCGGTAGATAATGCCTTCACTGCGGCCGGAATACCAGTCTCCGCTGATGGCCAGGACAGGATCCACCTTCTTGGCTTCCCGGATGGGGCTGGTTTCCTGGCTGACATGGGTGCGCAGCTGGGTGGGATCGGCAATCTGGACCCAGGTAAAGAACACCCGGGTGTTTCCGATCATACGGTTCTCGATCTTGACATAGAGGGTTCCATCCCGGTATTCCCAGGCGGCGTCGGTGGCCTCGTCATAGACATAGCCGTCAGGGTTGGAGGAATAATGGTCCAGGTCAGCGCCCCGCGCATCGGGCAGGGGCAGCTGGGGGCCGGGATTGGGGTTGGACAGATCCACCGGGTTATATTCGGGAAGATCGACCGCCTCAGCGCCGGCAGAAGTCAGCGCAGAGGGAACGATGAAGGGGATCAGCAGCAGAAGAAGAATGGTCGGAATCAGCCACAGCAGGGTACGCTTTTTCGTCATGAGCAACCTCCGTTACAGTAAACGCCGCAAAGGGCGGTAAATGCGGAAAAACAATACATTACAGTTTATCACGGGGCGGAGCGGAAAGTCAATCAAACCAGGTCTGCCGGCGTCAGCTCCGCGATGCGGATCAGGTCTTCCGGCGCAAGCTCCACCTGGCAGCCGACCCGGCCGGCACTGACAAAGATCCGGGACAGCCCGGAGGCGCTCCCATGAATAAACGAAGGGAAGCGTTTTTTCATTCCGATGGGGGAGCATCCGCCGTGGACATAACCGGTGAGGGGCAGGAGGTCCCGCTGGGGGATCATGCTGACGGATTTTTCCCCGGCGGCCGCGGCCGCCTTCTTCAGGTTCAGCTCCGTATTCACGGGAATGACAAAGACATAATACTTCTGCGGTTTTCCGACGGTGACCAGGGTTTTGAAAACCTGGTCAGGCGCCTCGTTCAGGATGGCGGCGATGTCTTCCCCAGACAGGGTGGGATCCGCCTCATACAGATGAGGGGTATAAGCAATCTTCTTGCTGTCGAGTACGCGCATACAGTTGGTTTTGTCCTGCTTTCCCATTTCAGAAGTCCCCCTTTTTCGCTTACCGCCTATTGTACCATATCGCGGGAAGGCTGTCATCCGGAACGGCCCGCCGGGCTTTACGCAGGGACGGGGATCGGATATAATGCGGAAAGAAATGAAACAAAAAACGAAGGAGCCTGACATGAAACAGTCTCAGCTGAGCATTCTGTTTCCCCGGCAGGATGAAGTGGAATACAGGGAAATCCCGGAGGAAAGCTGGCATGATCTCGGCCTGGACGCCATGGCAGAGAAAGTGGCGGCCCAGCCCCAGGAGATCCAGCTGATCCGCCGGGTGATGATGAGCCTGACGGCAGATCCGCAGGTGGCGGCATTCCGCAGCGACGTTTTTGATGACATCCTGCGGCACCCGGAAATCCGGGAGCGGCTGATGAAGCTGCTGGACAAAGTCAAGATGTTCTATGACTACGGCGTGGTTAACCGCCATGAGGGAGACGAAGCCGGCATCTGGGACCTGATGCACCGGCTGGAGGAATACCATGACTATATCCTGACCGTGGAAGCCATCCGGGAATGCCTGTCGGACAAGGACCTGGTATCGGAAGGCCTGACCGCGCTGCGGGATACTGTGGAGCAGATCTATCAGGAAAAAGGATTCGCCGCGCTGCGCAAGGATGTGGAGGAAATGCGGGTGGCTGCTTCCGAAATCCAGAGCCTGACGGTGGGTATCAACCTGAACGAACGTTTTGAAGCGATCAACATGGGCCTGGTTTCCGTGAACGCGAAGCCCTTCACGAAGTCCAAGCTGCTGAAGAATTTCCTGGCATCCATTGTGCCCCGGGACGAGATCCGGAAGGAAGCGGACTGGAACGGAAACTATAATTTCTATCCCGCCAATACGGAGGTGGGCCTGCTTCAGTCCATGGCGCAGTTTGCGGAACGCTCAGTGGTTTTCCGCAATCCGCTGGCAATGATGTCCCTGGCGCGGGTTCCGTCGGAAGACGGCAGTTCTTTTGTGCCGCGGCAGATGGACAGCGCCGCGTCCCTGCTGACAGCCCGGATCGCCCGGAAGCTGCGGGACACCCTGGGGCAGTACCTGAATGTCAGCGTAAAGGCGATGGCCGACCTGATTCCGGAACTGGTGTTCTATACCCGGTGGGCGGAATATATTGAGAAAAAACAGAAGGAAGGCTGGAAGTTCTGCAAACCGCAGGCCCGGCTGAACCGGCAGGGTCCTGCCTGCATGAAAGCTTCCGGGCTGTATAACCTGAAGCTGATCGCCACCGAAAAGCCGGAGAACGTGGTGCGGAACGACCTGGCATTCGATCCGGAAAAACGGGTTTTCGTCCTGACGGGCGCCAACCGCGGCGGCAAAACCACAGTGACCCAGGCAATCGGCCAGCTCTTTATCCTGGCCCAGAGCGGCATTCCCGTGCCGGCGGAAAGCTTTGAATATGATCCGGCGGACAGGGTGCTGACCCATTTCCCCGCGGATGAGGACAAGACGCTGGACCTGGGACGGCTGGGCGAAGAGTGCCGGCGCTTCCGGGAACTGTTTGTCAGCTGCACGCCGGAAAGCCTGCTGCTCCTGAACGAGACCTTCTCCACTACTTCCTTTGAAGAAGGATACTTTATCGCGGCGGATGCTGTCCGGGCCATCCTGGACCGGGGAACCCGCACGATCTACAATACCCATATGCACAAGCTGGCCCGGGATCTGGATACGGTGATCAATACGGGCGAAGCGGAAGGAAAAGCGGTTTCCCTGGTGGCGGAAACCAGGGAGGGGAAGCATTCCTTCCGGGTGGTGATCGCCCCGCCGGAGGGACAGTCCTTCGCGAGGGATATTGCGGAGAAATACGGTGTAACCTACGAGAGCCTGAAGGCTTCCGCACCGGCAGAAAACTGAATCAGGGCATGACAAAGGCCGGAGGGAATTTCCCTCCGGCCTTATTGCCGATCAAAGATTACTTGTTCTCAGCGATCTTTTCGTTGATTGCATCGATGACCTGCTCCGCGGGAATGCCGTGAACCGCGCAGGCGTCCTGCAGGGATTCATTGCGGGAAGCGGGGCAGCCCAGGCAGTGCATGCCGAT
>JAGAAC010000098.1 GCA_017615475.1 Clostridia bacterium
GATGATTTCTTCCGCCTGGGCTTTGGGCTTTTTCCGGTTCAGGAATCCGAGCCGTCCCTTCCGGTAACTGCGCAGCATCATGTTGTCCGTAATATCCATGCTGCCCACCAGGCCCATGCCCAGCCGGTCCTCCGGCACAAAGCTCAGGTGCACGCCCAGCTGGCGGATTTCCAGCGGCGTCTTGTCCCGCAGGTTCATCACCTCATCCTCGCGGAACAGCACGTCCCCGTTCTCCACCCATTTCCGGACAGCTTTGTTGCTCATGCCGTGGAAATTCACGTCATTCATGTTCCGGTCGTGGAAGGTGCCCTTTTCCGCCAGGGCCCGGACCTGTTTCATGCTCTTGTGGTAAAAGCTGACCGGCCGGTTCTTCTTCGGGTTATTGAAAGTAATGGTGCCGCTGGCCACCGGCTGCAGGCCGGAAATGGATTCCAGCAGTTCCCGCTGGCCGCTGCCGGCGATACCCGCGATGCCCAGGATTTCCCCGCCGTTGGCGGTAAAGGAGATATCCTTCAGCACGTGTACGCCTTCCGCGTTATACAGGTTCAGCCCTTCCACGATCAGGCGCGGCACGGCGTTTACCGGAGTCGTCCGGTGAATGTTCAGGTCTACCTTCTTGCCGACCATCATCTCGGTCAGTTCCGCCTCGGAAGTCTCCGAAGTGTTCACGGTGGCGATATGCTCGCCCCGGCGCAGGATCGCGACCCGGTCGCTGACCTCCATCACCTCGTTCAGCTTGTGGGTGATGATGATAATGCTCTTTCCGTCCGCCTTCATCCGGCGCAGCACGTCAAACAGCCGGGTGATTTCCTGGGGTGTCAGCACGGCGGTGGGCTCATCCAGGATCAGGATATCCGCGCCGCGGTAAAGCACCTTGATGATCTCCACCGTCTGCTTTTCGGAAACGGACATGTCATAGATCTTCTTGGCCGGATCCAGCCGGAAGCCGTACCGTTCAGCAATCTGGGCCACCTGGGCATTGACCGCCTTCAGGTTGTATTTTTCTTTGGATTCTGTTCCCAGTACCACATTCTCGGCAGCAGTAAACAGATCCACCAGTTTGAAATGCTGATGGATCATACCGATCCTGTGTTCAAACGCGTCCTTGGGAGAACGGATCACTACTTCTTTCCCGTCAATCAGGATCTGGCCCTCGTCCGGAAAATAAATACCGGCAATCATGTTCATCAGGGTGGTCTTGCCGCAGCCGTTCTCACCGAGAACCGCCAGGATTTCCCCCTGATAGACGTCCAGGTCCACATGGTTGTTCGCCACGACGGAGCCGAACCGTTTGGTTATTCCGCGCATCTGAAGCGCCAGCTGCTTCTCCACGATCTGTCCTCCGAAAAATGCGTTTGATGGTTTACATTTTATTTTATCATAAAAGGATACGGACTGCCACCCGGAAAGAGTGGCAGTCCGTATTGGATTGTCTGGAAAAAACGGTTCTGTTAATTAGTCACCGTAGTTCCGGTTCAGCAGTTCGATACCGTCGATTTCAACATCGAAGTAGGGAGCGCTGCGGAATTCGGATTCATGGAAGTAACCGTCGGAAATAACCTGGGTGTCCTTCGCGAAAGCGGGATCGGTGTCAACGTCAGCCATGTACTCGATCAGCATCTGGCCGTTTTCCACGGTGATGAAGCCTTCGGTCGCGGTGTCGAACACCTTCAGGGTGCCGGCTTCGAACTGAGCCTTCACTTCAGCCAGCTTCTCGACAGTGCCGGGGGCAGCAGCCTGCTCGTTCACGTCGGTCAGCTTCACGGAACCGGTAGCGATGGTGCCGGTCCAGTCGGTGGCGATGGCTTCACCGGCAACCTTCTGCTCGATGATGTACTGGAAGTAGGGAGCCCAGTCAATGCGGCTGGCCACGATGAAGGTGTTGGGGCAGCTGGCCACGGTGGAGCCGTTGTAGGAAACGTCCGGGATACCGGCGTTCTCGCAGGCGGTGGGAGCACCCATGGAGTCAGCGTGCTGGCTGATCAGGTCAGCGCCGGCAGCGATCAGGGCTTCGGCGGCAGCCTTTTCTTCCTTCTCATCGTACCAGGAACCGGTGAACTGCACCTTCATGATCACGTCGGGGCAGACACTCTTGGCGCCCAGGTAGAAGCTGGTGTAGCCGGACATAACCTCAGCATAGGTGAAGGCGCCGACGTAACCCATCATGGGAACCTCGCCCTTCAGCTTGCCGGCTTCCTTGATCTCGTTCAGCTTCAGGCCGGCGGCAACGCCCGCCAGGTAGCGGCCTTCGTAGATCGCGGCGAAAGCATTGTGGAAGTTGGCCAGTTCCTCGGTATGGGCCATGGTGCCGGTCGCGTGGCAGAATTCCACATCGGGCAGTTCCTTGGCGGCCTGTACCATAAAGGTCTCATGACCGAAGCTGTCGGCGAAAACGATCTGGCCGCCTTCATCGGCCAGGTCCAGAGCGGCTTCATAGCAGTCATTGGATTCGGGAATATTGCGCTTGATGATGACCTGTTCATCAGACAGGCCCAGCGCGGCAGCGGCATCCTTCACGCCGTTGATGAAGTTGAGGTCATAGGTGGAGTCTTCGTCGTGCAGCAGGATGACACCCAGTTTGATGTCTTCCTTGGCAACACCGTCAGCCAGCGCCGCGACAGCGGTCAGGCACAGGGCAAGAGCCAGAACCAGGGCAAGAACCTTTTTCATGTTGTTTTTCCTCCTCTTTCTCATTGGATCACGGAGTTTTGTTTTTTCTATTGGATCAGTCGTCCTCCGGCCGGAGAACGATGTTTCCGTTCTCAATGCCTTCCACAACTGCCAAAGACTTAAGATGAACGCCGGCTTCCCGCAGGGCTTTACCGCCGGGCTGGAAGCCCTTTTCAACGGCAATACCCACGCCGACAACCACAGCCTTCTGCTGCTCGCACAGGCTCATCAGCCCGTGTACTGCCTGGCCGTCCGCCAGGAAGTCGTCTATAATCAGAACCCTTGTGCCTTCCGGCAGGTATCGTTTTTCAATCCGGATGATGTTCTGTGTCTTGTGGGTGAAGGAGTATACCGGTGCCTGCACGACCTCGTCGTTCTGCACCACCGTGGTCCCCTTCTTCGCGAACACCACCGGGATATCCCCCAGCGCATGGGCTGCGGCCACCGCCATGGCAATACCGCTTGCTTCAACGGTCAGCACCAGCTCGGGCTTTTCCCCGCGGAATTCATCCGCCCAGGCTTCTCCCATCTGAAACAGAAGCGCCGTATCAATCCGGTGATTCAGGAACATATCCACCTTGACGATATCGTTCCCGATTCCCTTGCCTTTTTCCAGGATCATCCGGCGCAGCGCTTCCATGGTTCCTCCAAAAACACGAACATTCCCTCTTGGGATAGGCAAAATTATACGCCAATTACCCGAATATTTCAATGAAGATTATATGCCAAAATTGTTAAATCCTGTCCAAAAACCGAAGGAACCCTTGTATCTCCTCACTTCCCAAATCTTGTATACATTCATCACCAAACTCCGCTCCACCCCATCCATCTTCAAATCAAAAAAACTGCTTCCGGTCTCCCGGAAGCAGTTTTCTCCGCCATTTTTAAGTTTTAAGTTTTCAATATTCATTTTTCATTACTTGATTGATCCTCCGGGATCAATCAAGTTCTTTCTTCCCCGTATACAGCTCGTAGTATCTTCCCTTCATCTCCAGCAGGTCATCATGGGTCCCGCGTTCGATGATCTCGCCCTTCTCCAGCACCATGATCGCGTTCGCGTTCCGTACGGTGCTCAACCGGTGGGCAATCACGAAGGTGGTCCGGTTCTTCATCAGCCGGTCCATACCGTGCTCAATATGCCGTTCTGTACGGGTATCCACGCTGCTGGTCGCTTCATCCAGCACCAGGATCGGTGCCTTGCTGACCGCCGCCCGGGCAATGTTCAGCAGCTGCCGCTGGCCCTGGCTCAGGTTGGCGCCGTCGCCCTCCAGCATCGTGTCATAGCCGTGCTCCAGCCGCATGATGAAGCTGTGGGCGCTGGCCAGCTTGGCCGCTTCTTCCACTTCCTCGTCTGTGGCATCCAGCCGGCCGTAGCGGATGTTCTCCCTTACGGTGCCGGTGAACAGGTGGGTATCCTGCAGCACCATGGCAATGTTCTTCCGCAGCCATTCCCGCGGATATTCCTTAATGTCCTTGCCGTCAATGGTGATGCTGCCTTCCTCGATATCATAGAACCGGTTCAGCAGGTTTGTCACCGTGGTCTTGCCCGCGCCGGTGGAACCGACAAAAGCGATCTTCTGGCCCGGATGGGCATACAGGTTAATATCCTTCAGCACGATCTTATCCGGCACATAGCCGAAGGTCACATGCTCCATCACCACATCGCCGCGGATTTCGGTCGCTTCCGCGCCTTCGTTGTCCGGAACTTCCGGTTCCGCGTCCATCACGGCAAACACGCGTTCCGCGCCGGCCAGGGCCGCCAGGATCGTGGTTGCCTGCTGGGACATCTGGTTAATCGGCATGGCAAACTGCCGGCTGTATCCGGCGAAAACCGTCAGCGCGCCGGGGGTAAATCCGCCGGTACACATCAGGATACCGCCCACGCCGATGGTCACCGCGTAGGTCACCTGGCCCACGTTGCCCATCACGGGCCACATGATGCCGCCCCAGAACTGGGCGCCGAACTGTTTTTCCTTCAGGTCGCCGTTCAACAGGCTGAATTCTTCCTCGCACTCGCTCTCATGGTTGAACACCTTGATGACCTTCGCGCCGGTCACGGTCTCTTCGATATAGCCGTTCACCGCGCCCAGTGCCGCCTGCTGCCATGCGTAGTACTTGGCGCTCTTCTTGGCGATGGTCATTCCGCCGAACAGGAACACCGGAATAAACAGGATCGTAATCAGCGTCAGGATCCAGCTGGTGGTAATCATGAAAACAAACGTGCCGATCAGCGTGATCGTACCGGATACCAGTCCCACCAGCGAGTTGTTGATCATCGTATCGATGTTGTCAATATCGTTGGTGTACCGGCTCATCAGCTCGCCGGTCGGATGTCCGTCATAGTAGCGCACCGGCAGGCTCTGCATCTTCCTGAACAGGTCGTTCCGGATGGTTTCAATCACCTTCAGGGAAACCGACATCATCAGCCGGGCCTGCAGATAGGTGGTGCACACGCCCACCAGATAGATAATGGCCAGCACAATCAGGGCCACCGCCACATAGGCGGATACCGCCTGGATCGTGCCGGAGGCAATCCAGTTCTGCACCATCTCGCCCGCGGTGATCTTCGTCAGGATCTCGTCCGCGATTTTCTCAATCGGGCTCATGGTGATCACCGTATCCGGGTTCACGGCCAGCGCCAGGTGGTCCACAATCGGAGCCATCAGATAACCGCCGCACAGGCTCGTCACCGTTGTCACCAGCATGCACAGCAGCACCAGCACCAGCTTGTACCAGTACTTTCCCACATAGCCCAGCAGCCGTTTAATGGTCTGCCCCGCGTTCTTCGGTTTCCCGGTCATGCCCCGGCCGGGCGGGCCTCCGCGGGGACCGCCGCCCATCTTTCTCATGTCCCCGGGTTTGGCGGCGTATTGCTTTTTCAGTCTTTCAAGCGACCTTGCCATGCCTTACGCCCCCTTCTTTCCGAGCTGGGACTCGGCGATCTCACGGTATTCCGTATTGGAGGCCAGCAGCTCGTCATGGGTGCCCACTCCGGTAATCCGGCCTTCATTCATTACAATGATCTGGTCCGCGTCCATCACGGAAGCAATCCGCTGGGCAATGATAATCTTGGTGCTTCCCGCCAGTTCGTTCGAGAAGGCATTGCGGATCTGCGCCTCCGTCGCCGTATCCACGGCGGACGTGGAGTCGTCCAGGATCAGGATTTTCGGTTTTTTCAGCAGGGCCCGTGCAATACAGAGCCGCTGCTTCTGCCCGCCGGACAGGTTGTTGCCGCCCTTATCCAGGTTGCTGTCATATCCGTCCTCAAAGGAGGAAACAAACTTGTCCGCCTGGGAGGAGGTTGCCGCGGCGATCATTTCCTCGTCCGTGGCGTTCTCATCGCCCCAGCGCAGGTTTTCGGCCACGGTCCCGGAGAACAGCACGTTCTTCTGCAGCACCATGCCCACACCCTCGCGCAGGTTGTACAGGCTGTAGTCCTTCACGTTCACCCCGTCCACCAGGATTTCGCCCTCATCCGGATCATACAGCCGCGGAATCATGCTCACCAGCGTGCTCTTTCCGCAGCCGGTGGAGCCGATGATACCTACAATGCTGCCCGGCTCAATGGTCAGGCTGATATCATCCAGCACGCTGTCCTCGCTGTGCTTGTAATAGCGGAAGGAAACGTGGCGGAATTCGACACGGCCTTCCTTCACAGCCAGGTCTTTCCGCTTTGCGTCGTCATCGTTCAGGTCCGGTTCCTCTTCCAGCACTTCCCGGATACGCTTGGCGCTCGCCATGGCCCGGGAAGACATCATGAACAGGAATGTAACCATGATCAGGGAGGACAGGATCTGAATCACGTAGTTGACAAACGCGGACAGGTCGCCTACGGCCATCTCGCTGTTCAGCACCAGGGTATGTCCCTGCCAGGCCACCGCGATGACCGTGATATACATCAGCAGGGTCGTCACGGGCTGCATCTGGATCACGATCCGCATCGCGCGCATCGCGGCATTCTTCAGATCGCTGTTAGCCTTGCCGAATTTGGTAATTTCATCCTCTTCCCGCACAAAGGATTTCACCACCCGTACATTGGTGATGTTTTCCTGCACGGTAGAGTTCAGTCCGTCCACCTTGGTCTGCACGTTCTTGAACCGCGGGAAAGCCATCAGGATGTTGCTTCCCACAAACAGAAGCAGCACCGGAATGCTGATCAGGAAGATCATCGCCAGGTCTGACCGCAGGCGGATCGCCATAATCAGGCCGCCGATCATCATGCCCGGCGCGCGAAGCGCCATCCGCATCAGCATCGCCACAAAGTTCTGCATCTGGGTCACGTCGTTCGTCACACGTGTCACCAGGGAACCGGTGGAAAACCGGTCAATATTGCCGAAAGAGAATCTTTGGATCTTGCTGTACAGATCATTCCGGATATCGCCGGCAAATGCGATACTGGCTTTTGAGCTGAAATAGCAGCCTCCGATGCCGCCGGCCATCATGAACACAGCGATCAGGATCATCAGTCCGGCTGTTCCGATGCTGGAGCCAACGGTCAGCGTGCCCTGGTTTCCCGCATTGATCACCCGTGCCAGCAGCATGGGCATCAGCACTTCGCCGATGACCTCCACGATCATGCACAGCGGCCCCAGAATAAACCAGCGTTTATAGGGGCTGATGTATTTCATCCAGTGTTTCAAAAAGGATCTCCCCTTCATTAATATGTACGTACTTGACAAATGTATTCTCTTATCGCCCGGTTGTCAAGGCAGAACAATTGTTCAGCCTGACAACAGGGCGAACTCTTCACTCATCACTCTTCACTCATCGCTTTTTCTCTCCACCCCTCCTACTTCCTACCTCCTATCCGCAACCTCAATCATCGCAGTGGGCATTGCTCTCGCTACAACCCTCTGCTCGTTTCGGTTGACTCACTCACCTCGTTTTCGCCTACGGCGAATGACCCACTGGGTCACCTCTCGGTTCGTTCCCCTCCTACTTCCTACCTCCTACTTCCTCCCTCAAACAGTTCCTCTCTTTCCTTTTCATGCCTCATTCTGCTATAATCATCCTGTAACTGTATACTATTATGAATTTGAGCAGTTGTCCAAATCTTTGATTTGGATAACAACTGCCATGCTACAGCCGTCAAAGTACCATAGGTACTTTGGTAACGGCGATCGCAATGAATTATGAATTGTAATCTGAAGACCCTATTCCTGATCATCAACCCCAACGCCGGTACCCGCCAGGCCCGGCGTTTTCTGCCTGAAATGATTTCCGTCTTCAACCGTGCCGGCTATCTCTGCTCCGTCTTCATTACGGAAAAGCGCGGTGACGCCGTGGAGTTTGCCCGGGATCATGCCGGGGAAGCC
>JAGAAC010000099.1 GCA_017615475.1 Clostridia bacterium
CGGGATATTTCACATTGGCCGTAAGGCCAATATTTCACATTCGACGAAGTCGAATATTTCATTGCATAGATTTCCTTCCAATTTCCCTTTTATATCAATGTTTCTTGTGATATAATCTAGTTTGTTTATTTTGTAAGTGGGAAATGGGAGGAAATCTATGCTTACTCAGGCACCAAAGGGGACAAGGGATGTTCTGCCGGCGGAAAGTTATCGCTGGCAGGCGCTGGAAAGCAAAATGCGCAAGGCCGCCGCACTGGCGGGCTACCGGGAAGTGCGCACCCCTGTTTTTGAACATACGGAGCTGTTTGCCCGCGGCATCGGTGATACCACCGACGTGGTGCAGAAGGAAATGTACACCTTTGAGGACAAAGGCAAGCGGTCTGTGACCCTGAAGCCGGAAGGCACGGCGGGCGCCGTGCGCTGCTTTGTGGAGCACAACCTGTACGCTGAGCCGCTGCCCTGCAAGATGTACTACCTGGACGCTCCGATTTTCCGCTATGAGAATCCTCAGAGCGGCCGCCTGCGTGAGCACCACCAGTTCGGTATGGAGTGCTTCGGCGCGAAGGAAGCCACTGTGGACGCGGAACTGATCCTGACGGCTTATCACCTGCTGCAGGACCTGGGCGTCAGCAACCTGAGCGTGGAGATCAACTCCATCGGCTGCCCCAACTGCCGGCCGGTATATCACAAGCGGCTGAAGGAATTCCTGGGGGAGCGCATCAATGATATGTGCGAAACCTGCCGGGAACGGTTTGACCGGAATCCGCTGCGGGTACTGGACTGCAAGGAAAAGAAGTGCCAGGAGCTGACCAAGGACGCTCCCAGCATGCTGGACCTGCTGTGCGATGAGTGCAAAAACCACTTTGACCAGTTGCAGAAGTGCCTGGACGGCGCCGGAATTCCGTATCGCGTGAATCCCCGGATCGTCCGCGGCCTGGACTACTACACCAAGACCGTGTTTGAGATCGTGACCGAAACGCCGGACGGCAAGCTGACCGTGTGCGGCGGCGGCCGGTACGACAACCTGGTGGAGCAGATCGGTGACCAGAGCATTCCGGCTGTCGGCTTCGGCATGGGCCTGGAGCGGGTGCTGATGCTGCTGGATTCCGAGGGAATTGAGATTCCGAAGCCGGAATGGTATGAAGTGTTCGTTACCTACATGGGTGAGAACCAGCAGAAGGCTTTCGCGCTGGTGCAGCAGCTGCGGGCGGAAGGCATCAAGGCTGATATGGACCATGTGGGCCGGAGCCTGAAGGCGCAGTTCAAGTATGCCAACAAGACCGGCGCGCCGGTGACCGCTGTGATCGGTGACGATGAGGCGGCGAACGGGACCGTGAAGCTGAAGAAGATGAGCGATGGTACGGAACAGGTTGTGAAAGTAGAAGACGCTGCACAGGCTGTTCGGGGGATGAAGGAATAATAATAGTAAGGGATTCCTCCACGCGCTGCACTGCGTGTACAGGGCTGTCGCCCGTTCTCCACTGAGAAAGAGCCACTGGCTCTTTCTCCGGGCGTTTCGAACCTTGGTCGGAATGACACTAGGGGCGTGCGTTGAGTACCTTCGGACGAAACAGTATGAATCTGAATCCGTGGGAGATCCTTCGACACCGCTCACTTCGTTCGCTTTGCTCAGGATGACACATTGAGAGCGGCTCCGTCTGAACCATGCGAAGTCAGGAATCAGGAATATAGTAAACATAATTACGAATTATGAATTGTTGAGGAGGCATCCGCGCTTTAGCGCGGCGAATGACTCCCACGTTACAGCCGTCAAAGGTCTGAAAGAGCTTTGGTAACGGCGATCACGAAATCATGGATTGCGAGGAACGAACTATGCAGTACAGGACACATACTTGTAATGAACTCCGGCTGTCCGATGCCGGGAAACAGGTGAAACTGAGCGGCTGGATGGAAAACGTACGGGAAGTCAGCGGCAACCTGGCTTTCATCGTGCTGAGGGACTTCTACGGCACCACGCAGCTGGTGGTGGAGGATGAGAAGATCCTGCAGGTTTTCAAGAACCTGAACAAGGAGAGCGTCGTCTGTGTCACCGGCACCGTGCGGGAACGTGCCAGCAAAAACCCGAAGATGGAAACCGGCGACATCGAGGTTGTTCCGGACAGCGTGGAAGTGCTGGGTAAGTGCCGCTACAATGAGCTGCCTTTCCAGATCGGTCGCAGCACCGAGGCGGATGAGAGCATCCGGCTGAAATACCGCTACCTGGACCTGCGCAATCCGGACGTGAAGAAGAACATCGTCCTGCGCTGCAATGTGGTCAGCGCCCTGCGCCAGTCCATGAACGAGCATGGCTTCCTGGAAATCACCACGCCGATCCTGACGGCTTCCTCTCCTGAAGGCGCCCGGGACTACCTGGTGCCCGCCCGGAAGCATCCCGGCATGTTCTACGCCCTGCCGCAGGCGCCCCAGCAGTTCAAGCAGCTGCTGATGACCAGCGGTTTCGACAAGTATTTCCAGATCGCCCCCTGCTTCCGCGATGAGGACGCCCGCGGCGACCGCAGTCCCGGCGAGTTCTATCAGCTGGATATGGAAATGGCCTTTGCCACCCAGGAAGACGTTTTTGCCGTGATGGAAGACGTGCTGCCTCCGGTGTTCGCGAAGTACGGCACCTACAATATTGCCTCCACCGCGCCTTTCCGCCGCATTCCGTACCTGGAAGCGATGGAAACCTACGGAAGCGACAAGCCCGACCTGCGTATTGACCTGACGGTAAAGGACGTGACCGACCTGCTGGGCGGCTGCGGCTTCGGACCCTTTGAGGGAAACGTGATCAAGGCGGTTCCCGTGACCGGCTTCAACGCGACCCGCAAGCAGATCGACAAGCTGATTGCGGACGTGGAAGTGGTCAGCGGCAACAAGAGCTACTGGTTCCGCCTGGACGAGAACGGCGAGATCGTTGGCGGCATTGCCAAGTTTCTGCAGGAAAGCAAGGACGCGGTGATCGCCTCCCTGAACCTGCAGCCCAACACCTTTGTGGCCCTGAGCGCCGGCAAGAAGGGCGCTGCCCAGAAGACCGCCGGCGTGCTGGTGAAGAAGCTGGGCGAGATGTGCCCGGACCACATGGACAAGGA
>JAGAAC010000100.1 GCA_017615475.1 Clostridia bacterium
GAACGATTCATTCCATGAGCCTGTCGAAATGGCGATCCTTGGCGTGAAATCCATCACCATCTGCCAGGAAATCGTCATCACGTTATCGCGGGTTCCGTCATTTGTCGTTACCAGCAGCACCGCGCCGGATTCCAGGTAAGTAAACGCTCTTCGCAGATCTCCGGTTTTCATCATACTGGCCGCCTCACTTCCAGGAGTCCTGATAGATTTTCAGCAGCTGTTCATCCGTCAGTTCTGCAGGATCCGCTGCGAATAATCCGCCCATCGCTCTCGCACTGGCCACCATTTCCGGGAATTCTTCGGGCACGATGCCATACTCGCTCATTTTCAGTTCATCGACTCCGCAGGCAATCATCAGCTGCTCCAGGGCATCAATAAAGTCCTTCGCCTGAGTGGCGTCCGTCTTTCCCAGGGCCTTCGCCAGCTTAATCATCTGTTCATCACAGGCATGCGCGTCTGCCATTGCCTGGTAATAGGCCCGGGAAATCATGATCAACCCCGCGCCATGCGGAAGCTGCGGATGGAAAGCGGACAATTCATGTTCCAGGGAATGCTCGGAGGTACAGTTCATATAGTATCCCGCCAGGGTGTTTGCCATGGCCACATATGTGCGGGCTTCCTCATCGCTGCCGTTGTTCACCGCCATGGGCAGGTATCTCCCGATCAGCGTTACAGCCTGCAGCGCAAACATCTCAGCAAAGGCATCCTCGAACCGGTTAATCACGCTCTCCGTGGCATGGAACAGCGCGTCAAAGCCCTGATAAGCGGTCATCTTTGGCGGTACTGTCATCATCAGTTCCGGATCAACGATGGACAGAACCGGATAGGAATAAGGAGGCCAGCCCGCCCCGCTCTTCTCATTGGTTTCCGTTTTCGTGATGACGAACCACGGATCAATTTCTGATCCTGTCCCGGCAGTCGTGGTAATTGCCACTACAGGCAGCGGTTTTTCACTGTACATCTGCCCCTTTCCGGTCTTTCCATGCTGATAGTTCCAGAAATCGCCCTCGTTGACTGCTGCCAGGGCAATTGCCTTGGCGCAGTCCATGGAACTGCCGCCGCCGAGGCCCAGAATAAAGTCGCATCCCTCTTCGCGGGCAATCACCGCGCCATCCGTTACATTCTGAAGCGTGGGATTCGCACAGACCTGGTCAAACAGCACATGAGCCGCTCCTGCCGTCTCCAGTTCCTTCTGCACCCGGGCAAGATAGCCGTTTGCTTTCATGGATTTTCCGCCGGTGATCACAATCAGTGCTTTCTTACCGGGAAGAGGCAGTTCATGCAACCTGTTCAACGTGCCCTTGCCGAAGTGCAGCTTTGTCGGAATGTCAAAAACGAAATCAGTTTTCATGCACTTTCCTCCTCGTAACGGTTCAGTTTACAAAAAAAGGATAAGCGCGGTACACAGATTTCGCAACGCTAAAATGTTAGTTCTTTTATGGTAAATTCTCATATCATCTGCTCTGCAGCTTCTGATACTCTCTGGGAGAAACGTGGTAATACTCCCTGAATGCCTTATAAAAGTTGCTGTTATTGCTGTATCCCAGCATCGCGGCAATCTCCTCGATGGACAGATCGGTTCCCTTCAGAAGAATCGTTGCCCGTTCCATTCGTTTTTCCAGAACGATCTCTGAAAAGGTCTTGCCCAGTTCCTGATGCAGAAGTCCGGAAATATAGTTCGGGTGATAGGAAAAATGTTCCGCAATCTCCTTCAGTTTCACCGATTCAGGATGGGAATGGATATACTGGACAATTCTTCCGGACAGGGAATCTGTGGAGACAACCGGCTTTTCCTGGCGGTAGCGCCTTGCAATATACATGAAGAGAGACAGAACCATCGGCTTCAGAATTCTCTGCGTATCCTCCTGTTTCCCGGCATATTCAATCACCATTTCCTCAAGCAAGGTACGGACGGTCGCACTTTTTTCAAAGGACAGATGAATGCACTCATCTGAAAACTGATCGGTCTGGGGATCCAGAAAAAAACGAAACATGTCCGAGTCCATGGAGAGGGCCGGAAGGTATTCCCGGAAAAATGTCTCTTTCTTAATATGAACACCGATAATGATGATGTCGTCGGTGTCGCTGTCTCCCCGCAACGCGTAGCCGTTGAAGGGCTGACCGATATAGCAGTCTCCTTCATGGACCGTGATCAGATTGTCGTTTTTCGCGCTGAGGGCATTATAGTCCAGATGATAGGCATAATCGATGAAAAAGAAATCCTGCCGATGGAACGGTTCGCTGATATGCTTTCCCTTAAAGACGACGATCATAATCTCATCCTGAGGGTCCCCCTGCCATTGGGACATCTTATCCGGCTTTCCGTCCAGGGAAAAGTCCCGGAACTCCCAGTTCAGCCGGGGCCAGTCGTCCGCCAGGGCGCAGATGGCTGATTCCAGCAGTTTCTCTCTTTTCATCGTGGCTTTTCCTCCTATTCTTTGTTCAATTCTAACATGGAATATGAGAAAATGCCACTATTTTCGTTAGGATTTGGGACTGTGTCCCGTCAGGGCTTTGTGTAAAATCATTTCAGATTCCGAATGGAATCGAAGACTGTCGAAGGAGCACGGCAAACATGAAAAAAAGATGGATTATCCTCCTGCTACTGGCCATCATCGTCATCATTCCGGCTTTTTCCTTCAGCAAGGCTTCTGCAGAGACAGAAGTAAAGATTTCTTTCGATTATCAGCGCCAGTCCACCATCGCATCCAATCAGATCGCGCTATGGATCGAAGATGAGGAGGGCCACGCTGTCAGAACCCTGCTTGCCACCAGCTTCACCGCCGGGCGTCGGGGATACAGGAATCGGGAGATGTCGCTGGAAAACTGGGTGGTAGCTACACAACCAGACCGCATGGGTGATGCTGAATTGGATGCCGTCAGCAGCGCCACTCCCTCCACAGGTCATCTTGAATACATCTGGGATCTAACAGATGATCAAGGGAATCCTGTTCCTGCGGGAGATTATCTGATCCGCCTGGAAGGAACGCTGTACTGGGAAAGCTCCGTTTTGTATACTGCACACTTTCATACCGAAAAGACATCAGCAGGGGAACTGAAAATGGATATTGAACGCAGTCAGCCGGATAACCACGAAAATGAAACCATGATTCAGAATGTGACGATGTCTTTCTCAAAACCCACGTCTTCTTTGCCCACGGAACCGGGATACCGTGCCTTTGCC
>JAGAAC010000101.1 GCA_017615475.1 Clostridia bacterium
AGAAATACTGACCAGGCGGGGCCTGGTCAGTTGCCTGGACTATTACATGAACCAACATGCTTTGAAATTGAACCGAACCGCCGGATGCCGAACGGCATGTCCGGTGGTGTGAGAGGTGGACTAATCTCTACCTACTCGATTTCAGCTGATGCCGGCTGGAGCAGAAGCAGGACGTTGCTGTGGAATTCCTTCCCGCTGTGGGAGAATTCCGCTTTGCCGTGATACTTTTCCGCTGAGGTCCGGACGGATTTCAGGCCGATGCCGTTTCCGCTGTGGCGCATGGAAAGATATTCGCCGTTCCGCTGCCGTGTGATCCCGTTGAAGGCGTTGGTCGCAACGATATACAGGCGGTTGTTCTGCACCAGGCCTGAAAGGGACAGCATCCGATCGCTTTCCGGCAGGTCCAGGCTGGCGGTGACGGCGTTTTCCAGGATGTTGCCGATGATGGTGCACAGGTCCACATCCGAAACGGAGAGCTTCCGGGGAATGTCGATCCGGAAGGATGCGCGGATGTCATTTTCCTTTGCCTTGCCGGCATAGAAGTTCAGCAGGGCGTTCAGCGCGCCGTTGGGGCAGTACTGACGGGTTTCCGGACTGGGCAGGGAATCATAATACTCATCGATATATTCGCCCAGGCGGGAATAGTCTCCCTCATGATACAGGTTCTTCATGGTCAGGATGTTCTGACGGAAGTCATGACGGGTCCTGGAGAAGGATTCCATATATTCCTGCTGGGATTCAAACTGGCTTTCCTGCAGCTCCAGCATCCTGACCCGTTCCTTTGTGCGGGAGGCATTCATGACGCCCATCACAATCTGGTAGTAGAGGATGCACAGCAGGATCCACAGCACCAGGAAGGAAAAGATGGAAAACAGGAAGGACCTGAAGACGTTGTTGACAAACAGGGTTTCATATTTCAGGGGCCGGATAAACAGGTTGCAGATGATCAGCACCAGGGAGAAGGGAAGGGTCATATACCAGATCTTCTGCAGGTTCAGCTGATCCATCAGCTTGCCGCCGTAACGCAGGAAGGGAAAAGCCAGCAGCGCGGCGGCCAGGGTGTTGACGGCCAGCTGGAGCAGGGCGGAGCGCAGGCTGAGGGTATTCGCGCCGATGGAGGGATCCATGGCTGCCTCAATGGCACAGGTCAGGTTGCAGAGAATGGCCATCAGGGCGCATACGGACAGGAAAGTCGACAGGGATTTGCTGACAGGACATTTCAGGCAGAACTGATAGCATCCGAAAAAGACCAGCAGCAGGGGAAACAGGACATAGTTGATGTCCAGTGAGAAATGCCAGGTGACAAAGGCGGCCGCCGGAAGGAGTATCACGTTCAGGGCAGCCACGAAAACCGAGGCTTTTTTCCATCCGTTCCTGAACTGGCGGCACATGGGCAGCAGGCACAGGACCTGGGCGGGAATGACCATCATAAAAGAGAGCAGGGCAGGGATCACGGGTTATTGCCTCCATCCGCCATGCTTTCACGGCGTATCTTCGAAAAAGTATAGTCTGTCCAGAGCTGCTCGATCCTGCGGCGGTTCCGGACGCTGACAGGGAGACGAAGATCTCCCTGAAGGCAGCAGGTGCTGCCGGAAATGTCGGTAATATAGTCCATGTTGACAATGACGCCCCGGAGAACCTGCAGGAAGCGGCCGTCCTGTTCCAGCTGCGGCCAGATGGAGGAGAACGTCATCCGCGGACGGTACTGCATCTTCTGGCGGCTGTGGATCACCAGGTAGTTCCGGTCAGCCGTGAGGCAGACAAGGTCATTATAAGGAAGGCAGATTTCCGTTTTTCCGGCGGAAAACCGCAGGGAGGGACGGGTGTCGTGCAGGTGCCTGCGGAGAAGCCGGTCCAGAACCCGGTATACCGCTCCGGCCCCTTCATCCTTGTTGATGTAGTCATAAACATGCAGGTGAATGGCCTGGGCCTGGTGTTCGTTGCTGGTGGTCAGGAAGACCAGGCAGACATCCTCGTCTGTTTCCCGGATCTTCGCCGCAGTTTCAATGCCGGATATGCCGTCCATGAAAACGTCGAGGAAGATGACGGAAAAGCGGGTGGAAATGCTGGCTTCCAGCAGTGCCTCCCCGCTTGGAAAAGCATGAATATCAAAATGAAGACCATTCCGGAAAGCATAATCGCTGAGTGTTTCGGAAAGCCTTTTCCGGGCGTCCGGACGGTCGTCCGCAAGTGCAATGTGCATGCGCTGTTCCCCCTTTACCTGTGCGGCGCACAAGAAACAGTATAACACTCGTCCCGGATTTTTGCCACTCGTCCCATTTTTCTTGTACGGAAAATATCGCGGGCATACAATAATCCTTTAGAAGATCGGAGGGATATAAGGATGAAGAAAGCATGTATCTGCTTTGCTGTGCTGCTGGCGCTGCTGTTTGCTGCGGCTGCGGCCTGCGCGGAAACCACCACCCTGCTGGTTTACATGTGCGGAACGGACCTGCAGGAGGATGCCTGCCAGGACCTGGTGGAAATGGCGGAAGTGGAAGCGGGAGACGCCA
The DNA here is from genome assembly GCA_017615475.1 of Clostridia bacterium. GTDB lineage: Bacteria > Bacillota > Clostridia > Christensenellales > Aristaeellaceae > Aristaeella. The sequence goes on from JAGAAC010000101.1 coordinate 2,514, forward strand.
TCAACGTGGTGGTGCTGGCCGGCGGCGCGAAGGAATGGGCGCTGGATGACCTGAAGGGCAATTCCCGGACCCTGGCTGTGATCCGGGACGGATATTTTGAGGAACTGCAGGACTGGGGTCATGCCTCTATGGGTGATCCGGACAGCCTGGAACAGTTCCTGAGCTTCGGCCTGACGGAGTATCCGGCGGACCGGACGATCGCGGTGCTGTGGGACCACGGCGCCGGTTCGGAGGGCGGCGTCTGCTTTGACGAAACCGCCGGGGATGACGGGCTGAGCGTGGTGGAAATCAACGAGGCGCTGAATAAACTGGAAAAGAGCGTGCCGGGTTTCCATATCGATATTTTTGGCTGCGACGCCTGCATGATGGGCACCTATGAGATGGCGGCCATGCTGGCCGGGCATCCGGTTGACTTCTATGTTGCCAGTGAGGAGCTGGAACCGGGAACCGGCTGGAATTATACAGGCTGGCTGGAAATGCTGAAGGATGACCCGGCTATTTCCAATGAAGACCTGTGCGGAGCCATTATTGAAACCTTTATGGAAGCCGGACTGCAGAACGATCCGGACGATTACCTGACGCTGAGCGCGGTGCGGCTGTCCAAGGTCGGTGCGCTGGCGCAGAGCATGGAACAGTTCGCTTCCGTGATGACCGGGGAAATCAAGGGCGGCAACCTGTCCTCTATCCGGCGCGGACGCAGCCGGATGTATACCTTCGGCTCCTTTGATGACGGCAGCTGGGACATGGTGGACCTGGGCGCTGTGCTGGACGCTTACGCGCAGTTTGATACGACGAAAGCCGCGGAAGCCCGGCGCTGCCTTTCCGAGGCGGTGATTGCCAGCAGCCAGACGGATAACCTGGACACCTGCTGCGGCCTGTCCATCCTGATCCCGCAGGATACGGCGGAATCTTTTGATGAATACCGGGAGGGCTTCAACCTGACCGGCGTGATCCCCAACTGGGTAGAGTTTGTCAACGGATACGTGAGCGAGCTGATGGGCGGCAACTATCATTTCAGTGCTTCCGGAACCTGCCAGGTCGGGGCGGATACCATCGATACGCAGAGCATGATGTCCTCCTATTCCTCCCTTTTCAGCAGCTTCCTCTGGGATGACGAAGAGGAATGTTATGAAGAAGAGGAATACAGCTGGGACGATTTCTCCTATGACGATGACGACCAGGGCTTTACCGCCGAGCTGAGCCAGGAAGACCTGGCATACCTGGACTATGTGGAAGGTATGCTGCTGATGGATGTCAGCGATGACGAGATGGAATGCTATGTGGACTTCGGCACCATGCAGAACAACCTGGTGGACTGGAACACCGGTACGGTCGTCAGCCTGTTTGACGGAACCTGGCCGGTGCTGGCCGGGCAGCCGGTTCCGCTGTATGATCAGACCAGCAACGACCACAGCCGCCGGAGCCTGATTCCGGTGAAGCTGAACGGGGAGTATACCTACCTGGTGGTTGTGTTCCCGGCGAACGGCACAGAGGGCCGAATCATCGGAGCCAATGCCGGTTATGATGACAACGGCCTGCCGATCCGTACAACGACCCGACTGAAAAACGGGGATGAGATCATCCCGGTGTATACCATGTACTATGAGGAAGACGGCAAGGAAGACCTTCAGGAAGCAGAGTTCGACGGAGACCCGATCATCTGGCAGGACGGCATGACGGTTACCTATGAGGATCTGGGCGACGAGGATGAGCCGGTGGAGATGCTCTTCTGCTTTGTTTTCAATGACATTTTCGGCGATTACACCATGAGCGATATGATTTCCTTTGAGCTGTGACCGTATGGCAGGGACGGGTCTGACAATTCGTCCCTGTTTTGCGGACATTCGTCCCAATTTTGTTGATACAGGAAGAAAAAACGCCTATTATATACAACGTTGTGCGAGCCGAAAGGCATAAAAAACGGGAGCAAGACTCCCGAAAAGAAAGAAGAGGAACCCAATGAAGAAACTGGTAGTACTGATCCTTGCCCTTTGCATGCTTTGCTCTGCTGCTTTTGCTGCTGAACTGAACTGGTCCGATGCAGAAGAAAATGCTTCCCAGATCGCCGGCGAATTCAAGACCTTTGATGAAATCAGCGTTAAGATCTGGATCCCCGACACGCTGCAGGCTCTCGAACTGAGCGATGAAGACCGTGAAAACGGCTACATCGGATATTTCGCGGCTGATGAGGAAAACGGTGTCGCGGTTCAGTATGTGAATATGAACGGTATGAGCCTGGAAGAATATGCGGCTGAGCTGAAGGAAGACGCGGAAGTTTCCGAACTCGAAACCGGCACCGTGAACGGCCTGCCCGCCCTGAGCTACATGCTCAAGGAAAAGGATGTTGCCTGCGTGGCTTTCACCACCGAGATGGGTTATATCCTGGAAGTGGCCTGCGGAAAGATGTCCGCTGAAAGCCTGGCCGCTGTTGTTCCCTTCATCATCAGCTCCATCCAGTCCGCCAAGTGATAATATCGGGATTTCAATCCCGTAAGAAAGAAGAGGAATCACCCATGAAGAAACTGTTTGCCCTGCTTATGGCCCTGTGCCTGATGCTGTGCGCCTGCGCGTACGCCGAAGAAACCAAAGAAATTAACTGGTCCGATTTTGAAGAACAGGCTGCCCAGATTGAAGGCCAGTTCTGCCCCATTGCCGATCTCGGAGTGATGATGTATATCCCCTCCATCTTCGGAACCGTGGAACTGTCTGACGAGCAGAAGGCTGCCGGCGTGATCTCCCTGCTGAGCACTGCCGACGGTGCCGGCCGGATCTCCTTCACCTATCAGGATCTGGGCGACATGGACGCTGACACTTACCTGGACGAACTGGCCAAAGCCGGCGCCACCGACTTTGAAGTGGCTGTTCTGAACGGACGCAATGCCCTGTCCTATGACCTGGTTGTCAACGATGTCAAGACCACGAATGTTGTGGTTGAGATCGAAGATGCCAAAATGCTGACCATCAGCTTCGCTCCCATGGACGATGAAGGCTTTGCCGAACTGGCCGGCATCCTGACCGCTTCCATCCAGAACGCTCAGTAATCAAAAGCTTATTCAGACAGGACGTACCGCAGACACGGTACGTCCTGTTTTATTGCAATGAAACGCCAAAACCGGTATAATACACGGGAAAAGATGGACAGGAGGAAAACCTGCATGACGATTTCCGCGGCACTGAAAGACGCGTTCCGGGTTTATTTCGACCGTTTCGGGGCAACCGTGAAGTTCCTGGTTGTGGAGGCCTGCATCACGCTGGCGGCTGTTACCCCTCTGCTGTTCCTGACAGATGACAGGCTGAAGATGCTTGCGCTGCTGGCTGTTCCTTTCTGGATCCTGCTGGTTTTCTGGGCGCGGGTGAACGCGGCGGCTGCCATGCGGGACGCTTTGGGAGAGGGCAGCCTGTTCAGCTACCGGCTGATTGATCCTTCCGAATACGGCAAAAAACTGGCTTACGGGCTGAAACGTGCCCTGATGCTGCTGTTCTGGGCGGCGCCCCTGATTGCCAGCATCGTAGTCGTCAGAATCCACATGTCCGGGAAAACGGACGGTTTAACCGTGATGCGGATGATCCGGGACTTTGGCGGCGGGGAACTGATGACCGGTATCCTGTACCTGGTCCTGATTATTGTGGCGACACTGCTGCTGCTGGCCTTTGGCTGTGCTTTCCACAGCGGTGACCGGCACGCGTTTGTCCGGAACAATCCGAAACTGGTGAAGGGGCACCATGGGAAGATCGTACTTTGCTGGCTGAGCTCCCTGATTGCCCTGCTGCCGATGATTATCGCGATTATCGCGGTGGTTATCCGTTACCTGCCTGCCCTGAAAAACCTGAACGCGATTATTACCAATACAATGACCCTGCCGTCTGTCAGAGGAACAGTGATTATCCTGGCGGTCGGCGCAGTCCTGACGCTTCCGCTGCTGCCGCTTCGTTCCCTGATTCCTGCCGCTTTTGTCAATGGCCTGGAGAAAGAATAAGTATGAAGATGAGGCTGGACCGCTGGCTGGCGACGCTGTCTGTCGGCAGCCGGAGTGAGGTTAAACAATGGATCCGCGGCGGTCAGGCAGCGGTGAACGGGCGGGTCATCCGAGATCCCGCCCTTTCTTTTGAGACGGAGCAGGACAGCCTGGCGGTGAACGGCAAGCCCCTGGACGGACGGGTGATCCGCCATGTGATGCTGCACAAGCCGGCCGGACTGCTGACCGCGGCCCGGGACGCGAAACAGCTCACGGTGATGGACCTGCTGCCGCCGGTTTACCGGAGCATCGGATGCATGCCGGTGGGGCGGCTGGACAAGGACACCACGGGGCTGCTGGTGCTGACCTGCGACGGAGAGCTGAACCACCGGCTGCTGAGCCCCGGACGGCATGTGGACAAGCGGTACCGGGCACTGGTGGAAGGTACACTGGCAGAAAAGGATATCGGGACTTTTGCTTCGGGCATGGACCTGGGAGATTTCACCGCGCAGCCGGCAAAGCTGACGATCCTGGGACCGTCCACGGCGGAGGTCATTATTTCCGAGGGAAAGTTCCATCAGGTGAAGCGGATGTTTTCCGCCGTGGGACACGAGGTGCTGGAACTGCACCGCTGCGCCTTCGGGCCGCTGGAACTGGATCCGGCACTGGCGGAAGGGCAATGGCGGGAACTGACGGAAGAGGAACTGAAAGCCCTGCGGGAGGCCGCGGGCATGGAGGACGCATGAACGACCATTATTACACCCGGGTACCGCAGAGTGAATCGAAACCGGTGGGATGCGAATATACCTACCGGGGAATTCCGCTGGCATTCCAGACGGACGCAGGGGTTTTTTCCAAAGG
>JAGAAC010000102.1 GCA_017615475.1 Clostridia bacterium
CTTCTCCGACGGATATGTGGATGAACTGAAGACCGGTGAAGTCCTGATGGGCGAAACCCTGGAAGACCTGGCAGAAGCGATCCGCCAGTCCGAAGGCGGCAAGGATGCCCCCGACTTCAGCACCGAGCGCTTCGTCGCCGCGGTCAACGCTTACAACAAGCGCTATGACGCCGGTGAGGATGCCGACTACGGCCGTCCCTTCAGCACCATGGTGCCCGTGAAGAAGGGTCCCTTCTACGCCACCAAGATCGGCCCGACCTACTTCAACACCCAGGGCGGTCCCCGCAAGAACAAGTTCGGCCAGGTCATCAACACCGACGGACTGCCGATCGAAGGTCTGTTCGAAGCCGGTGAGATGGGCTCCATCTTCTGCGACATGTACAACGGTTCCGGCAACTTGGGCGAGACCATGGTCTTCGGCCGCATCTCCGGTACCAACGCCGCCAAGCGCGCCAAGGGCGAGTTCAAGAGCGAAGAGACTCCCGTGACCACCTTCGTCGGTGAGATCTACGCGCCCGGCACCACCCGTCCCGCCAGCGCCATCGCTGCCGCTTCCGACAACGTGACCGGCACCTTCAAGGACGGCGAATACGAAGGCGAAGGCAACGGCATCAACGGCAAGATCAAGGTGAAGGTCATCATCAAGGATGGCAAGATCGACAATGTAGAGATTCTTGAGCATGCTGAAACCGAAGGCCTCGGCGGTGTTGCGCTTCCGCAGTACGCTGCCCAGACCGTCGAAAAGCAGAGCCTGGACATCGACGTGGTTTCCGGCGTGACCGTTTCCATGAACGGCTACAAGGAAGCTGTCAACGACGCCCTGTCCAAGGCTGTTGACTAAGACATCCAGAGTCTTCTTCATATTTCCAGCGTATGGGGTTCCGCGAAAGCGGAACCCTGTACCAATTTTTGGGGAAAGCAAAACGGCCGGAGATTCCGGCCGTTTCCTGTTATCCTTTTATATCATTTATCCTGTTTGCTTTTTCCGGAATATGTTCTTATTTCCGGATATAGCTCTGATTCCGGCTGGTAGGTTTATCCGGAATACTCATGGTGATTAGGGATCTCTCCAGGGCAGGAACCAGATACAGTTTGCGGAAGTTCTCCCGGGATTTCAGCTGCAGTTTCTGCATGAATTGAAAAATAAAACAACATCTTGCATGTTATCTTGCCCTGTTTCATGCCCTGTGTCATTTTTCCTGCGTGTTATCCTGCCCTGTATCCTGCATGGCTAAATGGAACGGAGGAACCGTCCCGGGGTTCCGTTTTTACTGTTTCAGGAAATTCATCACGTCCACCTTCTCGAGGACATCGAAGGTGATGGTTCCTTTACGGATATAGTACAGGGTATGGCATTTTTCCCAGTGCACGCCTTTCTGGCTGCAGGTTCCGGCATAGCTGAAACCGAAATCCTCGATTTCCTCCCGGACCTGTTTCAGGGAATAGGTTTTTTTCTTTCCCTGCCTGTCCCGCCAGTTGCCCAGATGTACCGGCAGGACGGACAGGCAGCCGCCGGGCTTCAGGATCCGGCAGGTTTCTTCATAAAAGGTATATTTTCCCGTACCTGCGTGCAGCACATCATACAGAAGCACCAGGTCCATGGAATCATCCTCAAAATCAGAAAGATCCTCCACCTGCTTGTTGATGAGCGTAATATTCTCCAAACCCCTGTCCCGGATCTTTCCGCCCACTTCCTTCTGACACACCGGATTCGCGTCTATCCCGTAGATTTTCCCCTGAGGATAAGCGTTGGCCAGGGCGAAGAGCTGCTCCCCGAAACCATAGCCGAAATCCAGAATGCGGGGCGCCTGCTTCTCCTGCAGGGGCATTTCCAGGAACAGGTCCCGGCCGTCTGTCTTTTCCCACAGGGCGATATCATCATACAGATGCTCATTGGTATTGGAATAACTCATCGATTCTCTCCCTTTCTTCCTGCTGCTATTATAGAGCATAAACCGCGACACCGTGTCCGGGTCAAGCGTTTTATCTGAAAAATGATCTCAGAGACCACCGGAACCGTCCCCCCGGCCTCTCCCTCTGGCCGATGGACAGATTCCGGGATCCGCAAAGCGGTTTGCAGGCGGCGGGGATTGACGCTTGCGGGACGCCGGCAGGGGGATATAATGGTCTGTGGACAAATGTCCATATGTTTACAAAAGCAAACGGAGGAATTACAATGAATATTGCCATCATTACGGGGGCCTCCTCAGGCCTGGGAACGGAATTTGTGCGCGCGGCCGCAAAGCGGTACAAAACGCTGGATGAAATATGGGTGATCGCCCGGCGGGCGGACAGGCTGGAAAAGCTGAAGGAGGAACTGCCGGAAGCGCATCTGCGGCCGCTGGCCCTGGACCTGACCGCCCAAGAAGACCTGGAGAAACTGAAGGGCCTCCTGGCGGAAGAAAAACCGTCTGTGCGCCTGCTCCTCAACAATGCAGGCTGCTATTCCGGCGGGCTGTTTGACGAGACGGACAGCGGCGCGCTGCAGCGGATGATTGACCTGAACATCACCGCCCTGACAGCCGTCAGCAAAATCTGCTTCCCCTATATGCAGGAAAAGAGCTATGAGGTGATGACCGCCTCCATCTCTTCCTTCTCGCCGGGCCCAGCCTTCGCGGTATATAACGCGACCAAGGCGTACGTAGCGTATCTCGGCCGTGCCCTGCGCATGGAGAGAAAAAGAAAAGGCATTAACGTACTGACGCTCTGCCCCGGCCGGATGGACACGGAACTGTTCCTGGGGGAGACGGTCAACGCGGACCGACTGCCGGCCCTGAATGTTGCCAAAGTAGCCCGGAAAACCCTCCGGAAGGCGGAAGCCGGCAAAGGGGTCTATACACCGGGCTGGTTCTATAAAGGCTACCGGGTGGTCTGCAAAATCTTTCCGCGTCAGCTGCTCATGAAAATCAGCGGAGGCTTTGTCAATGAAGTATGACATCCATCAGAAACCGTCGAAATTCGCGGAACGGGTCCTTGCGGATTTCAGCTCCACCCTGTTCCGCCTGCTCCAGGGGAAAACCCTGAAGAGCATCACGGTGAACGAGCTGTGTGAACAGGCACGTTACCCCCGGGCCACCTTTTACAACTATTTCGATGATATCTATGACCTCCTTTCCTATGCATGGATCCGGGTGAAGGAGGAGATCCGGGTGGGGGACTACCGGGAGCTGGATCCTTCGGAACGCACGGCCATCCTTTTCGGCCGGTGCTACGATTACCTGGAGGGGCGGAAGGAGATGATCTCCCGCCTTGTGCGGTATAACCTGGAGGACGCCCGGTTCATGGAATCCCTGCGGAAAACGATGCGGGATTATTTCTATGAAATTATTGTCAACACCCCCTGCGCCACGGAATACACCCTGCCCTATGAACTCATCGCCGAGCACTGCGCCAATACGATCCAGACGGTGCTGGAATGGTGCTTCATCCGGAAGGAACGCCTGACCAAGGAACAGGCGCTGGAAGCGGTCAAACTCTTACTGGGATAAAACCACACACACGCCAAGGCGTCCCGTTGGAACGAAAAGGACCGTCCCTATCGTTCCAGTCCCTATCGTTCCAGGGACGCCTTTTCCGGTGGAAAAGCGGAACACAGGATGGTATAATCAGCTTCGCAGATGAATAGGAAAGGACAATAAGATGGACAGACAAACCTGCCCGGACCGGCAGCATCTCCTTTTATACCGGGCTGCCCCAAAAGGAACCTTCGGCGAACACCACGCTTTTCCCCATAGCAGCATCACGGATGCCCTGTTTGTTTACCTGGACGGGGAACCGGAAGAAGAATCCATCGCCGCAGTAGAGGAACAATATAGAGTCAGGCCCCTGGTCGGCCTGACAGAAGCCTGGGAAAACTATATCCGGGAACACCATCCGGAGGCGGCGGTCTACCGCCGCTTTATGATGATCCCCACGAAAACTTTCACCCTCCCGGAAGCAAAGCCGCTGCCGGAGGGATACCGGCTGACGGAGATGGATGAAAAAGCCTTCAGCCTTCATCCCTTCTCCCACGGGGAAAACTATCCGGACTATGAATCCTTCCGGAAAGAAGGCTCCGGAGCGGTGGTTTACCACAACGAAGAAATCGTGGCTTCCGCCTCCTCCTTCCTCAGCCTGGAAGGAGAGGCGGAACTGGACGTTTCCACCGAGGAAAGCCACCGGAAAAAAGGCCTGGCGGAGGCCTGCGTGATCCAGATGCTGCGGGACTGCATGAACCGCGGTATCACGGTCCACTGGGACGCCCAGAACGAAATCTCCCTGCATATGGCGGAGAAATACGGATTTGAACTGGAAACGGAATATTCCGTCTACTGGCTTCCGGAGAAAGCATAAACCCAAGTGAAATGAACAAGGAGGTTATCCCATGAAAAAGCTTCTTTCCCTTCTCCTGGCAGGGATGCTCTGCCTGACCCTGCTGGTTTCCGCGTCCGCGGAAAACCAGGCGGAACCGGCAAACGAGATCACCGTAGCCGACATCCAGAAGTACGGTAACCTGGTCCTTTCCGTCAGCGGAACTGAGCTCCTGGCCCAGGGCTTCACCTACGGCGATATTGTGACTGTGACCGTCAACGGACAGGCATATGAAATGCCCGTAGGCAGCAACTTCGCGGACGTGGACCAGGGCAGCATGATCTGCCGCGTGGTGGTCAAAGAGGATCCGCAGGAGGACTATGTCATCCTGGCAATCAATATGGGTGACCTGGCTACAACCGCCGGGATTGCCACCAAGGAAACCACGGAGGAAGCCCCGGGCTTTGTCTGGCATTACAATGAGGGCGTCCAGGAACCCGCTGTAGTCACCATAGAGATGAAGGAACAGGGCGGATATTACGATCAGTGGACCATCCGCCAGCTGGTGCGGAGTGAGAAACGGGAAGACTATCCCGCCCTGACGGATGAGGAGTTTGCCAACTTCCGTATGATCCGGACCGGAAAGATCGCTTCCGGCAAACTGTACCGGTCCTCCTCCCCGGTGAACCCGGAAATCGGACGGAACACCTATGCGGACGCCGCTGCCCAAGCGGCTGGGGTAAAGACCTTTATCAACCTGGCTGACAACGAGGAAGCCATGCGTCTTTACGAAGGCTTCGGCCAGACCTATTACAGCGAGCAAAAGATCATTGCCCTGAACCTGGGTGTTGACTTCAGCGCCGATTCCTTCAAAGAAGGCCTGGCAGACGGCCTGCGCTTTATGACAACCAACGAAGCCCCTTACCTGGTTCATTGCACGGAGGGAAAGGACCGGGCCGGTTTCGTCTCCGCCCTCCTGGAATGCCTCATGGGCGCTGACGCGGAGGAAGTAGTCACCGATTATATGATCACCTACTACAACTATTACGGCGTGGAACCGGGCACGGAGCAGTATGACATCATCGCCCGGAGCAATATCCTCAAGTCCCTGGCAACCGCCTTCGGCCTGGAAACCCTGGAAGGGGCGGACCTGCAGAAAAGCGCGGAAGCGTACCTGCAGGGCATCGGCCTGACGCAGGAAGAAATCACCGCCGTCCAGAACGCACTGGGAGAATAACCCCACAGACACCCCCAAAACGGCTGACAGAGTCAGCCGTTTTTTTACTGTACGCCGGTTGACGGACAGTGTACAATAATCACAATAACAGATATCCCCGGAGGACACGATGAAGAAGAACTACCGGAAGACACTGCTGGCCTGTTACCTGGCTTTCATCACCCAGGCCATCTGCGCCAACTTCGCCCCGCTTCTGTTCCTGAAATTCCATTCGGACTACCAGATCTCCCTGGGACAGATCGCCCTGATCCCCACAGCCTTCTTCCTGACCCAGCTGCTGGTGGATGTGTTCTGCGCCCGCTTTGTGGACTCCATCGGCTACCGCAAAAGCACGGTGGCTTCCGAGCTGCTGTCCGGCCTGGGCCTGGCAGGCCTGGCCTTTATTCCGGATCTCTTCGCGGATCCCTTTATCGGCATCCTGATCTGCGTCATCATCTATGCCATCGGCAGCGGCCTGATTGAGGTCCTGGGCAGCCCGATTGTGGAGGCCTGTCCTTTCGAACATAAGGACGCGGTCATGAGCCTCCTGCATTCCTTTTACTGCTGGGGATGCGTGGGTGTCATCCTGCTTTCCACCCTGTTTTTCACAGCCTTCGGCATAGAGCACTGGAAGTGGCTGGCCTGTATCTGGGCCCTGATTCCGCTGTACAACATCTTCAACTTCGCTTCCTGCCCCATTGAGCACCTGACGGAAAAAGGAGAGGGCAAGACCATCCGGGCACTCTTCAAACTGCCCATCTTCTGGCTCGCCATTCTCCTGATGGTCTGTGCCGGAGCCTCCGAACTGGCCATGGCCCAGTGGGCGTCCGCCTTTACGGAAGCCGCCCTCGGCTTCACCAAAACAATAGGCGACCTCGCCGGCCCATGCCTGTTCGCAGTCGCCATGGGCATCTGCCGTGTCATCTACGGCAAGTTCGGTCCCCGAATGAACCTGACCAGGTTTATGATCGGCTCAAGCATCCTCTGCCTGTGCTGCTACCTGCTGGCCAGCCTTTCAAAGAACCCGATCCTCGGCCTGGCCGGTTGCGTCTGCTGTGGCTTCTCCGTAGGCCTCATGTGGCCCGGCACCATCAGCATCACATCCCCCCGCATCCCCAAAGGCGGCACAGCCCTCTTTGCCTTCCTGGCCATGGCCGGTGACCTGGGCGGCGCCTTCGGCCCCAGCCTCATAGGCACTGTCACCCAGCAAGCCGGCGACAACCTCCAGTCTGGCATCCTGGCAGGCAGCATTTTCCCAACCATCCTGATCCTGGCCCTCATCCTGCTGACCAAGAAGGCAAAAAAGACACAGCAAGAATAACCAAAGCAAATCAAAAAACCACAGGAAGAGAAACCAAAAACAAAAAAACGGCACACTCCTGCCGCAACTTGCCGCAGCCTGCGGCAGCCTGCCGCGGAATGCCGCCTTATACCAATCCAATCCAAATAGAATCCAATATAGAATACAATACTATTGCACAGAGTGATTGAACTTCTCTGACTGAACATCTGTGTGAACGTAAGCATTCGATGTTATACTAACCATCATCCAGCCGGATGCCACGGCCTCCCTTTAAAGAGACGATAGAAGAACATATACAGATCATCCTTCAAAGAATAACTGTTGCAGGCAGGACATTCAATCCCCCGGGTAAATACAGCCGCGTAAATACATCCGGCCAGCAGAATCCCCAGCCCGATGAGCAAAACAATATATCTCCTGTTATGGCTTCCGTAGATCAGCTTCAGAACACTCTGAATCACCAGCAGCCCATAGATAACCGACATCACAGTCGGAACAAGTTCCTGCCCTTCCAGATGCCGTGCAGCACTCTGATAAGCAAACCAGTGCGAATAGAGTAGCGTAACAGCCAGAACAAGCACAACCTCCACGCCTATCCACACTGCTACAGTATCGTTCTTACGCTTCTCCGAAACCTTATACGCCACAAAAAAAGGATAGCAGCAGGGCACCAGGCACACAAGCAGCAGAGACACCAAAGACAAAAGGATCCTGAGAAGCGAAACAATCGAACCCATTTGCTTTCATCATCCTTTCTGAAACACATCAGAAACACCAACTGAGATTTCGTCCGTTCTCTGATACAACGGATAAAGAAACAAAGGGCTTCCATTGAAAGTATTCATATATAGACAGAACAATATAATCCAGCGGTTTTTAGGCTGTTTTTATATTGTGAATGATATATGTATAATGGTATAATTCTCTAGATAATATTAATATAATTGTAGGTATTTTTTACAAATGAATATGGAATGAAACGATGGTAGACTCATAGGAATACCTGAGGAATATAACCGGTCTTGAAAGGAAACTTGGGGGCAAAGCGCATGCTTGGAAAAATGTTTGGGAAAAAGAACAGTAATGATGTAAAGTGTGAAAAAACCACGAAAAATGATGGATTGAGTGATACGGATCGAAAATTGAGGGATCAATTTTATACTGATCCGGAAACAGATGATTCGGAAATCGGTAGTATGTTAAGCCCAGCCATTTATGCTCCCAAGCTTTATAAACAGTTGGCGGTCTATGGACATGAAAAAGGCTGGATTGCAGATTCCGAGAAGTATCCTTTGATGTATGCTTTGCTCTATAACGCCTCAGATGTAGTCCGGGGAGTATATTGGCGCTTTCAGCAACATATGAAAAACGATGATAATGATCATACTGGCGCGTTTAAAATGGCACTTGGTTGGTGTGTATATGCAAACTAAGGCCAAGATGTGAATCCGGTAGTGTGAAATCTTTTCTGTAAAAACCGGTCTTCTACGATAAAACCGTGTTAGTGGTGGCAGAACGGCAGATTCTGCTGTTCGGCCTGTTGACTGCAACGTTATCAGAAAACAGACAGATATGTCGTAACCGCTCTATAAACACACGGTATATTAGTTTCTCATTTCTGCCGAATAGTTCTTTATAATACTGGAAAGTGCATTCAACAAAGGAATAAACCGGCTGAAATCTATTTCATTATAGTGTTGGAGAATATAGTTGGAAAAAATATTTTTTCCATAGGAGTTACTTTTTTCAAATGATTCTTCCTCCAGACACAAGCTTTTTCCTTCCAGCTTTATTCCTCTGGTTTCTTCTGTGAATAATAATTCAATTTCACATTCATCTTTATTATCAACTAATGGATTAGTAAGCAAATACAAATTGCCAGAAGCAAGTAAGCGCAAAGACAGTTTTTGCTGCAAATCGTTTTTCTCGCTTTCAGTAGATTTAATTTGGTCAAGAAAGCCCTTTAGTGGCTTGTTTGGTTTCATTTCATTATCTAATAAAATAACAACTGGATTCCGGGGCTTTTTTTCCCCGTCTTTTGAAAAAAACTTATAATAATTTGGATATGCACTATCTCGGCCTTTAATGAAATATTTATAAATGTTATACAGAGGTTTGGCTCCATCCACGGCAATATCAAGGAAATAAGATAATCTCTTTGTCCTGTGAAGGAATTGAACTTTAAAAGTATAACTGCCATTTTTATTCCGGCTGATTAGTTCTGGATAATCCAGGTATAAGCTTTTTAATGCCGCTTTCAAATAGCGTATATCGGTTTTTCCTTCTGTAACAATCAAGGGTTTTTCATTGGCATAGAAGAATTTATAAAACAGGAATTTGCTATATTGCTTTTCACGCCCATTTCGATCACGAAATGAGTGTATTTTACCATCAATCTTATTATTGTAATGATCGAGTTGATCAATAAAAGCAAATCGTCCTTCAAGTTGTTGAATGCTGCCCTCTTTTCCATCAATTGTGAAGCTTCCATTCTGGTATAACTGATGCGCCATGGCTCTTGTTTTGCGATAAAAGCCTGCATTCACATTTATCTTTTTATTTACAACGAGGCCCGTTACTTCCTGACGACTATTGCGAAGACTCATTCTGGTCTTTGTTTGATTAATTGAGAAACCAGCTTTACCAATCTCTCTCTCAAGCTCTCTTTGGAATGATTCTTTTTCATCTATAAAGGAATGATTATTCGTTGAAAAAGTTAGATCATCTGCGTATCTTGTGTAATCAAGTTTATACTTTTTAGCTAATTTCAAGATGCGCATATCGCATATTTGAAATATCAAGTTTGTAATAATGGGAGAGGTGGGTGCTCCTTGTGGAAGATGCCCGTTATAGCAAGTTAATTGGGCCAATATTATTGCCATATTATGGGGCAAATGAAAATCTCTGTTTTTCTCAAAAAAACCTGCAACTCTGCCAAAATGAAATGAATCAAAAAAATGCTCAAGATCGAAAGTCAGCACAATGTATTTATTCTTATGAATTTGTGCATTAGTTATTATACTCTTCTTTTTTTCAAAGGCATGAGCTATATTAACGTTTATATTTTTTTCTGTACGAAGATTCTTCATATAAGAATATATTGCCGATGCCAGACGTTCTTGGATGATCTTTAAAATGTCAGTTGGGGCATTGATTTGACGGACTCCGCCATTCTTCTTTGGAATATCAAATGTCTTATAAAATGAATTGACTTTTGCTCTGTATAGTACATAAGTCAAACTTGATGTTTTAATCTTCAACAGACAAGCTAGATCTTCCCGACAACGAATCTCTGAAAGTTTCATAGCGACCATTTCCTTATAATATAAAAAATAGGCGTGTGGTTACTCATTATGCATTATGAACTGTAACCGCCTGAATAAGCGCTTAAATCATACAGTGCTAAAGAGAATCAAGTCATAACATTTTAGTCAACACTTGCGAAACACAAGCGCAGAATCTAACCACACGCCTATCTATAATATATATAAAATTATCACGTGTTGCAATATGAAGATATAAATGCTGGTATAGACAAAAAGCTCGCGTGAATATTTCCAGACCGAACAGCGAAAAGTTTAGCTTTGTTCTGCCCTTGTACCCCAGGAAGCTTCTGCCCCCTGCCTGCGTTTACTTTGTAATGAGCCCAATGATCTGCCTGTTCTGTCAGCATTCAGGGCGGATTGTTGGAATAAAGTGAATGAGGGGTATGGTATGGACAGGCGGGACTTTCTGACAAAGGTGATCGTCGGGCTGATGATCAAAAAAGGGTATCTGGATATTCGCTCCATGCACAGGAACGCCCTGAACGCGAGGGTGAGGAATGAAAAGCTGCTGCTGAGTATCCTGAAGAAGAATCAGGACACGGAATACGGAAAGGCGCACCACTTCGGTGAGATCCGTACGGTGGAGGATTTCCGCCGGCTGGTTCCGGTTTCGGATTATCATGACTATGAAAAGTACATCGACCGGATGGTGTATCAGGGGGAAACGAACCTGATCACGTCCCTTCCCGTGATTGGCTACGCGCAGAGCTCGGGGACGGTCGGGGGACGGAAGTATGTGCCGCTGACCCAGCCGCAGATCAATGTGTACACAAAGCATACGGTCACCCGGATGATGGCCTGCGCGGACAAGTACCTGAGAAAGAACTGCGGAAGGCGCCTGAAACCGGGAAGGGGCCTTTATACCAATCATGCCATATGCGATTACCTGCCCAACGGGGTGCTCAGCAGCAACGTGGCGGACGTGGCTGCCCGGCAGCTGGGATTTCTTTACCCTTATATCCTGAGCAATCCGTATAAGCGGCTGTTTACCCAGTATGAGGCGGAGTTCCGGTACGTGAATACCCGGTTCGCCCTACAGGACAGGAACACGATGTATGTGTTCTCGGTATTCCTGAAGATGTTCACGGATCTGATGATCTACCTGAAGAAGCACTGGGAGACCATTGTGGATGACATCGAAAAGGGAACGGTGAGCGAGATCGCGAAGGCGACGCCGGAGGTGATGGAGATGCTGAAGGCGAAGATCCGGCCGGATCCGGTAAGGGCGGCGGAGCTGAGGCGGGAGTTTAAAAAGGGCTTTGACGAAACCATCGTACCGCGGGTCTGGCCGAATATGTCCGCGATCTGCGGGATCGGGACATCGACATTCGAGCAGTTTTACAAGCTGTCCAGGACCATGACGGGGGATATTCCCTATGATTTCTCCATCTACGGGGCGAGCGAGGGACTCTTCGCGGCGGTGGACGAACTGAATTCAGCCAAGCAGCTGATGCTTGTTGAAAGCTGCTTCTATGAATTCATTCCGACAGAGGATGAGAGCAGGGTGCTCCGACTGGATGAACTCCAGGTGGGGAAGGAATATGAGATCATCGTAACCACGCAGTCGGGGCTGTACAGGTATAAATGCGGGGATGTGATCAAAGTGGTGGACTACCTGGGGGAATGCCCGTACATCCAGTTCGCGTACAGGAAAGGACAGCTGCTGAACCTTGCCGGGGAGAAGACCACGGAGGAACATATGCAGGCTGCCGTTGACAAGATCGCGGAGAAGGCGGGCTGCAGGATCCTCAACTGGACTGTGGACAGCGTGATCACGGCCCAGCCCTGCCATTATCTGCTGATGCTGGAGAATGATGAGGGAAAGGATTTGCGGGAA
>JAGAAC010000103.1 GCA_017615475.1 Clostridia bacterium
AACGCCCGTTTCGAAGCAGATCAGGGCACCGGCGTTCCGGTGCGGAATATCGCCCTTCACGGGCTCGTAGCGCTCAAATACAGAAGACATGATGCCTTCGCCGCGGGTATCGGTCATGAACTCGCTCCGGTAGCCGAACAGGCCGCGGGAGGGTACCAGGAACTCCAGTCGTACACGGTCCAGGCCGCTCATATGCTCCAGCGTGCCGCGGCGGCGGCCGATCTTCTCAATCACCGCACCGGCGGAAGCCTGGGGCGTATCCACGATCAGGCGCTCAATAGGCTCGCACTTGACCCCGTCAATCTCCTTATAGATAACCTTGGGCTTGCTCACCGCGAACTCATAGCCCTGGCGGCGCATGTTCTCAATCAGGATGGACAGATGCAGTTCACCGCGGCCGCACACCTCGAAGGAGTCCGTTGTAGCGGTATCATTCACCCGCAGGGAAACGTCTGTCTGGAGTTCCTTCATCAGGCGGGCACGAAGATGGCGGCTGGTCACAAACTGGCCTTCCCGGCCCGCGAAGGGGCTGTCATTGACGGAGAAGGTCATGGTCACGGTGGGCTCGGAAATTTTCACAAAGGGCAGGCCTTCCACGCAGGAGGGATCACAGACCGTATCACCGATGGAGATATCTTCCGCGCCGTACAGGGCTACGATATCGCCCATGCTGGCTTCGGTGGCGTTCACCCGCTTCAGACCGTCATACAGGAACAGGCCGCCCAGGCGCCATGGCGTGCTGGTCACGCCGGTTTCCAGGTTGGTATGCACAACGTTCATGCCTTCGGTAAAGGTACCGCGGACCACGCGGCCCACGCCGATCCGGCCCACATACTCGCTGTAGTCGACAGTGGAGATCAGCACCTGCGCAGGGCCCTCCGCGTCGCCTTCCGGAGCGGGAATATACTTCAGGATTGCGTCAAACAGGGGACGCAGGTCTGTTCCGGGCTGCTCCAGGTCCAGGGTGGCCGTTCCCTTCCGGGCGGACACATACAGGATCGGATTCTCGATGGTGCTCTCGTCCGCTTCCAGGTCGATCAGCAGATCCAGGATTTCGTTGACCACCTCGTCGCAGCGGGCGTCGGGACGGTCAATCTTGTTGATGACGATCAGCACCTTCAGCTTCAGTTCCAGCGCCTTCTTCAGCACGAAACGGGTCTGGGGCATCGGGCCTTCAAAGCTGTCGATCAGCAGCAGCACGCCGTCCACCATCTTCAGCACGCGCTCCACCTCACCGCCGAAGTCGGCGTGGCCGGGAGTGTCAACAATGTTGATCTTGTGGTTCATATAGTGAACCGCTGTATTTTTGCTCAGGATGGTGATGCCGCGTTCACGCTCCAGGTCGTTGGAGTCCATCACCCGGTCCACCGTCTGCTGGTTTTCGCGGTATACGCCGCCCTGCTTCAGCATCTGGTCCACCAGGGTGGTCTTGCCGTGGTCAACGTGTGCAATAATGGCTATATTTCTGATATCTTCCCGAATCATATTATTCCTTTACCTCTTTTTTCAGCACCGTTTGGGATCTGCCCAAACCTTTAACATGTCAGCCGAATGAAGCATTGTATCATTCTTCATTCTTCATTTTTCATTCTTCATTGCGCGTCAGCGTTCAGCTGTTTCCTTCAGTTCCAGCCCCTCGTTGTTTTCAACGGCCAGCCGGATGCTCCACTCGTTCTCAAACAGCAGTACGTCCCGTCCGTGGCTGTCCTTGGCCCGGCCGGAAGTGGATGTCAGCTTCAGGTCTTCCACCGGCTTCGGGGTTTTGATAACCCAGCGGACATGGCGGAAGGGCATGCCTTCCATCACGATTTCTGTCTGATACTCAGTCCGCAGGCGGTGTTCCAGCACTTCGAACTGCAGTACGCCGACCACGCCGACCATGAACTCCTCCAGGCCCGTTTCCGTACGGATAAAGGTCTGGATGGCACCTTCCTCAGCCAGCTGGCTGATACCCTTCTGGAACTGCTTGCGCTTCATGCTGTCCATGGGGCGCACGCGGTTAAAGAATTCCGGCGCGAACACGGGGATGTTGGCGTAATGCATCTTCGGACCGGTGGAAAGGGTGTCTCCCAGCCGGTATATCCCGGGGTCGAACAGGCCGATAATGTCGCCTGCCCATGCCTCCTCCACGGCTTCCCGCTCATCCGCCATAAACTGCTGCGGCTGTTTCAGGGCCACAATCTTGTTGGTTCCGGAGTGCCAGACTTCCATGCCCTTTTCGAAGGCGCCGGACACAATCCGCATAAAGGCGAGCCGGTCCCTGTGAGCCGGGTTCATATTCGCCTGGATCTTGAAGATAAAGCCGGAGAAATACGGTTCTTCCGGGCCGACCATGCCGGTATCGCTTTCCCGGGGCAGGGGCGGCGGTGTGAAGGACAGGAACCTGTCCAGGAAGGGTTCCACACCGAAGTTGGTGACCGCGGATCCGAAGAACATGGGGGTCAGTTCCCCTGCCCGCACCTTCTCCAGGTCAAAGGAGTCGCCTGCCTCGTCCAGCAGTTCAACCTCTTCCATCAGGCGGTCGCGGTAATGCTTTTCGAGCACCTTTTCCAGTTCCGGATCATCAATGCTGATATCTGTTTTCTCGACCATCTTTTTGCCGTGATCCCCGCCGGTGTACAGTTCCACCGTCCGGGTATCCCGGTGATAGACGCCCTGGAAATCGCCGTCAATACCGATAGGCCAGTTGATCGGGCAGGAACGGATGCCCAGCACCTGTTCCAGTTCCTCCATCAGGGAGAAGGGATCCTTGGCCGCCCGGTCCATCTTGTTCACAAAGGTGAAAATCGGGATGTTCCTCATCCGGCAGACCTTGAACAGCTTGATGGTCTGCGCCTCGACGCCCTTTGCGGCGTCCAGCAGCATCACCGCGGCATCCGCGGCAACCAGCACACGGTAGGTATCTTCCGAGAAGTCCTGGTGGCCGGGGGTGTCCAGGATGTTGATCCGGTATCCGTCATACACGAACTGCATGGCGGAGCTTGTCACGGAAATGCCGCGCTGTTTTTCGATCTCCATCCAGTCGGAAGTGGCATGCTTGTCCGTCTTCCGGGCTTTTACGCTGCCGGCGCTGCGGATGGCTCCGCCGTACAGCAACAGTTTCTCTGTCAGCGTTGTTTTACCCGCGTCAGGATGGGAGATGATGGCAAAGGTACGCCGCTTTTCCACTTCCTCGTGCAAAAGGGCTTTAAATTCCTTGGAATCTCTCTCTGGCAGCATAATGTCCTCCCCCTGAACAGGCTGAAAAAGTACGCCTTCGCGGGCCTTCAGGCCCGCGTGGCACAAAACACTGTATTTTATATCTGATAGGCCTTATTTGTCAAGGGTTAGCGAATCCGGACGCGATGCGTCCGGATTTCATCAATTCACAATGAAATAGTGTCTATTCCCTATTATTTCAGGTTTTCAGATCCATCTCAAAATCAATACTGACCGGCACTTACAAATACATAAGCTGCTGGTCAGTAATCATAATTGTGAATTATGAATTATGAATTAACTTACTCTTCAACGCTCCAGTTCTCCGCGTTGAAAATATCGCTGTTGCGGAAGGTGATCTTCAGCGGATCTGAGAACGTGTTTCCGCAGTTGGTCACAATATGCCAGTCGGATTCCACAATATGGTGTTCCGGGATCGTCTGTGCTTCGCTGCTTACCGCCTTGCCGGTAAAGGGATTCACCGGATTCTCAACCGTATCCGCAAAAGCCAGCGCCGGGGTTTCCGCGTTGGTCATGAAAGTCGTGTCCGTAGTGAATCCCTGTGCGCCGAAATCCTTGACCATCAGCAGGGGATTGTAGCAGGTGGTGTCCGCCCATTCGTCAGCCAGGTACCGGCCTGCCGTTCCCTCGTTTGTCAGGCGGTCCCGCAGGTCGATCCCCGTCAATCCCAGGTAGCAGCCGTGGTCGGAAACCACAATGATCCGGGTATTGTCATACACGCCCTGTGCCCGCAGCTCGTCAAACCATTTGCCCAGCTGGATAAACGCGGCCATATCAGACTGATAGTGGATCCGAACGATCTCATCGGCGTTCGCCAGATCCATTTCCTTTCCGTCTTCGGTGCGGCGGATCCCGTGTTCCGTCTCATAGGCGGTATTGTCGACACTGTTGGTCGGCGTATAATCCGGTTCCTGAAGTTCGATGACGTCATGCGTCATCTCGTTGGTCAGCATCAGGAAGGTGTTGGTTCCCTCATCCGTCACTCGCGTCATCGTATTGAGGTTCTTCATCACCATATAGTTGTTCAGGAAATCCGGGGAAACGCCGATCAGTTCCGAACCGGCGCCCTTATCCGCCTTCACGTCCATCTCCAGGTACCTTCCCTGGTCATACAGGGTCTCCTGGAACAGCAGCGGGGCCGAGCGGAACAGGCTGTAAAAGAAGATATTCCGGTTCCTGTTCCGGTCCAGGTTCTCCAGCATCTGCACCTTATACTCATCGAACATGCCAATGGTGTTATAGGTGCGGATCTCCGGATACTCCTCATAGATGCTCATATCCGAAATCCACTGGTAATTGGCGTAAGGAGCGTCGCACACCGTCACTTCATAACCCGCGTTCATGAAATTGACCGGCATGATTTTCAGTGCTTCGTTCTGCTTGTCTTTCAGGGAAAGCTCATCACGTTCCTCCAGTCCGTCCGGGGTATACTCATATCCCCCGAAGAGCGCCGGTGAGGCAATGTTCGTGTGATAGCCGTAGGAAAGCGTGTTCGGATAGTAGGTGAAGCCGTCAAACTGTTCCTTCAGTTCAGGCTTTTCATGGATCATATAGGGAACAAATCCGCTGATAGCCCGGTCAACCATGATCACGACCACGTTCCGGCCTTCCCTGTCCAGTCGGAAGGAAACATCTTCCGCCCTGATCCGGCCCGAGATGTCCCGGATCTCCCCCGCTTTTCTTTCCAAACCCGCAATGTTGATCACCGACATCACCGTCAGCGCGACGCAGCCGTACAGGCACATGATCCGGAGAATCAGGGAACGCTTTTTCCGCAGCAGCAGGACAACCGCCCCAACCGCTGCCAGCACGCAGCCCGTGTTCAGCAGGGTTTTCTCCAGCCTGTTGGTGATGGCGGTTTCATACTGCAGGGCAGAGGAAATAAAACCGTAATCCTTGCCGAAGAACATGTAGTTCACAGCCGCGCTGGCCGCGCAGATCGCCATGAACAGGGTGAAGCGCTTCCGGGCCTTGGGTGACAACAGCATGCCGTACAGGATGCCCCAGAACACAAAGGTGCCCGCGGCCAGCAGTGCGGAAGAAAGCAGGTACTGCGCCGGGTTATGATAATAATGGGCATCCACGAATTCCGCGGGGGATGCCCCGATCAGAGCGGAAGGAATCAGCAGCCCCGTCAGCAGGGCCATATAGACGCAGCTCAGGCAGAGCAGGATGATGTTGTTCCGGTTGGTTTTCTGCTGCTTCACGTTCAGCTTCATAGGCGTATAGCCCCATCCGGTCAGGAAACGCAGGACGGCAAAAACGGCATATCCGCCCCAAAACAGGATCAGGCCGTTGTCCCGTCCCAGATCCCCGATCGGGCCGAAAGATACCCCTCGAAAAGCCCGCAGGTCCCTGAACCAGTATATGGATGCCAGAAGAACCGGCACCTGGATCAGCAGAACCAGTCCGGTCCTGATCCAGTCTTTCCGGCTGTCCGGTTTTTGTTTCGGCCGCAGCGGTGTGGCGATCAGGCAGAAGAACAGGCTCATGCACAGGATTGCGGCTCCGGGGCTGACAGAAAACCGTGTCAGTAAAGAACAAACCACGTCAAGCAGCAGCTCAACAGGTTTTACGGTCAGTGTGCCCAGGATGGTCCCAATACTCATGCTTGCTCTCCCTTGCAATGAAATTCACAGTTTTTTATGTTATCACAGCTTCCTGCTGCTGACAACTTTCCGGAATCGTCAATTGTCCTCTTTTGCCTTCTCATGAAACGTGATATAATAATTCAGATAAAATCCTGTTTTGAAAAGGAGACAATATATGGCTGTTTATCACCGGATCCTGCTGAAGCTGAGCGGCGAAGCCCTCAAATCCGGCTCAGATCTCTTTGATTTTGAAAAGGTGAACCAGGTGGCATCCATCATCCGCCGCATGCATGACATGGGTGTGGAAGTGGGTATCGTCATCGGCGCCGGCAACATCTGGCGCGGCCGTCAGGGCCCCGCGGCGAACATGGACGCGGTCACCGCTGACCAGATGGGCATGCTGGGCACGGTCATCAACTGCCTGTGCGTGGCGGATGCTCTCCGGAAAGCCGGCCTGGACGCCATCGTGCAGTCCGCGGTGGATATGAACCGTTTTGCGGAACCCTTCAACGCCATGGCTGCCCGCCGCCATCTTTCTGAAGGACGCGTCGTACTCTTTGCCTGCGGCACCGGCAACCCCTTCTTCTCCACAGACTCCGGTGTGGCCCTCCGCGCCATCGAAATGGAAGTGGATGCGGTCCTGATGGCCAAGAATATTGACGGCGTCTACACCGCCGATCCGAACAAGGATCCCGCCGCCACCCTGATCAAAGACATTTCCTACACGGAAGCGCTGGAACGCGGCCTGAAGGTTATGGATGCTTCCGCCTTTGCCCTCTGCGCTGAGAACAAGGTTCCCATGGTCCGCGTCTTCGGCCTGGACGATCCGGAAAACCTACTGCGCGTGTTGGAAGGCAGCGATATCGGCACCTTTGTTCATCCCTGATAATAGAACGAATAACAAAAGCGGTTCACTGCTGCGTGAACCGCTTTTCTCATGTCTTTTTCTTTTATGCCGCTTTTCCGTGAAGCTGCATCTGCCGTTCCTGAACAGTTTTCGCTTCAATCGCGTGCTCTGTCTTCACCCAGTGCTGCTGGTCGCCGCAGCGCATCAGGCCGACGATTTCATTGAACAGGCCGACGATCAGGTTGGCGAAGAAACCGCCGATCATCACCGGAATGGTCCGGATGCTGAACTTGATCCGGTTGTCCATCCAGTCAGCCACATAGAACAGGAACAGGTAGGTGTAGCCGAACAGCAGGCCGCCGACCAGCAGGCCGCTCAGGGAAATATCGAAGAATGGCCTTCCGGGCACCACCAGGCACAGTGCGGTGGTTACCACCAGCTGTACAGCCGCCACCACATAGGCCGCGATGCTGTACATATAGGTCAGCAGGCTCAGGAATTCCCAGAAACTGATCCTTCCGGCGGAAAGTGCCCGGAACAGCTTGCCGGTATTGTGCAGCGCCACATACCAGTGACCCTGTCCCCAGCGGATCTTCTGGCGGATGGAAGCCAGCAGGGAGGTGGGCTTTTCGTCATACACCCGGGTATGATGGTTCCAGAGAATCCGGCGGCCCTCCAGCGTAGCCTCCACCTGGATTTCAAAGTCTTCCGTCAGGGACATGGTGGTCCAGCCGCCCCGCTTATACAGGTAGGACGTGGTCATCGCGAAGCCTGTGCCGCCGATGGCGCAGTTCAGGCCCAGGCGGTATTTCGCCAGGTCAAAGAACCGGTTGGTCAGCGTATAGCCGGTGTAGTAGAACCAGGCCACAACGCCCTTTTTGTTCTTGGCGCCCAGGTAGCACTGGATAAAATCGGGCTTGTCCTTGTCCAGGTACTGGCTGTTCACTTCACGGAACATATTGGTATCCATCAGGTTGTCCGCGTCAAAGATCATCATCAGGTCATAGCGGTCCTGATAGTCACCGATCGCCTGCAGCGCTTTCTTCAGCGCAATGGGCTTTCCGGTCGGGGCATCCGGGGATTCCTTGCAGGTCTCGATCACGTTCGCGCCGAGTTTCCGGGCCACGTCCGCCGTATTATCCGTGCAGTTATCGGCAATGATATAAAAATCGTACAGTTCTTTCGGGTAATCCATATCATTCAGGTTCTGGATGATATCCCCGATGACCTTTTCCTCATTATGGGCAGGCACAAGCACCAGGAACCGGGATTCCGGATCATGGTCCGCATAGTCTTTTTTCGCTTTTTTGAAACCGAAAAAGCCGATCACGATCTGATAGACCATGATGAATGTCAGAAAGAAGCTGCAGACCCCTGCCAGCGCCTCAAGGAGTATCCTGATGAACTCCACTTTCCATTTCCTCCTACAAACCCGCAGGGCACCGGCCCTGCCACACACAAAAACACGTAACGGGCTAATTTAACATCACAATCCGTTATTTGTCAAGCTATGCAATCGTTTGTCAGATCAGATATGCCTGTATTATTTGTACAGATTCTGTTTCCCGTTCAGTACGGCGGAAAGCAGTTTTTCCCCGCTGTACACCAGTTTCAGGGAGAAAAACGGAATCTCCTCATCCAGCAGGCGGTGGAAAATCCGGTCTCCTTCCCACTGGGGCATTTCGTTCAGCATTTTCTTTTTGATCCAGACCAGTTCGCCCTCGTCACAGTCTGTCATCTCCCCCGTGAATTCATCCGAGGTAAACAGGTGCATCCGCTCGGTTTCATACTGGTCATTGACAAAGGTAACAAGCCCCCGGTAACGCCAGGAGGTCATGGTCAGTCCCGTTTCCTCATACACCTCGCGGAGTGCGCAGTCTTCCGGGCTTTCCTTGTCCTCAAAGCGTCCGCCGATGGCGATCCACTTGTCATGGTTCATATCATTCTTTTTCCGTGTCCGGTGCATCATCAGCACCTCATCGCCACGGTAAAGATAACACAGCGTGGAATCAATCACAGCAGTGCCCTCTGGATCTTGCCGGAAACCGTCTTGGGCAGTTCATCCCGGAACACGACAATCCGGGGATACTTGTAGGGAGCGGTATGCTGCTTGACGTAGTTCTGGATTTCCTTTTTCAGTTCTTCCGTGGGTTCGGTTCCCTTGGTCAGCACGATGCTGGCCTTGACCACCTGGCCGCGAACCTCGTCCGGAGCCGCGCTGACGCCGCACTCCAGAACATAGGGCAGTTCCATAATCACGCTCTCAATTTCAAACGGTCCGATCCGGTAGCCGCTGGACTTGATCACGTCGTCCGCCCGGCCCACATACCAGTAGAAGCCGTCTTCATCGCACCAGGCCACGTCGCCGGTATGGTACCAGCCGTCATGCATAACTTCCTTTGTCTTTTCCTCGTCCCGGTAATACTCCCGGAACAGGCCGATCGGGATACCGTTGGAGATATCCACGCAGATCTCGCCGGAGGTACCGGCGGGAACTTCCTTGCCTTCCGGATCCAGCAGGGCCACCTTGTAGATCGGGGCAACCTTGCCCATGGAACCCAGCTTGTGGTCCGCACCGGCCAGGTTGCCGATGATCATGGTGCTTTCCGTCTGGCCGAAGCCTTCCATCACCTGCAGGCCGGTCTGCTTTTCGATCTGCCGGAAGACCTCCGGGTTCAGCGCTTCGCCGGCGCTGGAGGCATGGGTCACGGAACTCAGGTCATACTTGCTCAGGTCCTGCTTGATCAGCATCCGCCACATGGTGGGCGGTGCGCAGAAGGTGGTGATATTGTACTTGGCGAACAGCGGCAGAATATCCGCTGCGTCAAAGCGGTCAAAGTCATAAACAAAGATGGCGGCTTCACACAGCCACTGGCCGTAGATCTTGCCCCAGCCGGCCTTGGCCCAGCCTGTATCGGAAATCGTCAGGTGCAGGCCGTTCGGGTTCACGCAGTGCCAGTATTTCGCGGTATGCAGGTGCCCCAGCGGATGCTTGTAGCTGTGGGCCGCAATCTTCGGATAGCCTGTGGTGCCGGAAGTGAAGTACATCAGCATCAGGTCATCACCGCAGGGCGTATCTTCCGTACGGCGGAAGTGAGT
Organism: Clostridia bacterium; assembly: GCA_017615475.1. Taxonomy (GTDB): domain Bacteria; phylum Bacillota; class Clostridia; order Christensenellales; family Aristaeellaceae; genus Aristaeella. Next base: position 9,757 of record JAGAAC010000103.1, read on the forward strand.
GGAATACATCTGGTATTCTTCGTCGAAGTTGTGCCAGCCTTCCCGCTCGCCGTTCACAATCAGTTTCAGTTCCAGGCTCGGCGCGTTCTTCGCAGCCAGGTCCGCCTGATGGGCGGTATCTCCGTCCGCGGTGCAGATGATAGCTTTCACGCCGGCGGCGTTGAACCGGTATTCAAAGTCGTGCTCCTGCAGCTGGGCCACGGCCGGAATGCCGATGGCGCCGATCTTTTCCAGAGCCAGGATGGAGAACCAGAACTGATAGTGCCTCTTCAGCACCAGCATAACCCGGTCGCCCTTTTTGATGCCCAGGGACTTGAAATAGTTGGCGCAGCGGTTGGAAGCGCGCTTGAGGTCATTGAAGGTGAACCGGTGTTCCACCTTGTTCTTGTCCAGATGGAGCATGGCCAGCTTGTTCGGGATTTCATCCGCAATAGCGTCGATCACGTCAAAGGCGAAATTGAACTTGTCCGTGTTCTTGAATTCGATCTTCACGGGAGTGCCGTTCTCATCCTTCTCCACGTCCGCATAACGGTGCCACACACGGGTACGGCCGTTCTCCGCCGGGAATTCCTGCAGGGCGGTTCCGGGCACAGCCTTTTCCGGTGTCAGTTCCGGAATCGGCGCACCGGTGGGATTCAGGACAATGGCATAGAACAGGCAGTCCTCGCCGCCAACGGCGATCATGCCGTGGGGCGTACCGGAATCGTAGTAGATGGAGTCGCCGGGGTTCAGCACGCTGATGTGCTCGCCCACCTGCACCTTCAGCTGGCCCTCGATGACAATATCGCATTCCTGGCCTTCATGGGTGGTCAGTTTGATATCTTCCTTTTCCGCCTCGGCACTGTAGGCAGCCTGAACATACAGCGGTTCCGCGATCCGGTTCCGGAAGGAAGCCGCCATGTTGTAATAGATCATGTCATGGGCTTCCTCAATCCGCTGTCCTTCTCCCCGCCGGGTAACGGTGAAGGAGTTCAGGTTCGGGCTGGAACCCTCGATGATGTCGCCTACGTCGACGCCGAAAGCCAGCGCGCAGCGGTACAGGAACGCGAAGTTAAGGTCCGAACGGCCCATTTCGCAGTCAATGTACTCCTGCTCCGTAACGCCGGTCTTGTTCGCCATTTCCGCGATCGTGAAGTTTTCAATCTCCCGCAGCTCGCGAATCCGGTGAGCCATTTCCTGAATCTTGTAATTCAGTCCCGTCATCTGTGCCATGATCTCCAATACCTCCTCCGAAGGTCCAGGGCGATCGGAAAGCCCTGGTCGCGTCCGCAGACGCGAAATGTTCTTGGTTGATGAAAAAAGCTCGTCCCAAAGTTTGACTTTGAGACGAGCTTGAAATAACGCCCGCGGTACCACTCAAATTGCGGCTGTTACACCGCCACTCTTGAACCCCAACAGGTTCTATGCCCTTACGCGGCAGTCACGGGAAGGTTCTACTTGCGCCTTCGCTTTCTTCCTTCCGGCTCAGGAGCTACAGCTTGCGGGCTCTTCCCACGGCTTGCACCAACCGCCGTGTCTCTGAAAGCCGATAACCCGCTGCCCTCTCCTTCAAAGCCTTTATCGGAAGTTTACGCCCTTCCCCCTGTCTTGTCAACAAAAAATAATGTACGTCTTTTGTTTCCCCGTCAATAATGTTCGCTTTTCGGGTAAAAACCACACGGTTTCTTTGTCGGTTTTCGTTTTCCCGCAGGCATTCCCCGAAAAAATCATTCTTTTATAAGAATTGCTTCATGTTTTTGTCATGTTTAACGATTGACACTTTCCCCGTCTTTTCCTATTCTTTTGCATGTATTCCCCTATGGTATAAACGGATCGATTGGAGGATAAGAAATGGATAGCAACAAACGGCCCGAAAGCATGGAACGGATTACGACTCCCGCGCTCGCCCAGGCATTCATCGCCGAGCAGGTGGAAGCAGTCCGGAAACAGGTTGGTGACAAAAAGGTTCTTCTGGCTCTTTCCGGCGGTGTGGACAGCTCAGTTGTGGCCGCCCTGCTGATCAAGGCCATCGGCCAGCAGCTGGTCTGCGTGCATGTCAACCACGGCCTGCTCCGCAAAGGTGAACCCGAACAGGTTATCGAAGTTTTCCGCAACCAGATGAAAGCCAACCTGGTCTACGTGGACGCGGTCGACCGCTTCCTGGACAAGCTGGCCGGTGTCAGCGATCCTGAGCAGAAGCGCAAGATCATCGGTGCTGAGTTTATCCGTGTCTTTGAGGAAGAAGCCCGCAAGCAGGACGGCATCGCCTTCCTGGCACAGGGCACCATCTATCCTGATATTACAGAGAGCGTCGGCGTCAAGGCCCATCACAACGTGGGTGGCCTGCCGGACGACCTGCAGTTTGAACTGGTTGAGCCCGTCAAACTGCTCTACAAGGATGAAGTCCGCGTTGTCGGTAAAGAACTGGGCCTGCCGGACGGCATGGTTTACCGTCAGCCCTTCCCCGGCCCCGGCCTGGGCGTGCGCTGCGTCGGCGCCATCACCCGTGACCGCCTGGAAGCCCTCCGTGAAGCCGATGCCATCGTCCGTGAAGAGATCGGCAAGCTGCCCGAGGTTCCGTGGCAGTACTTCTGCACCATTCCCGATTTCAAGTCCACCGGCATCAAGTATGTCGACGGCAAGGGCCAGCGCTACATGGGCTGGGCAGTGATCATCCGTGCGGTCAACACCGTGGATGCCGTCACCGCCACCGTACCGGAAATCCCCTTCAGCGTGCTTTGCACCATGCGGGACCGCATCATCTCCACTGTAGACGGTGTCAACCGCGTCCTGTGGGATATTTCCGAAAAGCCCGTCGCAACCATCGAGATGGAATAATTAACGATGTTCGAAGAATGCCGTATTTATGCGGCTTCCGGGGATTTCGAAAAGCGATTTGATAACAAAATGATAACACTTGATAACTGAGCATTATTTATGTGTAATGCAAAAGGTTAGCAGGTGAGGTTTCAGTAAAGACTTAAAAAGGTCTTGTTAAGCTAATGAATAGCTTAGCAAGGCCTTTTCTTTTTGCCTTTATGTTAGCCGGTAGAAACCGTTCAGATAGGATTTGCTCAGATTATTCCTGGGGTGGAACAGTTTCAAAGTGTGAATGAGTTGTCTGACCAGGTGTTGGATAGTGATATCTCCAGGCATCGTATTCATCCTGGGTGATCTGACCGGATCTGAGTGCTTCGGACTTATCCATCCAATCCATCAGCATGTCATAAAACTGCATGCTGCCAGGGTTATTCCTTAAATCAAGATAGAGCTGAGGCTGTCCGTCTTCTGCCTTTTCAATCTTGAGACCGTAGCGATCTTCAATAGCGAAGAGGGTATGAATAAGCCCTGTGAAAGAGTCGATATCGGGAACCTTCAGGGCATCGGGTTTAACGTCAAAAAGATCTGCCATAGCCTGTACAAGGTTATCCTTTGGAACACGGTTTTCGCTCTCATATTGAGCCATACGGACATCAGCAGATTTTTCATCAAAGCCGATCTGTGCACCTACATATTTTTGTGTCATTCCGCGTTTACTACGGAAGAAATGGATTCGTTCTCCTATTGCCATAGTGAGGGCTCCTTTCGCTTGATGGGACTATCTTAACATATTTGTTTAGGACAATCAAGAGAAATTAAACAAAAAAGTTTAATTACGCACTTGACTTTAACAAATATGTTTAGTATTATAAGCGTGAACTTAAACAAATATGTTAAGTGACAACTAAATGATCGTCTGAGACACAGATATGACTCCGGAAAAGTAAGGAAATCGAAAAGGGACGGAACAGCGATTGGTCCAAAGAGTTCTTTATAAGAAAAAAAGCCGAGGCGTTGGAATCATTGAATGAACAATATGCAGAAACGACAAATGCTGTTGAAGTGAATGAAACGGTTTTGGAGGAACTGAACAAGCAGACTGAAGAGACGATTCAGACAATGGTTGAAACGGAAGCTCAGAAAGAATTCATGAGGTACGCATTCCTCAAAGAACCCAAAACTCCAATTGGAAAGCTTGTCGCAGGAGCATGGCGGAAGTTTAAAGAGTGGTGGGATATGCACAAGCGTAAGGAAGTAGAAGAAAAGACCAGGGAAAGTGTTCTTGGCAGACTTGCGGAGTTAAAGAAAGAAACGAAGGAGCATCCAAGGGCCCCGGTTGTACCAAAAAAACACAGGGAAACAGAGTTAGAATAACCTTTACCTTGATTGACAGTGACGGGGGCGTGACACGCTCCCGTTATATGTCGTTAGTAAGGAAATAATTCTATGAAGCAGGAATACCATATGTTATAATTTGTTTTGCTATATTGAAGATTGAGGAGGTAATCCGTGAAATCGGGCATTGTGGTTTCGTGGGAATATATATGGCGAATGATAAGACATTTGCTTTGTTGGCAGATGATATAAAAAGCATTAATGTTAAAGCTGGAAATGCAGCAAAAGGTGCAGTGAACCAGCTGATGACATTACGAAATTGGGTTATAGGTTATTATATTGTTGAATATGAGCAGGACGGCAAAGATCGTGCTGAATACGGCAGTAATCTTATGGAGAACCTCGAAAAGAGTATAGATGAGAAGGGGCTTACAGTTGTAGTAGCTCGAAGGGGATTGCAGTAATGAGCAATCATACAATGAATTTAACACCTTCTACATTCAAAATGATTCGAGAAGGAAGGGAGAAATACTTATGGCGAAGATAATAGCGATCTGTGGGAAAATATGTTGTGGAAAAACCTATTACGCCAATCAAATAAAAGAAAAAGAGAAAGCGGTTGTTTTATCATGTGATGAATTGACAAAAGATTTGTTTGATAATGATTTGGGTGAGAAACATGACGAAATGGCGTTAAGAATTTGGAGTTATTTTAAGAAAAAATCGGTGGAATTAGTGAACGTAGGTTGTACTGTTATCTTAGATTGGGGATTTTGGAGATTAGAAAACAGAAGAAGCTTGACCGATTTTTGCCACTCTCAGAATGTTCATTGTGAATGGCATTACATTGAGGTTGATGACCAAACGTGGAATAAAAACATTGAAGAACGAAACTGCAGGGTATTAAACGGTGAAGGTGGTTCAGATTATTATCTGGATGAAGGGCTTATGGGAAAATTATTGTCTATGTGGGAAGAACCCACTAAAGATGAAATAGATGTTTGGTATACATTAAAAAGAAAATAGAATTGCTATTAGGTGACTTGATAACACTTCCGTGATAACAATTTGATAACATTAGCTGATACAGTCTATGTAATATGGACAGCTGAAACCAAATGAAATCAAATCGTAACAGAAAACCCTAACAAAAATGTTTAAGACATAGGTTTAGTTAGGGAGTTCGAATAATATCGAAATCCCCGGGGCCTTATTTACAAAAGTCCCCGGGATTTTTTTTATCTTGCGGCAGGTTGCTGTAACCCTATGCAGACAGACTGGACAGCCTGGGTCGCGGAGGAAACACCCGAAATCAGCATGTACAACGCCGCCTTTGTTTACGAGGGCTATGGTTGCCATGGCATGCTCATGTGGGTTCCCCAGGATGACGCGGAGGCAAGGTCGTTCATGATGGAGGCGCTGCGGACACTGTCTGTGCCTGACAAGTAATCCGGGATCAGGCAACGCCTTTACGGCAGGTCAGTAAGACGAATGACATTGAAACACAACGGAAGCCGGGCATCATGCCCGGCTTCCGTTTTTCCAGAAAGTGCGCATTCAGAAGGAGGAAACACCGTGGCTGTTGACCAGTCCTGTCAGCTTTTCTCCTGCCTTGCACATCGGGCAGTTGTGGGAGGAGCAGCTGACATAATCGGGGAGGTTCTCCTTTACGGTGAAAACACTCTTGACCGGGAAGCCTTCACATTCATCAATCGCGGAGAAGATGGCTGCGACACCTGCGGGCACACCGCTGTAATACCGGATAGCCTCGATGGCGGAGCGGGCGGTAAAGCCTGTGGCCAGGGAGGCTGCCAGCACCAGCACATGCTTGCCCACAATCATCGGAGCGATATTGTCCCGGAAGATCAGCTGGCTTCCGGATGTGTGTTCCGGAGTCACCACGTAAATCGTCTGGTGCGCATTCATGCTCCGGAACCCGGCCTCGGACAGTGCTGAAGCCATGCAGGCGCCCAGCACCTCCGTTCCGTCCAGGCAGAGGATGGAGTCCACGATCGTGGAATTCTTG
>JAGAAC010000104.1 GCA_017615475.1 Clostridia bacterium
AAAACCCAGCGGCCTGCACACAGGCCGCTGGGTTTTTTAGTATCTGTCACATGCGCCTTTAGCGCATATTTCATATCGCGTAAGCGATATTTCACATCCTGCGAAGCAGGATATTTCACATTGGCCAAAGGCCAATATTTCATTGGCCTGATTTTCCTTGCAGAGCAAAGGAAAATCAGAACAGCTTTCCGTTCATAATCGCCAGTATCAGGTTTCCGCTGTTAAACAGCGGCGCCAGCGTACTGGCTTCCACCAGCTGGTTGAGGTTATCAATCGGCAGCAGGGTCTGGATCAGGGGCAGCATGGCAAAGGCCACAAAGCACAGCAGGGCGCCGCGGATCAGTCCGAAAGCACCGCCGGCAATGGAGTTCAGCTGCTTAAGCACCGGGAATTTAAAGACAACCTTCAGGAAATTGATCACAAAATGAATGATCAGCAGCAGGCCGATAAAACAGACGATGAAGCAGATCACATTCAGGATGGCTCCGACGATGGTCTGGGAAACATAGGTGCCCACATCCGCCGCCGCGCCGTAAACCTGGTTGGTCAGGTTGTTCTGCAGCAGGGTGTTCAGCGGTGCCGGCAGGGAAACTTTGTTGATAATCTCCGTAATGCCGGTTTCTGTCAGTGTGGTAACGTTGCTGCTTGCCAGGGCCTGGTCGCCCAGCTTTGTCGCGGCATCGGTATAGGAAGCCAGCGTCTTCAGGATCTCCGGATTGTTCTGGATAGCCGCCGCCAGCTTCGGGCTCAGCCAGAAACTGAGTCCCAGGGAGAGCAGGCATCCGCCCATAGAGGCCACAGAGGAGATAAAGCCCCTGTACAGCCCCACCAGGACGCTCAGTCCCAGAATCCCCAGGATCACAATGTCAACTACATTCATCTCTGTCACTTTCCCTTCAGTTTCCTCGGGCAGTTCTTCCGTGCTTCGGTCATCACCGGATCATGGTCTCCGCCTTCAGCGTATTTCGTATTGATTTCCCGGATCGTATCCCGCCTGCCCGGCGCTGCGCAGAGCGGACAGGGTTTCAGCTTTCGGTATTCTTCTTCCTCCAGCTGGCCGTAGATCAGGGTTTCCGTCTTCTTTCCCCGGACCGTACCGCATTGATCCGACGTATGGTAATACCCGGTTTTCTTTTTGTTGCTGTACAGGATCAGGTCATCCTCCGGTACCGGGATCTGCCTTCCCTGCCAGTCTTCCCAGATCAGGATCCGGGTATTCTTCTTATAGTTGTTCCACAGCCACTTCTGGCTGACCCCTTCCGGCGACTCCTGCCGCTGGACCCGGATGCATCCGTGGCTGGCCTTGGTTCCCAGCTTCGGTTCATTGATGCTGTAATCCTTATATCCCGTGCCGGCGATATAGGGCACCTCGTGCAGCAGATCCCCGTCGTTGAACCGCAGTGCCAGGGCACATTTCAGGTTGTCGGAGGAAAACTCCCCCACCTTGCTGACCAGGAGAAATTCCCCGGACCGGGTTTCATTATAGGGCTGCTTTGCGTTGGCAATCCCTGTGGATACCAGCAGGGTTGAGAACAGCCTGCCCTCCCGGAATACATAGAGCCGCTGGGTCAGTTTGTCCACCACCAGCCCCATCTCCTGGTTCGGTATAACCTCCTTCAGGTATGCTGTCGGAACATATCCCTGAACCAGCGCATTCCAGTTCAGGATCGCGCTGTCATGGAAGGAGGAGGAATAGCATTCGATCAGCGACCATTCTTCTCCTCTTTCCAGCACGTGGACACCCTGGCTGATACAGGTGACCATTCCAACGCCGTCGCTGATTTCCATGGGTTCCGACCGGATAATGACCTGCGTTTTCTCCGCGTTCTTCTTTCCGTTATCCAGCACAGTCACCGGCGAGGTCAGTACCTTCCAGACTGCTTCCTCGTCCGTAATATCCATGGGAAGCGTCCAGTAGTTCAGGGTTTCATCTTCTCCCCGGTACGGACTGGTATGGGCCGGCGTAAATCCGTTTTCCGCCTTTTCCCGCAAGTAGTCCGGCATGGGTTCTGCCGCCCGGGCCGGATTTGGATCAGCCTTTTCCCGTACCTCCAGGCTCAGGCGCACCGGTTCGGAAACCGTACCGTCCTCCCCGACCAGGGTCAGGGTCAGTTCATGCTGTCCGGGTGCCATTTCCGCCTGGAAGCCGGCTTCCCCGGCTCCCGCGGCCACGTTATCCCAGTACAGCGGTTCTGCTTCGATGCCTTCCCGGAGAACCAGCGTTCCCTCCTCCGTGGAGTAGAAGCTGAACAGAACTGTATCTCCTTCCTCCGCAACCGGGTTTTCCATGCTGACGGAGATCAGGCAGGGAATCATTTTACCAACGGTAACCGGTGTTTCTGCTGTCATTCCGTTCATCCGGATGACCATCCGCCATGGGCCGGCAGCCACCGGAACACCCCCGCAGGTTCCGTTCCAGTACATGGCATTGAATCCCGCTGTCACAGCCCTGTTTTCCGTGATATTCAGGTAGACCGCGTCAGTTTCATCCGCCAGTCCGATACTGCAGGTACCGTCTTCAGGAACCGTAAAAGAGACGACAACCGGACGCCCGGGGCGAATCTCCTCCCGGAACGGTTCGATACCAAGGCCCGGTGTTTCCGCCAGGGCAGCACTGATCCAGAGCATCATCCAGATCAGCACCGCCGGTACCAGTCGTCTCATGGCCCCTCCGTAAACAAATCAGAATGCACAATTCAGCATGTTGTCACAACCATTATCCTTGTTCATTATTCATTGTTCGTCGATTCAGGATCATCAGTCCTGAATCAGTATATGCCGCCCATTGCCAGGGCCAGGGTCTGCATAGCTGCCATGACCTCAGCCTGTCCCGCGTATCCGCCGCCGACCAGCATCCTCAGATAATCCGCGGCGTTCTGTATCGCCCGGTACTGCTCGCTGTTCGGATCCATGGATGCCATCTTGCGGTCTGCCTTGTCAAGCATACTCCAGGCATCCTGGAAAGACTGCCCGTCCTGGGAAGGCTGTGAATCCTGGTAACCGGGAGCATCCTGGTAGTCTGGATAATCCTGATAACCGGGAGTATCCTGGTAAAACCCTGTATGAAGGGTACAGACCTGATTGTTGGATACGGATACAGGACCGAGATACTCCGAAACAACCGACTTATACTGTTCCGGTATGCTGCCCAGCGGGTGCCCTTTGGGAATTGTTACGGTACTCCGCTGAACAGGATTGGGACAATACTGGGAAGCCAGCATGCCTGTATCGCCGCAGACCGTCTGGGTACTGTGCATCTGGCAGTAAACCGTAGGCTCCGTTCCCTTCGCCCACCAGTCAGTCACCGGCTGGTAACCCATAGGATCATCCCAGCAGGCTTCCGATGCCAGCTGTCCGCTGACCGCGCAGGTCGTCACCTTGACCAGGCCGTATTCGGAAGGATTGCCATCCAGGATATCCCGTTTCTCCAGGCCCTGGTGGATCTTGCTCATATAGGCCTGCCACAGCGGTGCTGCCGCACCGGAGCCTGTGGACTTGGAGGAAAGGGCTTTGTAGTTGTCATGCCCGACCCACACAGCGGAAGCGTAATATCCGGTAATGCCGGAGAAGAAAACGCCCTTCTGGTCGGAGTTGGTACCCGTCTTGCCGCCGACAACCTGTCCGCTGATCTTTGCGCTGGTACCTGTACCGCTCTGTACAGCTGTTTTGAGCATGTCCACGATCATCCAGGCAGTACTTTTCTGGAATACCGGGCGGCGCTCCTGATGCTGATGGCCGTCCCAGACCACATGGCCAGCGGAATCGGATATACCCAGCACAGAGATCGGTTCCTGGTAAACACCGCCGTTGGCCAGCACACCGAAAGCAACGGTCATCTGCAGCGGTGTAATACCGGAGGAACCAAGGCTCAGGCCAAAGGGAGTCGCGTCGATATGGCCATCGTCCACGCCCAGCCGATGCAGGAAATCAACACTGCGGTCCACGCCGACCATGTTCATCAGCGTATATGCCGCCGCGGTATTATGGGATTTCGCCATAGCGGTCCGCAGCGTTTCCGGACCGGTGTAGCCCCCGCCGCCGTAGTTTTTCGGGAAGGAATTGTTCCCCTTGGCATCCTTCCAGCCCTCAATGGGAATCGGCATATTATAGGCCACGGAAGCCGGGCTTGCGCCCAGTTCCAGCGCAGGCGCGTATACCGCGATCGGCTTGATGGAGGAGCCGACAGGCATCTTCATGTCCGTAGCGCGGTTCAGGGTTTTCTTGACCGTCACTTCGTTCCTGGAACCAACGATGGCCTTTAGTTCGCCCGTCCGGTAATCAAGCACGACGCAGGCCGCCTGGGGCTGGATGGTTTCCGTATAGGTTCCGTCGGAATTCTTGGTCCGGAAAACCTTGTCAGACGGATCCCGCAGGGACGGGTATTTGCTCCAGTTCTGCAGGGTGGATTCCACCGTCTCCTGGATATTCGTATCAATGGCCAGCTTCACCTTGTATCCGCCCGTCCGGAATTTGTTTTCCATTGCGGCGCGGTTGGCGGCTGTATCTTCCAGCCCGTTCAGCTCCAGCAGGATGCCGACAACTTCCTTCACGGCGTATTCCACATAATGGGGATACTTGTACATGCTGTTGCCGGAAGAAGGGGCTTCCTCGAGCACATGGGCCGTCGCGGGGTTGAGGGCCTCCTCATACTGCTCCCGGGTGATGAACTGGTTTTCATACATGCACCGGAGCACATAGTTTGTCCGGTTGTTGGTTACCGCCGCGTAATCCTTTTCCGCGCTTTTCCGGGTATACAGGTTCCGCCGCGGGTTATAATAATAGGGGTTATTGGTGGCCCCGGCCAGGATGGCACACTCCCGCAGGGTCAGGTCGCCCAGGTCCTTGCCGAAGTAGCCCTGTGCCGCCACTTCCACACCGTAGTAGTTTTCGCCCAGGAAAATGGTGTTCAGGTAGTTTTCCAGGATCTGGTCCTTGGTGTACCTGTTTTCCAGCTGCAGAGCCAGGTAGGCTTCCTGGATTTTCCGTTTATAGCTTTGTTCTGAGGAAAGCAGGGTATTCTTGATCAGCTGCTGGGTAATCGTGGATCCGCCCTGGGTTCCGGAAGATGTCAGGTTGGAAACAAGTGCGCCGACAATACGCTTCAGGTCTACACCGCTGTGGGAATAGAAGCGGGCATCCTCCACGGCGATAAACGCGTTACGGAGCATTTTCGGCATCGCGTCCAGGGATACCAGCACGCGGTTTTCCGTTCCTTTGTATTCCGTGATCAGGTTACCGTTGGAATCATAGATAAAGGATGTCTGCGCCTGGCTGTCCATGGCCACCAGGTTCAGTTCGGGAGCCGTATCCACGTAGCCCTTGGCGATTCCTGCCAGGGCGCCGAGGCCGGCCACCCCGGCCAGCACAATCAGCACGATCAGGACACGGATCGTGTTCAGCAGGACACTGACAACAAAGTTCGGCTTACGGGTTTCAGGACGGAATATCGTACGGGCTTTCGGTTTTTCTTCCGGTTCCTCGTCGTATTCCTCATCATCTCTGCCCCAGGAAGCTTCTTCCTCATAGGGTTCCCCATCGTCATAAGCTTCCTCATATTCATCATATCCGGATTCTTCAGGATAATATTCTTCGTCCGCCGGTTCATATTCCGCGTCCGCGTCTTCATCTTCCGGAAAAAACGGCTCATTGCCTTCTTCAGAAGAAAACTCTTCGTATTCCTCGAAGTCTTCTTCGTGTTTCTTCTTTCCGAACATCTTTCTCCTCCGGTTCATTACTGTGAAAAAGTCTAAACTAAGACAGTTTATAATACCATACATCGCCCTGCTTGTCCAAAAACAAGCATTCAAATAACCAACGTCCGGCACCCTTTATTTCTTCCTTTCCCGCCTCTGCTATTTATAATTATGAATTATGAATTAGGCTTGACAACGTCAAGCAGTGGTGTATAATACTCATGAAGGTCAAAGTTAGTCAAACTACCTTCGAAGGAGGAATGCCTTATGAATATGAACCAGTTCACGCAAAAGACAGTCAATGCCCTGCAGCGGGCCCAGTCTCTTGCCATCGAATATCAGCATATGCAGGTAGAGCAGGAGCATCTGATGCTCGCCCTGACCGAGGATGAAAGCGAACTGATCCCCCAGCTGCTTTCCAAGTGCGGTATTTCTGTACCCGCTTTCGTCAGCGGCCTGAAGGAAAACCTGGACCGCACTCCCCGTGTATCCGGTTCCGGCCGGGAGCCCGGCAAGGTCTATATCGCGGGAGACGTGGAACAGGCCCTGGTGGAAGCTGAAAAGATCGCCGGACGCATGAAGGATGAATATCTGTCTGTCGAGCATGTCTGGATGGGCCTGACCGCCAAGGCTTCCGCCAATGTGAAGCGCCTGCTGAAAGCCCAGGGCTACCGTGATGACGCCTTCCTGAAAGCACTCAGCGAAGTCCGCGGCGCCGCCCGTGTCACCTCCGATACGCCGGAAGACACCTATGACGCGCTGAAGAAGTACGGTTCCGATCTGGTGGACCTGGCCCGGAAACAGAAGCTGGATCCGGTGATCGGCCGTGACAGCGAAATCCGGAACGTCATCCGGATCCTGTCCCGGAAAACCAAGAACAACCCGGTCCTGATCGGTGAACCCGGTGTCGGTAAAACCGCCATCGCTGAAGGCCTGGCCCAGCGGATCGTCCGCGGGGACGTTCCGGACAGCCTAAAGGACAAAACCATTTTCTCTCTGGACATGGGTTCCCTGATCGCCGGTGCCAAGTTCCGGGGTGAGTTTGAAGAGCGGCTGAAGGCCGTGCTTGCGGAAATCAAAAAGAGCGACGGCCGCATCATCCTGTTCATTGATGAGCTGCATACCATCGTCGGCGCCGGCAAGGCAGACGGCGCTATGGATGCCGGCAACATCCTCAAGCCCATGCTGGCCCGGGGTGAACTGCACTGTATCGGTGCCACCACGCTGCATGAGTACCGCCAGTATATTGAAAAGGATGCCGCCCTGGAACGCCGGTTCCAGCCGGTCATGGTTTCCGAACCTACCGTGGAGGATACCATCGCCATCCTGCGCGGCCTGAAAGAGCGGTATGAGGTTTTCCACGGCGTCAAGATCCAGGACAACGCCCTGATCGCCGCCGCCACCCTGTCCAACCGCTACATCACCGACCGTTTCCTGCCAGACAAGGCTATCGACCTGGTGGACGAAGCCTGCGCCATGATCCGTACGGAAATCGATTCCCTGCCGACGGAACTGGACGATATCCGCCGCCACATCATGCAGCTGGAAATTGAGGAAGCCGCCCTGAAGAAGGATGACGATCCCCTTTCCCGTGCCCATCTGGAGGAAGTCCAGAAGGAACTGGCGGAGCAGCGGGATCAGTTCAACACCATGAAAGCCCGCTGGGAAGCGGAGAAGAACGCCATCGGCAAGGTAACCGCCCTGCGTGAGGAAATCGAGCGCGTCAATGCCGAGATCGAGCAGGCGGAGCGTTCCTATGACCTGAACCGTGCCGCGGAACTGAAATACGGTGAACTGCCCAAGCTGAAGCAGGAGCTGGAGAAGGAAGAGGCAATCGCCGAAGAAAGCAAGGGCGAAAACAGCCTCCTGCGCGACCGGGTCACCGAAGAGGAAATCGCCCGCATCGTCGGCCGCTGGACCGGTATCCCCGTCTCCAAGCTGATGGAGGGCGAACGGGAAAAGCTGCTGCACCTGGAAGACGTCCTGCATGAGCGGGTCATCGGCCAGGATGAGGCAGTCAAGAAAGTTTCCGAAGCCATCCTGCGCTCCCGCGCGGGCATCCAGGATCCGAACCGCCCCCTGGGCTCCTTCCTCTTCCTGGGACCCACCGGTGTCGGTAAAACCGAGCTGGCCAAGGCCCTGGCCCAGGCCCTGTTCGACGATGAGAAAAACATGGTCCGGATCGATATGTCCGAATATATGGAGAAGTTCAGCGTCTCCCGCCTGATCGGAGCGCCTCCCGGATATGTGGGTTATGACGAAGGCGGCCAGCTGACCGAAGCCGTCCGCCGGCATCCCTACTGCGTCGTGCTGTT
>JAGAAC010000105.1 GCA_017615475.1 Clostridia bacterium
AGTGTGCCGGGGACGGCGCAGAGAGGATAAGGAGGAAAACTGGATGAAGATCAACTGGAAAGTGCGTTTTAAGAATAAGGTATGGCTGGGAAGCTTTTTCAGCCTGATGATCGGGTTTGTTTACAGCCTGCTGGCGCTGTTTGACGTGTTTCCGGCGGTGACCCAGAACCTGGTGGTACAGCTGCTGAACCAGGTGCTGACCTTCCTGGGCCTGATCGGGGTGATTGTGGATCCGACCACCGCGGGGCTGGGAGACAGTGAACGGGCCATGGGCTATGAGGCTCCTTATCAGGACGATGCTGAATAAGCCGGGGATTTTCCCCGGCCTTTTTTTCGTGGCTGTAAAATTTTCGGCAGTTTAACTTTTTTCCCTCCCCGGACGTCTATAATATGTCATGACTGATGAAAACCCTTCGAAGAGGTTGCACTGATGATGGATGAAATGCAATTCACACGGAAGCTGCTGGACAGCGAGCCCATGCTGTACAGGATCGCCTGCGCGCTTCTCCGGTCCGAGGCGGACCGGCAGGATGCCATGCAGGAGACCGCGCTGAAGGCCTGGCAGAATTGCGGAAGGCTGCGGGAAGAACAGTATTTTAAGACCTGGATCTGCAGGATTATGGTGAATGAATGCCATAACCTGCACAGGAAAAACAGCCGGTGTTTCCCGGCAGAGATGATTCCCGACCGGCCCGCGCCGGAGAACGATGAACAGGAAACCCGGCTGATGCTGGAAAGCCTGCCGGAGAAACTGCGGGTTCCGCTGGTGCTGCACTACCTGGAAGGGTTTACGCTGGAGGAAATCGCGCAGATACAGCATGTTTCCCTGGCACTGGTGAAGAACCGGATGTATCGGGGACGCAAAGCGCTTCGTGTGGAATGGGACGGAAAGGAGGAGTCGAAATGACGGAACGGGAATTCCGGGAACGGCTGAACAGGCTGACCGGGGAAAGCCCGGCGGAGACACACCAGGCATACCTTTCGGCTGTCCTCCGGGGAAAGGATGAAGTCAGGGTGAAAAGAAAGATTTCAGCCGTGCCGGTCTTCGCGATTGTGCTGGTTCTGCTGGCGGCGGCCGCGGTTGCCGCAGGCGTTGTGTACGATATGAGATGGTGGTTCGGTGCTGAACCGGACGGAGATCATACAGCCTGGAAGCAGGAAGTGATGACCAACCGGGTGGAGGAACCGGAACAGCAGCAGGCGGAGGACAGCCTGGTGAATGCGACGGTTCAGGACGTTTCCTGGGCGCCGGAAGCGGGAAGGCTGATCATTACCTTCAGGGCTGTGCCGGCGGATCCGCAGCGGTATGAACTGCACAGCCTGTGGGCACTGGACACGGACGGCTCCTATATGGGAAAGGATTATGAACCGCCGGAATACGCGGACGAGGACGCGGAGGAGCGGAATTACCACATGCTGTGGCGGGACAACCGGGAAACGGATGAAGTCAGCCACGGACCGGTCCGGGAAATGATGGATGACAGCGGCAAAACGCTGCTGCTGATCGAAGCGGAAGGCATCAGCCTGAAGAACGGGCAATCGCTGGAGGGATACGCCACCCTGGATGAGCTGCGCACACCGGACGGGGCAGTGGTCTACATGCTGGATTACCATCCGGACTGGCTGAACGCTTCCTATGATGAGGAAATGAAGAAGTTCGTTGAGGAATATCCGAACATGAAGGAATACGCGGAGCAGCAGATCAGCGAGGCCCAGGCCGGGAGGGAAACGCTCAGCGGCGGGGGAATGAACTGCGTCCTGCGCTACAGTGTGGCGGTGTATACAGACGATATGGACGACAGGGAACTGTATACCCAAAGAACGGCCGGACAGGTGGAGTTCGCTCTCCGCACGGAGAAATGAGAGGAGGGAAAATGAATGCTGAAGAAGATCATTCTCTGCGTGCTGTGCCTGCTGACCATCTTTTCAGCCTGCGCGGCGGAAGAGCTTCCTTCCCGGGTTTATGAATGCAAAATCCATATGTATCCTGATCTCCCGGAGAACACCATGAAGGCGTTATTGTCGGAATATATGGTGCCGGGCTGTGAGGTGACCTATGAAGAGAATATGGCCTGGTGCGGTTCGCTGACAATCAGCGGATACGGATGGTACCGGAGCGCCGAAGCAGTGACCGAAGACAGTGAGCGGATCAGGAAATGCCGGGAGATCGCGGAAAAAGTGCTTCATACCGCGTATCCGGAAAGTGAGCCGGAACTGATTACGGCCATGCCTTATCAGGATTATGAAGTGAAATGTACGGAACGGTCGGAGTGCTTCGACCTGAAGGACGGGCGGTGGTACTACATGGGGAGGCCCCTGACACAGGAACTGGAAGGGGCACTGACTGCCGCGCGGCTGAACGGCGCGAGGGAGCGGGAACGGATAGAACAGATCGATCCGGACTGGACGGTCCTGCAGTACCATCCGGGGCCAGTCTGCGGCCTGCCGGTGGGATTGTGGCTGGAACAGGAATATACGGACTTCTGCCTGACATCCTTCATTTTTGACGCTGAAAACCATATTGTTTCCGTAAACCTGGGCGGAAGCTTCACGGCAGAGCCGGTCCGGGAAACCGCTGTGAAGTTCCCTGCGGAGGAAGCGATCCGGCTTGCCGCGGAAAAGAATGACGGTACAGAGATCTATGACTGGCGGACACGGGGCTGGGAAGGCAATGCCTATGACGTCCTGCTGAAGGAACTGGGGTGCGCTTCGATCCGGATCCGGATGGTTTCGGACGAAGCCGCGCGGCTGGTGATAGCCGTCAACAAAAAGGGACGGCTGCAGCCGGCCTGGGAATGCAGTGAACACTATGAGCTGCTTATGGATGACGAAGTCATTCAGGAATACCACCAGGGACCGTGGTACTTCTACATTTCCGCGGAGGACGGGTCTCTGCTGAATCCGTAAGAAAAGGAATGATGAGAGATGAAAAGGATCATTGTGCTGGTTCTGTGCCTGATGACAGCGGTTTCCGCCTGCATGGCGGGGGAAGCGCCTGCCGGTGTGTATACCGGCAAAATCAAAATGTATGGGAAGATTCCGGAAAAGACTATGGAAACGGTGTTTTCCGGATACATGGTTCCGGACAGCGAAAAGGTATTTACTGACAACAGGGCCTGGAGCATGAATCCGGTTATCTCAAGCGGAGAAGGCTGGCTGATGATTCCGGATCCGGAGATTGCGGATAATGAGCGGACCAGGGCCTGCCGGGAGATCGCGGAGAAACTGCTGGAGACAGTATATCCCGACGGGGAAATGGAACTGATCGCCGTCATGCCTTACCGGGATTTTATCGAACGCGATTTTGAAAGATGGGATTTCTGGGACCGGGAAGACGGACAATGGTATTATCTGGGAAAAGCGGTGTCGCCGGGACTGGAGAAGGTTCTGGAAGCGATGCAGAGCAGCCGGGAGGAACGACGGAAAAAGATCGATGAATTCAATCCGGACGTGACGATCCTGCAATATCACCCCGCACCTGTCTGCGGCCTGCCGGTCGGGTTGTATTCCAGCGGGACGGAGGATCCGTCATTCTGCCTGAATACATTTATCTTTGACACTGATAACTATCTTATTTCCGCGGACCTGGGAGGCGGCTTTACCTTTGAGCAGGGAAAAGAAGCTGTGATCACCGTTACGGAAGAGGAGGCAAAAACCATTGCCGCGCAGACTCCTGTACAGCCCAGCATGTCAAGCTATGACTGGCGGGAGTATGCCTACGGACCCTATGATGAACTGCTGAAGGAACTGGGATACGCTGTGATACGGCATGAGTATGTCAACAAACAATCCCTGCGCCTGGTGATGGCTGTGGACGGAAAGGGAAACATCCGGCCTGCCTGGGAAGGCTGCGAAGTGATGAATGTGCTTGCGGACGGAGAAACTGTGAAGGAATGCTATGATGCCCTGACCTATTTCTATATCTCCGCGGAGGACGGATCCCTGCTGAACTGAAGCTTAATCCGCAATCTGCCGCCTTCGGGCGGCATTTTTTGTTTTGCGGAAAGAAACGTCTGTAGTATATAATAAGTGCAATCTGCTGAAATGACGGAGGGAAAGATGCTGTATCACGCTTCAGCCAAGCAGGGCCTGAAATACCTGGAGCCCCGTGTATCAACGCATGAAAAGGCGTATGTATACGCCATCAGCAGCCGGGTCACGGCGGCCTGCTTCGGGGCGGCCAAGGATGATTTTGACCTGCTGATGGATGAGGAGGACGGCATCACCCGGCTGTCTGAATGCCGGCCCGGGGCCCTGGAAGGAATCTACGGAGGGAAAAGCTGCTCACTGTATTCCGTCAGCGAAGAAGGCTTCCGGAGCGGCCTGACCGGCTGGGACGCGGAACAGGTATGCGATCACGCGGTTCCGGTGATCCGGGAGGAGCGGATTGAAGACCTTTACGCTTTCCTGACTGACGCCGCAGAACGCGGGGAATGCGTGATCCACCGGTATTCGGAGGATGAAGAGTACCAGGCGATGCTCCGGGAGGAACTGGGCGAACGGATCCGGGACTTCGGACTGACGGAGGAACAGGTCCGGCAGGATGAACGGCTCAGGCGGATCTTCGCGGACTGATCCTTTTCCGGACAGGGTCCGGGAGAATATATCTATCACCCCTGAAGGGAGAAACGAATGGAAAAGAACTTTATTCCCAATATACAGAGCTCATTGCGGGGCCATATCCTGAAAATGCCGGAAGCCTGCTATTCCGCCAGCGGAATCATTGTCAACGGCCGGCGGATCAAGACCTTTGTTTTCACGACCGACCTGGCGATTATCCGGAACTGCGACGCGGACGCGGTGTTCGCGGTTTACCCCTTTACGCCGCAGCAGGCGATCAGCGACGCGATTATCAAGGCGTCCTACATTCCGGTGTTCTGCGGGGTCGGCGGAGGAACAACCAAGGGACCGCGGACCGTGGCGCTGGCGAAGGATGTGGAATGCCAGGGCGCCATGGGCGTGATCCTGAACGCGCCGATCACCAACGCGAACCTCGCGGCGGTGGCCATGGCGGTGGATATTCCGGTGATCATCACGGTGACGCAGGAAAGCACCGATATTGAGGCACGGCTGAAGGCCGGCGCCTCCATGCTGAACGTGGCCTGCGGAGCGAAGACGCCGGAAGTGGTGGAAAGGATCCGCAGCGAGTATCCGGAAATCCCGCTGATCGCCAGCGGGGGAAACTCGGAGGAGAACATCGCCCGCACCATCGCCGCGGGCGCGAATGCCATTACCTTTACCCCGCCGTCCACGGCGGAGCTGTTCAAGGAAATGATGGAAAAATACAGGGAAGAATAACACGGGCCGCCTTCGGGCGGCCTTTTTTTGCTTTGCTGGCAGCAGGGAAACGGCGTAAAGAAGGGCTTTATTCCGCGTCCGGCGAATAGTAGAGAAAGACTCAGAAGAAGCATGTCCTGTTTTCCGATACTCACTGCGACCACCAAATGAATACGGGAGGAATGAAGATGAACAAACGACTGATCGCGATGGTTCTTGTTCTTGGCTTGCTCCTGTCCTGCGCGGGAACTGTTACGGGTGAAGAAGCGGGCGCACCGGCACCGCGCCGCGCGGCAGAGGATCTGCTGCTGATCGTGGACTTCCAGAATGTATACCTGCCGGGGTATGACTGGGCCTGTCCCGCCATGCCGGAAGCCATGGCGAATACGATTTCCATTCTGATTAATCCGGAAGCACCGGATTATCTGCTGACGGCGTACATTGCCCCCTCAGAGCCGGAGGGACGCTGGCAGGACTACAATGAAGCCTATAAGGAAATCAACGAAAACCCCTTCCTGTCCGAACTGGCGGAGGAAATGCTTCCTTTCGCAGAGGACGGCCATGTAGCGGAAAAGACCACCTACTCCTCCATGGACTGTGAAGCTGTTGTGAAAGCGATGGAAGGGAAAAAAGCGGTCGTGCTGACAGGCGTTGTGGCGGAATGCTGTGTGCTGGCCACTATGATGGACGCGATCGATATGGGATATGAAGTGGTTTATCTGTACGACTGTATCGCGGGATGCACGGGAGAAAATGAAGCGATGGTCCGGGCCCTGGCCGAAAGCTTTTCGCCGGTCCATACAACCGTGATGAGCAGCGAAGAGTACCTGGACGCCATCGGCGCCGGAAGTGACTGGCCCGGCGATGAAGAGGACGAAGCGTTCTACTGGAGCGATCCGGAGGAAAAATATATAGCGGAACTGCTGGCCCCGCTGAAGGAAATTCATAACGAAGAGGAAGCGGAAGCCTACATGGAGGAACTGTGGCCCCTGCTGAGCAGCGAGCCTCTGCCGGAAGGCGAGCGGAGCCTCAATGTGGATGAACATGACATGAGCTATCACATTGCCATCAACAATGAGGAAGGAAGAGACCTGTATACCGTGAACTTCCTGAGCAACGGCGTCATCCAGCAGATCGGATACAACGACCTGGATGACCGGAAGTATTCGGGCACCCGGATGGACGGGGCGGACCTGGATGAGGCGGACTGGGAGCAGGCAAAGGGTCAGCTCACCACACAGCTGGAAAAGCTGGCGCCGGGAGTGCTGGAGCTGCTGGAACCCCTGCACGTGGACGACTATATCGATGTAGGAGACAAACAGTACCTGTTTATCTACGCGTCGCCGCTGGATCCGGACTATGATGTGGTGACCTGTATCATCGCGGTCCGCTATCCGGACGGACGCTGCGAGCTGATGGACTATTCCTGCTACGGCGCGGGCTGAACGGTCCGGAAGCGGACCGGCGGCATATACCGGGGAACAGGAAACGGTTTTCGGTTTTTTCCGAAACGGAAGAAGGCGACGCTTTGAATCGTTCTTATGGATGAACAGTTTTCCACGGAGACCGGAAAACTGCATCATTCGTGAAAGGAAACGATAAAATGAGCAGCATCCTGAAACGATTCTTAGTCCTGGCGGCAGCAGCAGCTATGATCCTGTCCGGCGGAACAGTTCCCTTTGATGAGACCGCGGATCCTGAAAATGTACGGATAGAGGAACTCATCACCGGCTTTTTTGATGAATGGAAAAACAGCGATTATGACCGGATGCTGGAAGGGTGCTCACCCGAATGGAAGAAAGAACAGGAAGACGCCAAAAGGAGTCTGTTTATCCTGCTTGCGAACAGAACAGCATTGGAGATGACAATCGAACAGATCACTGAGGACGGGACCGGCCCGGAACGTTACGCTACAGTTGTGGCATTGATGGACCGGAATGATGGCAAGGAACCGGTGAAATACAAATTGTTTGTCCTTGCGGCAAAGAATCCGGACGGAAACTGGTATATTGATCCGGAAAGCCTGAAAATCAATGAAGTGATAAGGAAAGCGGAGACAGAAACAATTGATGACGTGATTGTACGGGGCCAGCTGGATGCCTTTTTTGACGGATGGAAAAACAGTGATTATGACCGGATGCTGGAAGGGTGCTCACCTGAATGGAAGAAAAAACAGGAAGACGCCAAAAGGAGTCTGTTTGCCTTGCTTGCGAACAGAACAGCACTGGAAATGACAATCGAACAGATTACTGAGGACGGGACCGGAACAGAACGCCGCGCTACAGTCGTGGCATTGATGGACCGGCATAATGGCAAGGATCCGACGCTGTACAGGCTGTCTGTTCTCGTGACAAAGGATCCTGACGGAAACTGGTATGTTGATCCGGAAAGCCTGAAAAGCCTTGAAGCGGACGAGAAAACAGCTGCTGAAACGGAGAATGACAGCACAACGGAAGCGGAAACTCCCGCAAGATAAAAGTCCGGTATTCAGGTCATATATGAAGAAGGCAGGATAACCGGCAGATGAGACAGAAATTTTTTTCTGCCTCATTTTTTTGTAACGTTTTTTCCGGATGCGCGACTAAAAGGATGAAAGCGCTTTTGAAACTGCTGAAAGGAGGGGTGCGCCACGGCTGATATGGAAGAGATGTACGACCGCTACAGCGGTATGGTAAAAGCCTACCTGACGCGCCTGAGCGGAAGCAGTGAACTGGCGGAGGAACTGACGCAGGAGACCTTCTACCAGGCGGTCAGAAGCATAGACCGGTTTGACGGAAGATGCAGCGCAAGTACCTGGTTGTGCGGGATCGCGAAACACCTGTATATCGATGCGGTCCGCAGGCGGAAACCCACGGAGCCGCTGCCGGAGGATA
>JAGAAC010000106.1 GCA_017615475.1 Clostridia bacterium
CGGATGCCGGGGAAGCCACCAGCGAGCTGAACCAGCTCCACGCAATTATCCGCTACTGCGTGATTATGCTGTCCATTATCCCGATGCTGTTCCTGTATCCGTTCATCCAAAAGTACTTTGTGACCGGGGTTATGATCGGATCCATCAAGGGATGAGCTGAACAGGAGAAAAGAATGAGTGAAAGAATAACAACGGTCAACCTGCATACCCATACCCGCAGATGCAAACACGCCAGGGGGATCCCGGCCGACTACGCGAAGGCCGCGGAGGAGCAGGGAATCCGGGTCCTTGGCATGACGGACCATACGCCGTTTCCGGATGACCGGGTGATCATAATCCGGATGGGCATCGCGGAGCTGGATGATTATATCCGCGAAGTCCGGGAGGCCCAGGCGGCTTATCCGAAACTGAAGATCCTGCTGGGACTGGAATGCGAATATTTTCCGGAGTTTGACGATTTTTACCGGATGCTCCGGAAAGAAAAGAAAATGGACTACCTGATCGGCAGCGTGCATTTTTACATGTACAAGGGGAAGCCCATGGGCTTCTGGAACGGCTTCGTCATGGACCGGGAAGCGCTGCGGATTTACGCGGACGCCTATACCCAAATGCTGGAGAGCGGCCATTTCATCTTCGGCGCACATCCGGATCTTTTCGGGGCGTCCATCGATGCCTGGAACGAGGACTGTGAGGAAACGGCGGAAAGGATCTGCGGGACGGCGGCACGACTGAAAATGCCGCTGGAGATTAACGTCAGCGGATGGCTGAAGCAGGAGCAGAACGCGAACAAACTCGGTTATCGTTCAGCGGAGGAAGCCATTGTGGATGGCATTTCCTGCCCGCGGCCGTATCCGCTGGATGAATTCTGGCGGGTGGCGGCCAGGCACGGGGTCCGGGCGGTGATCAACTCCGATGCCCATGATCCGGAGGTCCTGACAAAGTATATGGAGCTCGGTTATGACATGGCCGAGCGGAACGGGGTTGAGATCATCTACCCCTTTGGAAAATGAGAACCAGGGAACCCCTACCTCCTTTTTTACAGGGAGCCTGCCGGAAGGCAGGCTCTTCTGATTTGGGCAAATCCCAAAGTTGGCTACAAGGCAAAATAGAACCCGGATCCCTTTGAATCAGGGATCCGGGTTTTTGGCAATCATTCCCATTCAATTGAGGCAGGTGGTTTGGTAGTGACGTCTAAAACTACTCTGCTGGCATGCGGAACCTCATTAACGATGCGGGCGGAAACCCGGGCAATGAGGTCATAGGGGAGGCGCGCCCAGTCGGCGGTCATGAAGTCATCGGTGGTAACGGCGCGGAGGGCGATGGTGTAATCATAGGTGCGCTCGTCACCCATGACACCGACGCTCTGGATGCCGGTCAATACGGTGAAATACTGGTTCACATGACGGTCCAGGCCGGCGGCGGCAATCTCCTCACGGAAGATGGCGTCACTTTCGCGGACGATTTCCGCCTTTTCCGGGGTGACCTCTCCGATGATGCGGATGGCCAGGCCGGGACCGGGGAAGGGCTGGCGCCAGACCAGTTCCTTCGGCAGACCGAGGGTCTCGCCCAGGGCGCGGACTTCATCCTTGAAAAGCATGCGCAGGGGCTCGATGAGCTCCGTAAAGCCCAGTTCCTTCGGCAAGCCGCCCACGTTGTGGTGGCTCTTGATGACGGCAGCGTTGGTGCCCTGGCCGCTCTCAATCACATCGGGATAGATGGTGCCCTGGGCAAAGTAGTCCAGCTTGCCCAGCGCAGTTGCTTCCTTTTTGAAGACTTCGATGAAGTCCCGGCCGATGATGTGCCGCTTTTCTTCCGGCTCCGTGACGCCTTTCAGGTCTGCGAAGAAGCGGTCGGATGCATCGGAACGGATGAACCGGACCGGGAAGAGATGACTGAAAACGTGGCAGACCTGGTCGCTTTCTCCCTTGCGCAGGAGGCCGTGATCCACAAACACGCAGGTGAGGCGCTTTCCGATGGCTTTATAGATCAGGGCGGCAACAACGGAGGAATCCACACCGCCGGACAGAGCCAGCAGTACGGTGCCGTTTTCACCGACGGTTTCCCGGATCTGCTTAATGGCGGTTTCGGCATAGGCGCTCATGGTCCAGTCGCCGGAGCAGCCGCAGAAGCGGAAGAGGAAGTTGCGGATCAGCATGGTGCCTTCCTCGGTATGGGTGACTTCCGGATGGAACTGCACGCAGCAGATTTTCTTTTCATCATTGACCATGGCGGCAACGGGACAGTTGTCTGTTTCCGCGATGACCCGGAATCCGGGCGGGCAGGCACTGACCTGCCAGGTATGGCTCATCCAGCAGTTGGAAGCCGGCTGCATACCGCCGAGAAGACCGGCCTGTTCCTTCATCCGGACCGTGACACGTCCGTATTCCCGTTCTTTTGCTTTTTCAACCGCACCGCCCAGAAGCAGGGCAGTCAGCTGCATACCATAGCAGATTCCCAGCACCGGGATGCCTGCCTCGTACAGGGCAGGATCGATCCGCGGAGCGTCAGCATCATGGACGCTGGAGGGGCCGCCGGAAAGAATGATACCGATGGGTTTACGGGCCAGGATGTCCGCCAGGGGCATATTCCACGGGACAACCTCGGAATAGACGTGGCATTCGCGGACGCGGCGGGCGATCAGCTGGGTATACTGGCCGCCGAAGTCCAGGATAACGATGGTTTCTTTTTGCTGCATAGATTCCCTCCGGAGAGATTGGATCGAGTCGGAATTCATAATCTTGAATTCCGGAACATTATGAACGCAAATTCCGATTTGCGCAATAAGAATTATATCATAAACCAGTAAAACGGGAAGAATAAAGAGGCGTTTCCGCCTCTTTGTGAAGTGTAGTGCGATCGCCGTTACCAAAGTACCGATGGTACTTTGACGGCTGCTCAAGTGAAGAGTGAAAAGTGAAGAGTGAAGAGTTGCACAGGCATTGGCCAATTACTGGCCGCATTGGCCAATTACTGGCCGCTTTGGCCATAATTGGCCAATACCCGCGCAGAAGGATCATTGACATTGCATCCGGGCCAGGTTTTGTTCGGCATCCAGAAATCGGGAATCATATGGGCCTGGCCGGGATAATACTGCTCGAACAGTTCACGGTAAAGGAGGCTTTCCTTGGTGAAGGGACGGCAGTAATCGTATTTCGCCGCTTTTTCCTCGAATTCCTGATCGGTATAGGTCTTTTCCGCATAGGCTTTCAGGTCATCCACCATGCTGTGGCCTACCGCATCGGAGAAGGCTGCCTTCTGGCGCCAGAGGATTTCGTCCGGCAGAATATGATCATCTGCAAAGGCTTTGCGGATCAGGTATTTACCCATGTTATGGTTGTTCATTTTCAGTTCGGGGTCGATGCTCATGGCATAGCGCACGAACTTCAGGTCACCGAAGGGAACCCGGGCTTCCAGGGAGTTGTAGGAAATGCAGCGGTCGGCCCGAAGCACATCATAGACATGCAGTTCCCGGATGCGCTTTTCCGCTTCCTCCTGGAAGGCTGCGGCGGAAGGTGCAAAGTCCGTGTACTTATAGCCGAACAGTTCATCAGAAATTTCGCCGGTCAGCAGCACCCGGACATCCGTGTTCTCATGGATCCATTTGCAGACCAGGTACATACCGATGGAGGCGCGGATGGTGGTGATGTCCCAGGTGCCGAGCAGCTCCACAACTGTGGGCAGCGCTTCCAGGACATCCTTCTCACTGATGATGACTTCTGTATGGTTGCTGCCGATATAGTCCGCGACCATGCGGGCGTACTTCAGATCAATGGCGTCAATATCCATGCCGATGGCAAAGGTGCGGATCGGCTTATCCAGCATTTTCTGCGCAATGGCGCAAACCAGGGAGGAATCCAGGCCGCCGGAGAGCAGGAAACCGACCGGCGCGTCCGCGTCCAGGCGCTTTTCAACGCCGTCCATCAGCAGGCGGCGCAGCTTGGGGCAGACTTCCTCTTCTGTTTTCATGGTGAAATATCCTACATAAGCAGGGTCCGCGTACTGGACGAATTCCCCGTCGATCCA
This sequence comes from Clostridia bacterium, assembly GCA_017615475.1. Taxonomy (GTDB): domain Bacteria; phylum Bacillota; class Clostridia; order Christensenellales; family Aristaeellaceae; genus Aristaeella. The sequence goes on from JAGAAC010000106.1 coordinate 4,024, forward strand.
GTAATGTCCGGGCGGAAAGGGAAGAATCTTATCGCACATACCGATCAGGTTTTTCGGCTCACTGGCGAAAGCCATGCCGCCTCCCCGGACTTCTCCGTAATAGAGGGGACGGATACCGATGGGGTCCCGGGCGGCAATGAGCTTCTGCTGTTTCCCGTCCCAGAGGATCAGGGCAAACTCCGCGTCCAGGGTTTTGAACATTTCCACGCCATATTCCCGGTAAAGGGGAAGCAGGATTTCACAGTCGCATTCGCTCTTCAGGTCATAGGTTTCCATGAGACGGGCCCGCAGGGGACGGAAGCCGTAAAGCTCGCCGTTGCAGACCACATAGTCGTCATCCAGCCGGAAAGGCTGCATACCTTCCTCGTGCAGGCCCATGATGGCCAGGCGGTGAAAACCAAGAATGCCGCCGGGGATATCCACCATGCGGCTCATATCCGGACCGCGGGAAATGGTCCGGTCAAAACAGGTTTTGATCAGGTCCCGGGGAAACCGGGCACCGGTCATGCCGAAAATTGAACACATAGCGTATTCCTCCAAATGAAGAATGAAGAATTAATGGTCAGTCAGCAATTTCAGCAGCCTGTCAGCTGCTGTAATTGTATCAGCAGGATCACCGAAGGTGGAGAAACGGAAGAAACCTTCACCGCAGGCACCGAAGCCTTCACCGGGAGTGCCGACAACCTGAATTTCATTCAGCAGCTTGTCAAAGAATTCCCAGCTGCCCATGCCGTTGGGGCACTGCATCCAGATATAGGGAGCGTTCTTACCGCCCCAGTAGCGGATGCCGGCCTTGTCCAGCGCGGCCATGAGCACCCGGGCGTTTTCCTTATAGATCCGGATGTTGTCATGGATCTGCTTCTGTCCCTCATCCGTGAAAACAGCAGCGCCGCCGTGCTGCAGAATATAGGAAACGCCGTTGGTCTTGGTGGTGCGGTTTCGCACCCACATGGCGTTCAGGTTCAGACCGCAGCGCTCCAGGGCTTTCGGGATGACCGTATAACCAAGACGGGTTCCGGTGAAGCCGGCGGTCTTGGACAGGGAGCAGATCTCGATGGCACTGGTTTCCGCACCCGGGATCTCAAAGATGCTGTGGGGAAGATCTTCTTCAATAAAGGCTTCATAAGCCGCATCGAAGAGAATCACCGCCCCGCGGTCATTGGCCCAGTTGACCCACTGGGTCAGCTGTTCACGGTTGTATGCGGCACCGGTGGGATTGTTCGGGGAGCAGATGTAGATCAGGTCTGCATCCAGGCCAGGCTTCGGCAGCGGTAGAAAGTGATTATCAGGCCCGGAAGGAAGATGAATGATCTCACGGCCGGCCATGGTATTGGCATCCACATAGGCGGGATAGGCCGGCTCCATGATCAGGGCCTTATTGGACCGGTCAAAGAGGTCCAGCAGATCCCCCAGCTCATCGCTGGCGCCGCTGGAAACGAAGACTTCTTCCGGAGAGAGGAACACATCCCGCTTCTCATAGTGCTTCGCGATCGTTTCCCGGAGGGAAGGCGCGCCGCACTCCGGCATATATCCATGGAAGCGATCCTTTACGCTCTGGTTATCCACACCCTCATGCAGCGCAGCGATCACCGCGGGAACCAGCGGCAGGGAAACATCTCCGATGCCCATCCGGTAAAGATGGGTTCCCGGATGCTCCGCCAGGTAGGCCTTGGTCTTCTGCGCAATATGATAGAAAAGGTAGGACTCCTTAAGATTGGCGTAGCTGAGGTTGGGTGTCAGCATGGGATCAACTCCTTTGTTGAGACAAGAATAAATAGAAAAACAAGGCAAGGGAATCCTTCGCAGGACGCCTTTGCCTTGTTGGGAGGTATGGTAACATTCCATTAAAAGGTTGTCAAGGTTTCAAAAGGGAGGAAGAAAAGCGAATACAAAGGGAATACAATTCGGGGGATTGACAGCTTTTCAGACCGGTGATAGGATACGCGCATCAGGGCAAGGGTGTCGTGCTGACGATGCACCTTGCTCTCTTTCTTTTATATTACGACACTGAGGGGGTCAGTATTATGAGTAAGTACACGAAGGAAGACATTATCCGCCTGGTACGGGAAGACGACGTGGAGTTCATCCGGATGCAGTTCACCGATATTTTCGGTCAGCTGAAGAACGTGGCTATCACTGCCAGCCAGATCGAAAAAGCCGTTAACAATGAGATCATGATCGACGGCAGCAGCATTGAGGGCTTTGTCCGCATCAATGAGAGCGACCAGTATCTGCGCCCCGACCTGGACACCTTCACTATTCTGCCCTGGCGTCCCCAGCACGGAAAAGTCGCCAGACTGATCTGTGACGTTTACAACCCCGACGGAACACCCTTTGCCGGTGATCCCCGCGGCGTGCTGAAAAAGGTGCTGAAGCGGGCGGCTGACATGGGTTACTCCTTCAACGTCGGACCGGAGTGCGAGTTCTTCCTCTTCCAGACTGATGAAGACGGAAAGCCCACTACCACCACTTCCGACGAAGCCGGCTACTTCGACCTGGGACCGCTGGATCACGGCGAGAGCACCCGGCGCGAAATCTGCATGGCGCTGGAGCAGATGGGCTTCGAAATCGAAGCAAGCCATCACGAAGTGGCTGCCGGCCAGCACGAAATCGACTTCCGTTATGCTGATGCGCTGACGGCTGCCGACAACATCATGACCTTCAAACTGGCCGTGAAAACGCTGGCCCAGAAGAACGGCCTGCACGCGACCTTCATGCCCAAGCCTGTCTTCGGCATCAACGGCAGCGGCATGCATACCAACATGAGCCTGTTCAAGGACGGAAAGAACGTATTCGCGGATCCGTCGGACAAGCGCGGCCTGAGCAAGGAAGCCTACTCCTTTATCGCCGGTATCCTGGCGCATATCCGGGGCATGGCGGCCATCACCAACCCGCTGGTCAA
>JAGAAC010000107.1 GCA_017615475.1 Clostridia bacterium
CAGATGAATCTGAACCGCCGGTCAGACTGTCAACAAACCCCTATTGAAAAACGCCTCCGAAAATTGGCTTTTCAAAATTGCCAACCAGAGGCGTTTTTTCATGCTAATCACCAACAAACTCCCAGCAGGTCTTTCAAAATCATTTCTGAGAGCCCTCCAGAAAGGCCATTTTCATAACCGATTTGACCTCTGGACTTTGTTGATGCTCTGAGGGAGAGTCACAATCCTGTGACTCTCCCTTTCCTTTTGGAAACAGGTTTCCGGATCAGGCTCCGAAGATCTGGTCCAGGGTATCCTGAACCACCTGCTTGTATTCCTCCTGCAGCTGGGCGGGGGTCAGGTCGCCGTTGATGAATTCCACCAGCGGCATCTCTCCCAGCACGGTGCCGGCAAAGTCGACCACCGTCTTTTCGCCCATCTTCTTCATGATTTCAAAGTTCCACTCCTGGAGGTCCAGCTTGTCGGACGTAGTGGTGTACCACCACTCCAGCTCTTCCGGATCATCCCGGAGGGCGGTGTCATCATGATACCAGTTCTGGTAGGCACGGAAGACATCATAGACCAGCTTCGGATTCTCGATGCCGACGGGGATGAAGTAGAAGCTGCCGGCCGCGATTTTGGTGGCGTTCGTTTCCGCGTTGCCGTGGGGTCCGATGGGGTAATCCACAAAGACCATGTCGAAGTCCAGGGTGGTTTCGGCCTTGCCGTCCCAGTTATAGTCGTCATAGTTGGCCATGATCCAGGCAGCGGTGGTGGTGAAGGCTACCTTCTTGTCACGGTACAGCCAGCGGCAGACGTCCCAGCCGTTCTCCTCGGGCAGCGGATAGGCCGCCTTGTCCGTGAGCCACAGATCCTGGAGGAACTTCAGGGTTTCGCCCATCTCCACAGAGGAAAGGTTCTCCTTGGGAGAGGAGGCCAGTGTTGTGCCGTTGGACATATACCAGTAAGGCAGGCAGTCCGTGATCCAGGCGCCGTAGCCGTAAACATCCGTGACGCCGTCGCCGTCGTTATCCTTGGTCAGGGCAATGCAGTACTCGCGGAACTTGTCCCAGGTCCACTCGCCGCGGGCAGCGAGGTCCCGGGGATCCTCCAGGTTGGCTTCCTCGATCATCTGAAGGTTGAAAGCCAGCGGATAAGTCGCCGCCACCTGATCCTCAGCGCCGTTGACGGTCAGCAGGGAAACCGCGCCGCTTTCCAGCGCCACATAATTCATAACGGTGTCGTTATGGGTGAGCAGCGGATCGTCGGGATCCAGAACATCCCGCAGGTCCATGGCATAGCCGTTCATGACGGCGGGAACGCCCCAGCCCAGCTCCACCATGTACACATCGCAGTCCGGTTCACCGGCCAGGATGGAGTTGTTTACGGAATCCTGCACGCCGGCATAGGTCAGGTTCTGGAACTCATAGGTCACGCCGTAGGTGTTCTCAATGTTCTTCACATTGTCGAAACGCATGAGATCGGAATCCTTACCGGTCGCGGCTTCATTGTCTTCCCAGGATTCGTCGTTGGAGTCATAGTAGATGTCCCACCAGAGACCGATGGTAATATTCCGGGGATCTTCCGCCAGCGCCGTTACAGCCATGGAAAGCGCCATAGCCAGAACCAGCAGCATTGCTGTTATTTTTTTCATAAGTCAGTTTCTCCTTTCCAGAAATCAGGTCATCATTTGATCGCCTGGCCCACGGCCACAGCATAAACATTCCAGGGGGAGGAGCTTTCACACTGCATCATGGCGCCCCAGGTGGACTTGTCCTCGCCGCAGAGGGCTTCGATCTGTTCATAAGTCACCTGCGCGATTTTGCCGTCCGCCACGTCCGCGCCGTCGTTGCCAACGCGCATCCAGCCGGCTGCTGCCCAGGGCATGACCAGCCACATATTGCCGTCTTCGGATTCATAGGAGATGGTCACAACGCTGCCGGGAACCAGGGCGTCGATGATCTCCTGGGGCATTTCCAGGCCATCCTGCGCCCAGGCGTCAGCGGACTTGGTGAAGCCGGGGAATTCAACCAGGTTGGTCAGGCCGAAGAACTCTGCCTTCTGGCCCACGCGGATGCCGTAAACCTCCCAGGGAGAGGAGCCTTCGCACTGCATCATGGCGCCCCAGGTGGCTTTGTCCTCGCCGCAAAGGGCAGCGATCTCTTCATAGGTGATATAGGCCTTGCCGCCCATTTTCGTTGCGGTTCCCTGGGACACACGCATCCAGCCGGCAGTTGCCCAGGGCATGACCAGCCAGATATCGCCGTCTTCGGATTGGTAGGTGATCTCCACCACAGAGCCGGGCACCAGCGCGTCAATGATCTCCTGCGGCATTTCCAGGCCGTCCTGCGCCCAGGCGTCCGCAGACTTGACGAATCCGGGGAATTCAACCGCGTTCTTCAGCACGATCCGGTTTGCCCGCTGACCCACGCGCACGGCAAAGACTTCCCAGTCGGAAGCGCTTTCGCACTGCAGCATGGCACCCCAGGTGGACTTGTCTTCACCGCAGAGGGCCTCGATCATCTCATAGGGAATCTGGGCAATAGTCTTGCTGTTGTTGATGGCAGCAGTTCCCTGGCCGACACGCATCCAGCCGGCGGTTGCCCAGGGTATGACGATCCACATGGAGCCGTCCGCACTCGCGTATTCCACTTCCACCACGGAGCCGGGCACCAGCGCATCAATAATCTCCTGCGGCATTTCCAGGCCGTCCTGTGCCCAGGCACCGGCAGACTTGTGGAAATCCGGGAATTCAACGGCGTTCGTCAGGGCAACAAGGTTGCTCAGATCCTTTTCGGAAGCCTCCGGCACATATTCCGCGGTCGGATCCAGGGCGATCGCGTTTCCTTCCGCGTCCAGGAACTGAATGTTGTCCAGGTAGAAGGTCGCGGGTTCTCCGCCGGCCTGGTCCTCCCTGGAGATCATGATGTAGTTGCCCCCGCCGGCAACAAACGGTGCCTTGAACTGAATCTTTACATTGCGCGGATTTTTCTTTTCCAGATAGACAGACCAGTCGGCCTTGTTCTCATCCGCGTTCTCGCCAGTGTAGCTGTATACCACGCCGGAGACCGCGTAGAACTTGCCGTCCGCGGCCTTGTCAACACCGATGTCAAACGTGACAGCGGCAACGTCAGCCAGCTTTTCGCCGGCCAGGCCCTCCAGGTTCAGGGCCACATAGGGGATCCCCTGCGCGGCAACGCGCAGTGCCTTGGAACCGTTGTAGTCAACAACCTCCAGGGCCGTTGAGGCATCTGCGTTCGGTTTTGCGGCGGAAACACCGAGGAAGGCATAAACGCCGTCTTCGAAGTCAAGCGCGTTCACCGGATCGGCAGACGCCCAGGAGCACATACCGACTGCCATGACGGCAACCAGCAACCAGGAAATGAGTTTCTTCACAGGACTTTCCTCCTTTTATTTTTTACCCGATCCCGGGTAATTAACTATTGAAAGCGGGCTCAGCCCACAATACCGGAACGTTCCACACCCTCGATAAACCGCCGCTGCAGCACCAGGTAGATCACCACCACCGGCACCAGAACCAGAACCACGCCGGCGTCAAAATACAGCTGCTGCTCGCGGATGGTCAGCACCTTTTCTGCATTGGCGATCACGTTGATCAGCGATTCCAGCTTCCTGGTCACGAGGATGGAATCGGAAATGTTGAAGGTGTTGGCAAAAAAGGAATCGTTGTACTGCCAGACGATGGAGAACACGGCAACCGTAATGACCGCCGGAGCCGCATTGGGCATCATGATGGTGAAAAACGTCCGGGCTGTGCCGGCGCCGTCCACCAGGGCCGCCTCCTCAATCTCCTTCGGCAGGCCGCGGAAGAACTGGTTGAAGATATAGATGTACAGGCCGGACCGCAGGCCGCAGCCGAAAACGGACATGATGAACGTCGGCCAGGCGGTCTGCAGCAGGTTGATCGTCTTCCCGCCGTTGAAAAGTCCTACAATTCCCAGGGGATTAAAGAAGCGGAAGGTCGTATAAAGCGGGAACTGGATCGTATTCAGCGGAATGACGATCATCACAAGCACAAAAGCAAAAAGCACGCTCTTCAGCGGAAAGCGGAAACGGGCAAAACCGTAACCGACCATGGAGCAGATCAGCAGCTGGATCAGGGTCACCCCGAACACATACAGAATCGTATTGCCCAGGATGGGCAGGTAATTCAGGTATTTGACTGCCATGCTATAGCGTTCCAGCGTCGGGTTGATCGGGATCGTGAATACCATGGGGTTAATGGAGTCCTGCCGGGAAAAGAAGGAGTTCGAGATGATATTGATCACCGGGGCGAGAATGACATAGCTGATCCCGACGATCACGATCAGCCGGAAAAGACCGATCACCAGGTTCTTCATCCCGTTCAGGGTTTTATCCCGCTGATTGGCATAGGCGGGAGAATTCCGGAATCCCTGCCAGGTGATTTTTCCGTTCTGTGCCGGATGGATTGTCTGCATGTTCTTTCTCCCTCCTCCCGTCAGTTGTAATAGAAGGTCCGCCGGTTCAGCAGGTAAACGATCAGCCCCAGGATCAGGATGGTGATCAGTGTCGAGACCACAGAGAACGCTGAGGACAGGCCGTAGTTGTACAGTTCCTTGTAGGTGCGCGTTGCCAGTCTGATCACCTCACTGGAGGAAAACCGGTCCACGACCGTGTAGATCGTGTTTGTGATCATGTGCGGCATAACCATGGGAAAAGTCACCTTCCAGAAGGATTCATACCCTGTCGCTCCTTCAATGCGGGCCACCTCATACAGGGAACCCGGAATGGACTGCAGCGCCGCGATGAACAGGATGATCTGCACGCCCGATCCCTTGATGATGGACGAGATCCGGTTCACCGCGTCCACAATGTAGCCAAGCACGGATTCCGGAATGGCCAGGTCGCCGAAAAGCTGCATGTAATAGGCTACGGAAACGGTCCCTGCCTGCGCGGTTTCCAGGTTTGCGGAGGACACGCCGGCATTCACCAGTTCCGTCGCCCGGGTGATGGCAGAGCCCACCGCGTCCGCGCTCAGGATGATCGGCAGGAAGAAGATTGCGCGCACCAGTGCCCTGCCCTTGAACTTCCGGTTCAGGAGCATCGCCACAAAAAGGCTGAAGAACAGGATCATCGGCAGGTCGATCAGCATATCCATCACAGAGGATGTCAGTGTCTGCTTGAAGGTGGCGTGGCTTGTGAATGCCTCGATATAATTGCCGAAGCCGATATACTCCTTTGTCATACCCGTGGCGGCGTCCAGGCCGATCCGGGACAGGCTGAATTCTCCCAGCTGCACCAGGCACCCGGCATAAAACACCAGGAAGCCGATCAGCCACGGAAGGATGAACCAGTATCCGCGCACGGCGTTCCTCTGCTCATAGGAAAGATGAAAAATACGGTTTTTTCTGCGGATGCCAGTCATTTGTTTTCTCCTCCGACCACCAGATAATCCATTGCCGGGATCCGGTATCCGTCCGCCTCAGCTTCATGCTCCCCGCTGTTCACATACAGCACCGTGCCGTTTGAATACGTCACGCGGGCCAGCGTATCGCTGAGCCGGTCATGCCGGAGCATCTCCGCGCCGCTCACCCCGGCCAGCGCTCCGTTCACAAAGCGGTAGCTTTCCGCTGCCTCCTCCTTCCATGAAGAGAAGGTCGTGGCGTAATTGTTGTTCAGCCCGGTGTACTTCATATCCGCCGCGTCCTGCCAGGTAAATGTGTAGTGCGTTGACGCGCCGTATTCGATCAGGTGCAGCAGGGCTGCCCGCCGGTCCTCGCTCTGCATCAGGTTCAGCGGCGAGCCGCAGTAATCAGCTGAACCGTGGAGGATCATCTCCCACAGCGGAATCTGCTCATCCACAATAGCGAACATCGTCGCCTCCACCGGCGCGTTGATCACGTGCCGGACATAGGGGAAGCTGTAATCGTTGCCGCCGGAAACCATCAGTTCCCGCTTTCCGGCGCCGATAACGCCGAAGGCATGCCTGACCAGGTCCAGGTCCGCTTCGCGGCTGATGACGTTCGTCCGCCGCTTGTCCGCATGGACCTCGTTTCCCAGGTCCCGGAGTGAAAGCGCGTCCAGGCCCAGCCGCTCCGCCGCCGATGCCAGACTGGCGGCATACCGGGGCAGGAAACGGGGGGACAGGAGCATATACGCCCGCTCCGTAAATCCCATGGTGGCCGTACGCCTCATGGAAACCGGACTGACGGTACCGAATTCCGCCACATAGCCCTTGGCGTAATACCGGCTGGCTTCCTCGCTGCGCAGGAATCCTTTCGCGATCTCGGTCACCTGCTGCAGGGCTGCGTCCGGATAAATCTTTCCTCCGGTTTCAGCGGCTGCCGCGCGCAGGCTTTGCAATCCTCTTTCCCCGCCGAGTCCGCCCTGCACAGAGACGTGGTTCACCGGATCGTGGTAATATCCGCCGTTCATCCAGCCCTGCAGGTTCACCCGCAGGTTCCCGACCTGCTCCTGACGGAGCCCGGACAGAATCTCCTCCGCCTGGGCGAAGGTCGTCATCGGCATAACCCGGAGATACTGAACACCCATCCAGTGCGCCGTTTCCCGAACGCCGCAGAGAATGTCGCAGTAGAAGGGGATATCGCCGGACTTTTCAGTTTTCAGTGTCAGGCTGCCGTCCGCCAGCAGGGATTCCCGCACAGCCCTGGCCAGTCCGTTATAGCCGGTATATTCTCCGTCCAGGATCCGGTAGGATACGGCGCAGTCCACCGGGTAGGAATCCTGTTCCGCCACGATCGCTTCCTCTCCGGCCACCATCAGGGTATCAGTCCGTCTCAGGCCGAAGGTAAAGTAGGCGTAGTTATAGCTGTTGTTCCTTCCCGCCACATCCGCGGTGACAGACGCCAGTGCCGCGCCTCTGCCGCAGGAGACCAGCAGGCCGCAGTCCTCCCGGCAGATGCCGAAAAGCGCCAGCCTGGCGGACTGCATATTCTGCGTGGCGGTAATATCGCTGTCGATCAGGTCCAGGTCATAAATGTTCTGGTTATACTGGGGCGCGGTATTCTTGCCGTTGTTGAAACGGATCAGGGCGCCGCTGCCGTCGGGAACCACGATCACGCCCTTCTCCGCCGTACCGGCCGCGCCGAAAAACGGCAGCAGCTGGATGGTCCGGATCTTTGCCCCGCCCGTCTCCGCGAGTTCCGCGTGGGGGATGGTGACCGTCAGCCCGTCCGGTGTCAGCGTGTAATCCAGGGCAACCACAAAGGAAGTGCTTTCCGCTGCTTCGGATTCCTCTTCCTCTGCCAGCGCCTGCATCTCCGCGTAATCCTCCATGGTGAAACCGGCCTTGCGCGCGTCCGCGTCGATCTGCTGACGATGGCGGGCCGTGACGCCCTGGGACTTCAGCACATACAGACCGGTTTCCTCATCCAGCACATAGGATTTGGCCGCCTGCTTCTTTCCGGAAGCCGACAGGATGCCGTACCATTCCGCCGTCATCTGCTGCGGTACAAGCATCAGCTTTTCATTGGACAGTGTATAAACCGCCCGGAAACCGTTTTCCAGCTGAAGGTATTCAATCTGCCCGTTCTCCACACACTTGGCGTAGGAGCTCCAGGGGGTACCTTCCCGGGAGTTTGTATCCAGGTAGTTCAGGATAAACTGGCTCTTCAGGTTTGCCTGGTTCAGTCCGGACCGGGCCACCGGGTCATCCGCCGCGTCCTGCGGATTGGAATAGACGGTCAGCCCGCTCTTCCTGTCATACAGCGCGATCTCCGCGGTTTTTTCCTTCAGGTAGAGTCCCAGCCGGTCATTCTGTGCCGCGAGAACGAATCCCGGCACTGCGTTCTCCGGATCCTTCAGGGGCTTCAGGGCTTCCGCTTCCGTTTTCGCCGCGGGCTGAACAATATACTGACGGTACTCGTCATACGCCCGGTAGTGGATCACGTACCGGGCAAGGAACAGCACCGCGGCAGCCGCAGCCAGGCCCGCGATGATCCACAGTACACGCCGAAAGGCGGTCGGGAGGGTCAGCCTGTTTTTCTCATTCATTCAGCATTCCCTCCTTACACACGGAAAATCAGTTCCATATAGATCCCCCGGAAAAACGAATACACCTGCGTAATGAAATTGATCACCAGCAGTCCCAGGAAAATAATGATCAGCATCGCCACCACCGTCAGAAACAGTGTGATCAGCGTTTTACCGAAGGTATAGTTATGCACCTGCATGATCCCGATCACCAGCATGATCACGGTGTAGGCCGTACCCAGGCCGATCAGCAGGGTGTAGAACGCCTCCTCATTCTCCGCCACCAGGTGGGAAACAGCCGTCGCCGCCGCGGTGGCCGCCATCATGGGAAACAAGGCGTAACCCGCTGCGATCAGGATGTCTTTAAACCTTCCCTCTCCGTCCATCAGGCAGGTCACAGACCAGTTGCCGACACAGAGGATGAGATACAGCAGAATGACACCTGCCAGCTCCGCCGGCAGGTTCACGGTGCGGGGCTCAATATCGTTGACAATAAAGCTGGAGGAGATCCGGTTCATGGAGAACACGATTCCGTACAGGAGCACCATCAGGAAGGCGATCCACAGGCTGCCCTTTTCCTGATGCCGGATCCAGTAATACCCGTCTGCCGGATGGCTGACCGTATGGAAAAAATGCTGCCATTTGTCCTTGATTCCCATCCGGTTCATGACGGATCCCTCCTCTTCCCTTTTTTGCGGATCGCCGGCCGGACCGCCTTCACCCAGAGCACGGCCAGTGCAGCCGCAGCGACAACGCCGGAAAGGATCAGGCTGATATTGTTCCGCAGCCGTTCATTCCTCCACCGCTTGAAGGCGACGGAGTAATACTCCCGGTTCATTCCGCGCCGCAGGTACAGCATGGCGTTCGCGTTATCTCCCGCGGACAGGTAGGCCTTGCCGATCCCGGTATTCGCCAGTTCGTTAATCTCGTCCAGCCGCAGCACTTCCTGCCACAGCGGAACCGCCTGGCTTTCATCCCCGTCAAACCGCAGGCTGACCGCCCGGTTGATCAGGGCGCCGTATTCCGTCTCCGCGAATACGGTCAGGTTCCCCTGCTGGGAATCCAGGACGAGCAGGCTGCTTCCCAGCTTCTCAATGGCCGCTGGCGTCTGGAAGGTCCCGGCCTGCGTGCCGATGCCGCCAAAGATGTACAGCAGGTTCCCTTCATGGTCATAGGTAAAGATCCTGCCCCGCCGGCTGTCCAGCAGGGAATAAGCCCCGTGGCCGCGGTACACCACGTCCACGATCTGGCTCGGGCCGGCATAGTTGCCGACCGAACCGAACACCCGGTCGCCGCCCAGATTTCCGCGGGGGCCCTTCCGGATCACGTCTTCACCCTTCGGATTCAGCCGGCGGACAGCCTGCAGACCGTCCGTATCCTTGCTGGACGCGTAAACAAAGCCTTCGTCATCCACATCGATACCGGTAAATTCGGTGGGAATAAACAGCTGCTGTTTGCTCCGCTCCTCCTTGGTCGCCAGCTTCCGCCAGAACTTTTCCCACAGGGAGATCTTCACGCTGATCGTTCCGAAAAAGCCGGTGAAATCCCCTTCCCCGCTGAAAACCATGATGCCCTGGAACATGTTCTGTGCGATCACATAGACCCGGTCCGCGTAATCCACAGACACCCGCAGGGGGGTGAACACATAGCCCTCGTCCAGCACCTCGCTCTGCGGGTCCCGCACATACTTGACAAAGGTCCCGTCCGGTTCAAGCACAACGATCCGGCGGTTCAGGCTGTCCGCGATATACAGCCTGTGTTTTTCCGACAGTGCGACGCCGCTGGGCGCGTTGAATGTCTGCGTGCCGCCCTCCGCCTCAAATCCGGCGATGATACGCCTGACCGTCTTCAGGTCCGGCGCCAGCACCACGATCCGGTTGTTTCCGGTATCCGCGATATACACATCCCCGTCCGCCGACACGCACAGGTCCTGGGGATTCCGGAATGCGCCAACGGGTGTTCCTTCCAGCCTGAGCGTTGCACCGCTGACCAGTCCGTCCGGAACGTAAGGCGCCGGGGTATACAGGATATTGTTCCAGTGGTCATAGTTGTAACAGTCATACGGCAGGGAATCCGCAGCGCACGCGCTTCCCGCGGCCAGGCAGGCCAGAAGCATCAGGCACAGGATCCGTTTCACTTGCTTCATGCTCCGCCTCCTCAGTCCTTCATGCCGGAAGTCGTCATGGTCTCCATGATCGAGCTCTGGCAGATCAGGAAAAAGATGATCGGGACCGCCGCGATCAGGAAGGTCACCGCCGCTCCGGCGCCCGCCCGGCTCACACCGCCGGAGGTAATCTGCTGCAGGGCGTACTGCAGGGGCTTCAGCTCCTCGGAACGCAGGAACATGCTGCCCGTATTGGCCCACATCTGCTGGAACTGGAAGATCGCCAGCGTGAGCCAGGCCGGCTTCACGTTCGGCATCACGATCCGCCAGAAGATCTGCCATTCATTGGCGCCCTGCAGCCGTGCGCTTTCCATCAGGGAATCCGGCAGCTGCTCCATGAACTGCTTCATCAGGTACAGGCCCATGCCGAAAGACCATGCCGGCAGCACCAGCGCGGCATAGGTGTTGTTGATCCCGAGCCAGGAGATGATCAGGTACTGCGGAATCTGGGTCACCGTCCAGGAGAACATCATGGACAGCACAACCACGGAAAACAGGATCTTTTTGCCGGGAAAATGATTCTTGGCCAGGGGATAGGCCGCCATGGACGCGATGATCACATGACCGGTCATTCCCCCCACCGTAATGATGATGGTATTCAGGATATACCGGGAGAACGGAACCCAGCTTTCATTCAGCAGCACATACAGGTCTGTGAAGTTATTCAGCGTGGGATTCCGCACAAAGATCCTCGGCGGATACTGGTACAGTTCATCCAGCGGCTTTACCGCGTTGTTGAGGATCATGACCAGCGGCAGGACCATAAACACGCCGCAGATCCCCATCAGGATAAACAGGACCGCGTTGCCGGCCGTGGACCGGTTCAGTTTTTTCTTTCCGGACTGCCGTTTCATTTTCCGGTAGATCTTCGCCAGGCGCTTCTGCCGCAGGGCTGTTTCCTCCTCGGGGCTCAGCTCCGCAGGTTTCCGGTGCGGCATGCGGGAAAACAGCCGGCTGATCTTTGCCTTTTCCATACCGGTCATTCACCCACCCTTCTGAGAATCCGCTGCACCAGCTTGTTTGTTCCCACCATCAGCAGGAACAGGATTGTCGCGATCGCCGAGGCATACCCCATATCCAGCCGGGTGGAACCGTAATCCAGCAGATGGGTCACAATGGTCGCGCCGGAATAATTGACCGACGGATTGCCCGCCAGCGCAATGGAGATATCCGCCACGGCAAAAGACTGCGTGATCTGCATCACCGCGCCGAACATCAGCTGCGGCTTCATCGCGGGCAGGGTCACAAACCACAGCTCCTGCCACCGGTTCTTCACGCCGTCGATCGCCGCCGCTTCATAGAGGCCCTTGTCCACCGTCTGCAGGCCCGCGATAAAGGACAGGAAGCCGGTTCCCAGGGACAGCCACAGCTGTACAACGATCAGCACCGGCATGACAAACTTTTCGGTCTGCATCCAGAGAATCGGCTCGTTCAGGATACCCGTCCGCAGCAGGATGCCGTTCAGGTATCCGTACCGGTCGCCTGTCAGGATCAGGTTCCAGATCATATACGCGTTGCCGCAGATGGACGGCGCGTAGAAAACAAGCGTCAGAAAAGCCCGCACTTTCGGCCTGAACTCATTGATGATCCATGCAAACAGCAGGCACAGCAGATAGCTGACCGGTCCGGTCACCACGGCGAAGAGCAGGGTATTCCGCAGGGAGATGATGAAAATATCATCCTCCAGCAGCAGCTTAATATAATTGGCCCAGCCGACCCAGCGTGGCATCTCCAGCATGTTGAAATAGTTGAACGACAGGTAAACAGACATCAGCACGGGCAGTACTGTAAAGAGGAAAAACAGGGTAAAATACGGCGCCATCAGCAGGTAGGATGCCCTGTTGATCCGGACCTGATGCCACAGGGTATCCTTTTTCCGCATGCTCCGTCCGTTCCGGATTGCCATGCTCATCTCATTTCCCCTCCCCTGTTTCTGCGACAGGCAGTCCGAATTCTGTCCGTTTATAGGTAATCTCCGCGTTAATGTAATAAATCTTGTCCATCAGTTCCTCGCGGGGGGTATTGCCGAACTCGGTGCGTCCCGTGCTGGCGCTTCCCGTAGTCACCGCGTAGAAGGCGTTGTTCACGTTGCGCCAGGTGTAATAGCCGCCGGGCACCTGGGGGATCCCCCTTACATGGCTGAACTGCTTTGCCAGTTCCCGGTAATCCCGGATAGGCCAGTTCAGTCCCGCCAGGGCTTCAAGGTTCGCGGTGGCCACCCGCGCGGACGCGCCCATCAGTGACTCCATTTCCCGTCCGTACAGCGTCTGGATCTCGGCGCCGGTCCACCACTTCAGGAATTCCCAGCAGGCTTCCGGTTCCTTTGTCGCGCTCATGATGATATCCGCAAGGCCGGAACAGCCGGTTGTCGTGTCCAGCGTTCCGTCTTCCCGGAGGGTACCGGGCACATGGGTGAAATCCCACAGTCCCTTGATATCCGGCGCGGATACCTGCAGGTTGTTGTAGGTTGTATAATCCGTAATGATGATCGGGCATTCACCCGTACGGAAGCGTTCTTCCACCGAGGTGGCCATGTCCAGCTTGTAATCTGTATAAAAATCGCAGTACCGGCGGAACACATTGACCGCGATATCGCTGTCCAGCGCGGACGCGTCTCCGTTCTCCGTGTAGTACTCGCCTCCGGCCTGGAACAGCAGCATGGCAAAAGTCTGCTCCCCGGGCAGCATGCCGAATTCCATCTGGTTCTTGCTCAGCACGCTCATGGCCACCTTGACGTCGTCCCAGGTTTCCGGCACCACCAGGCCGATCTCGGCCAGGATGTCCTTCCGGTAGAACATCATGGGGAAAGTCTGCGTGTCCGGCAGCGCGTAAGCCGCGCCGTTAAAGGAGAAGGGAACCAGGGCGCTCGGCGCGAACCGCTCCGCCACCTCGGCAAAATCATCAAACTGCGTAAGGTCCATCACGGCGTTGCGCAGGCCGTAGTTCACCGGCGTATCGTTCCCGGTATTCATCACCGCGCCCGCGATCCCCGTGGTATTCGCCACCTGAATGGCCACGTCCGGTCCCTGGCCGGACAGCGTGGCGCGCAGCAGCGTATTCATATCCACCAGCTGGACGTTCACGCTGATCCCGGTCTTCGGCGTAAAATGCTCGTCGATCAGGGCTTTGATCACATTGGCCTGGTCCCGTCCCGTGCCGACCCACAGCGTGATCACCCGGGAGTCCTCCGTTTTCTCCGCCACATTGCCAATCTGGTTGTAATTAATGGTGAAGGAACTGTATAAACGGGATATCTCGAAACCCGTACCGGAAAGGAAATCCGTCCCGCTGATCTCCGGACGGACGTCGGCGGTATGGACAAAGATCCTGTCAATCTGCAGCGGCTGACCCAGCACCTGGGTGATCCAGTTGCCGCAGGCACGTACATTGGTCTTATAGGAAGAGAGCACCTCGGTGAAACGTTCCTGGTCCCGGATCAGCTCTGTCAGCTGATCGTCCATCGTCTTCAGCACGGTCAGCTTGTCGCTCCGGTGTCCCGCCGTTTTTTCCAGCGCCTCAATGGCCGACCGCAGGTCCTTCTTAACCGTTTGCAGCTGTGCTTCCAGTCCCGGCAGGCTTCTTTCGATCTGGTAATCCCGGTACGGATCGGGCGAAACACCGGTGATATAAAGCACCTGCCGGTAAATCCCGTTCAGCTGCAGCACACAGTCCTGCACCTGCCGGATGACAGCTGCCATTTCGCCCAGTACAACCTCCATCCGCAGGGTATGTTCCCCTGCCGCCAGATGGATCAGGTACGGTTCTCCCTGCTCCCCCGACAGCGTTTCCAGGCGCCAGTCCTGGGTATAGGGAAAAGCAGCCGCCTGGAATTCCGCAAACGGCACTTCTCCGTCAATATAGATCTTGCGGTATACGTCTGTTCCGCGGATAAAATTCTGCTTATCGTAAAGTGAGATCGCGTAATTCCCTTCCTCCGGCACGGAAAAACGCCACTCGATCCACTGTCCCGCGCTTTTCCACGCGTTGCCGCCGATACTGTTGTTCAGCAGATACCGCGGGCTGGACGGGGAAACAGATCGGGAGGACTGATCCTGCACAGGGTACAGCATCTGGGAGGATGTGCCTGATGCCGCTTCCGCCTCAATCCGGATCATCTGTCCCACGGCTCCGCTTTCCGCCGGTCTGCGGTAAGGCTGCGCGTCCGTCCCCGCCCTGAAGCGGAGACGGCGGATCAGCATCGGCTCCCGCAGGGACAGGACCGACAGCGTATGCGGACCTCTTTCCAGGTAAAACTTCAGGCTTTCGCTGATATATCCGTTTGAGTCATGCAGGAGAGAAGCGCGCCACTCCGGTGCTTCCGCCGGAGAAGGTTTCAGCTCGTTCCCCTGGTTATCCCTGAGCCAGCAGATCTCTTCCGTTCCGTCCTCCGCCGTGCGGCGGATGATCTCCGGATGAAGGTCGTTCCGCCATACCCGGGAAAAGTTCACCAGCGCCAGCTCCCTGTACGGAAGCGTTCCGTCCAGGAAAAAGGCCCGCTGGATCTCTGCGTTCCGCCCCGGCCAGGGATAGTATTCCACCTCCAGGTCATACCACCCGGCCTCTTCAGCCTCAAAATCCCACTCGATGACTGCTTCCTCACCCGTCAGCACCGAGACTCCATCCCGGCCTTCCGCGTTTTCCTTCAGCAGGAGCGTGTTTTCTCCGCCTTCCTCTGAATACCGCACGGCGTCCGAGGCTTCCAGGACGATCTCCTTTTCAGGCCGGGCCGCCGTTCCATGGGCCGCGCAGTATTCCGCATAGGAGGGAATGTCCGGGTTTATGGAATAAGTACTCACCTGGTCCTCATACTCCCGGATACCCAGATCGGTGGCAGCCATCGCCGTGCCGGCTGCCAGCGCCAGCAGCATCGCCAGCACAATTCCCGTTTTCTTTCTCACTTGTTCTTTCCTCCGGTCCATTCGCACGCGGCAGACTCAGTCTCCGTCCGCCGCGCGGAAATCGGGCAGATCCTTCCGGGTCACGACCCGCGTGTCCGAATACGCCTTCCGGACCATATCCGTTTCTGTATACTGCTCTGAAGGCTTGTTGAACTTGGTATTCCGGATCACAAATTCACCGCCCCAGGTGCACCAGTATCCCCAGACAGTTCCGTCCCGGAATACCCGCTCCGGATCCGGAATGCAGCCGTTCTCGGACAGCACGATCATCTTCCGTTCCCCCGCGATCCGCGTCAGCGGTATAAAGGACGCGCTCTGGGAATCATAAACACGTTCCCCGGGATAGATGTCGATGCCGATCATATCCACCTCGTCATCCCCCGGATACCAC
>JAGAAC010000108.1 GCA_017615475.1 Clostridia bacterium
ACGGTCTTTTCGCCGCTGGCCAGGAACAGGTAGAAGGCGGCAACGGAACAGCCCGTGTATACGCTCAGGGCCAGGCCGGCCAGCATCTGGAAGACGGTGGAAAGGACACCGTTCAGCATGGAGGCGATCAGCATCTCCAGCAGGTACCAGAGGAGGAAACTGAACAGCAGGAAGAACAGATCCTTTTTCTTATCCTTCATCAGCTGTTTGCTGCGGCGGATGCAGGACAGGATTTTCTCTCCGGGTTCATCCGCCATGATGAATTCCGACATGGCATAGCGCAGGGCGGCAATCGCACCGGGAACGGCGATCAGGAGCGTGACCGGCAATGTCATGTTGTAGCTGTTTTGCAAAGCGGCCAGCCGTCCCGTCAGGGTGGGGGACTGATAGACCGGAAGCATCAGCGCTGCGGCTGCGGCGATGCCGGGGAGCATCCACAGGAAGATTTTCAGGATGATCAGGAGCTGCAGCCCGATGGCTTTCAGGAACAGTTTCATCCGGCACAGTACAGTGCTTACCGGATCCTCCTGTCCGTGCAGGCGGTCCATCAGCCACTTGTACATACCCAGGGTCAGGCAGGGGGTGATGAGCCAGGCAAGTACTTCAAGCCCGCGGACAGTCCAGAAACCGGTGCTGGCCAGAATCGCGTCAACCTCTTTGAAAATCAGGTCCTGGGTCATGACGCCATCCCGGCTGGCGGCAACCATTACCGCCTGCAGGCGGGTGAGCACGTCATTTCCCGTATAGGCGGAGAAACCCTGCATCAGCAGCGTCGGAAGGTTCACGATGAGTGCCACCAGCAAGGCTGTCTGCCAGTGGCCTTTCAGCGCTGCCCGGGCTTTCATCCGGAAAATTGCGGAGGGATAAAGCATGGAAAACTCCTTCAAATAAGCAAAAAGGGATGCCTTGCGGCATCCCCTTCATGCAATGATCAGTCGTTCAGGGCATTCAGGTCAACCTTGATGCCGGATTCCTGGATCCAATTCGCGACGGTCTCATCATATTGATTATCCTGCTTAGTATGCAGCAGGGAATCGGACAGGCTTTCTTTCACTGCATCCAGGGCAATGGCGCCTTCCGCTTCATCGCTTTCATAGCGAATGATGTAATAACCGTAGTCTCCCTTGATCTTGCTGCTGTAGTCACCGGGCTTCTTCAGTCCCAGGGCTGCTTCCACAAAGGCCGCGTCATAACCGCTGATGCCCTCAGCCATAGCATAGCCCTTTTCGTTGCTCTTCATGCCGGGGTCATCGTTATATTTGTCCATCAGTTCCTGCCAGTCGCCGCCCTTGTCCAGCTCGGCCAGGATGGAATCAGCTTTTTCATCGATCGCCGCGAAGGCTTTGTCGGTGGCGTCGGTAACGGCCTGATTGGCGGCGAGCAGGGCCTTATCGGCATCGTCCAGTTCCTGCTTCGCGGCGTTCAGTTCCGCTTCATACTTGGCTTTGTCTTCATCGGTGATGCCTTCCGCATCCAGATGGCTCTGCGCGGAATCGATCTTGTCCTGTGCGAGGGTGCGGGCGGAATTGGCGCTGTCCAGCTGGGCTTTCGCGTCTTTGATGGCGGTCTGATCCTCGTCCGTGAACTTGGTCAGGATCTGCTTCACCCGGCGTACACCGGCGGGGGTGTAATACAGAGTATAGCCATAATTTGCGGCGGCGGCCCAGGAAGCAGCGCTTTCGCCGTAGGTTGCCTTATCAGAAGCAACTTTGCTGTCGTATTCAGTCTGGATTTCATCGTCCGTAACGGTAACATCCTTGTTGATGTAGTTCGTCAGCTTTGTTTCAACCAGTTTAGCTGTCTGGCTTGTTACATATGCGTCAAGGGTATAGCCGCTTGCTTCCATCTGTTCCGCGGCTGCTTTGGTGAGCGCATCGGCATCCATGTCTGCCGCGCCTTCGACAAACTGCTTTGCGGATTCCAGATTTTTGTCGTAGGCTTCCTGGGCAGCAGTCTGCACGGTTTCCTTTTCCTCATCCGTGAGCTGGTCCAGGCCCAGTTCCTTGGCCTTTGCGGTCAGAACCAGGTTCTGCTTCAGGTCATTCACAGCCATCTCCTGAGCTGCGGCGATAACTTCTTTGCTTGTGATATCAACCTGGTTGGGATACAGCAGAGACCAGGTATACAGCTGATAATCGGTCTGATCTTTAACTTCCTTCTTGGTGACTGTCTGGTCACCAAGACGAATAATTTCAGTGGCATCATCAACAGCCTGGTCCTTCTGGATCAGGGCGCAGCCGCTCAACATCAGGACGGCGGCCATCATGAGTGCAAGAAGAGCTTTTTTACGCATAGGGTATCTCTCCGTTCATTATCAATTAGTTGGGAACACTCCCAATATTATAGCAAAGCGGACATACTCAGGCAAGCAAAATTCCGCCGGCGCTGAAAAAATACAGCAAAGAACAGTATCCATGCCTGAACCTTTTGTGATATAATCACATATACATGTTAAACCAGACAAAATCAGACAAACCGAAAGGAGACAAACAAATGAAGAAGTTCACTGCTCTGCTGCTGGCGCTGTGCATGCTGCTGGCGGTTGTTCCTGTGCTGGGTGAGGAAGGCCCTGCCGGAAACTGGTATATGACCCTTGCGGATGTCAATCTGGGCTATATCATGCTGAATGAAGATGGCACCGCGGTGATGAACGTTGCTTCCCAGGAGGAAATCAACGGTTCCTGGACGGTTGACGGAGAAACCGTGACCATTACGGCCCAGGGTCAGCCTGTGGACTTTGCCTATGACGGATCTTCCCTCAAGAGCGACCTGTTCCCGCTTTCCCTGGGCAGGGAACAGGGCCGGCTGCCCATGGACGTCCTCTCCAAGATGATGAGCGGTGAGGAATATGAACTGCCGGAAGGCATGACAGAGGAAGAACTGACCATGATGGCCCTGAATTTCCTGGCTGAATATACAAAGATCATGGAAGAAAGCTCTGACCAGGGCGGCGAAATTCCCACGGCTGCACCGGCTGCCGCGCAGGGAGAGAACCCCGTTGTTACCATTGAGAATGGCACCTTCAAGGTGAACGAGAGCTACAGCGGTTTCCGCGGAACCTATATCGCCAGGATCAAGAATGAGAACGATGTTCCCCTCTTCCTGACCGGCGGCAGCATGCAGGTGTTCAACGCGGACGGAAACCAGGCTGCCGAAGCCAGCTATCTTTCCAGAACCGGTTCCAAATACCTGGAGCCCGGCGAAACCTCCTTTGTCAGCTTTTATGTTGATCTGGAAAAGGACGGGGAATATACCTACCAGGCAAACATTGAAACCAAGACGGAAAGCTATCGCAGCACGGATGTTGCCGTGAAGGTTACGGATCCTGTTTTTGTGAAGGTGGAAGGCGAATACAACAGCGATCTGATGAAGGCGACAGTGACCAATGAAGGCGACACCCCTATGGCCGGGATCCAGATGGTTCTGGTGCTGGTGGACGCGGACGGCAACCTGCTGGATTTGGATACCCAGGATCTGTACCGCAATGAACTGGGAGCGGGCAGCAGCATTACCCTGGTCTCCACCGTGGACGACAGGGTGAAGAAGTTCTATGAAGCCAACGGCTTTGAACCCGTTGCGGTGGAAGCCTACGCCTGGGTGGAAAACGACGACTGATAAGCAAAAAGAGAACGGCGTGTTCGGAAGAACACGCCGTTTCTTTTTGCTATGATATAGTATCTGAGCTTTATTACTGAACCGGCAGGATAAGAGACGAAATACAGATTCATTCCTCAGGAAAATAGTTGATGATTTCACCTGTCCTGGCGTCAATAAGCAGATAGAAAATGCGGTTGGGATCATAGCGTACTTCGTCTTCAAAGGGCATCATAGCCATGCTGTTTTTCTTTTCTTTTTCCAGGAGGGTATCATATCCCCGGACAATCCAGACAGGACAAAGAAGATATTCATAATCCTGTTCGGGATGGAAACCCAGTGCCTGCGCGGTAGCCGGTTCAACACTGTGGTATCCCAGCTTGATTTCAATGACGCTTTGGAGCCGGCCTTCCCGGACGCGTTCTTTCAGAATGCGGAAAAGCTCTTCATGAGGCAGCAGATCCGTATCCGGGGAAAAGGCGCCGAAAGGCTGCAGGGTGGCCATCCAGAGATAATAGTTTGCTTCATCGATATACCATAAAAACCCGGAAGGAATGTTATCATATGCTAATGAGGCATGACCGTATTTGTAATAGGTCGGGAAAACCGGAATTCCTTCGATTTGCTGCGTCAGATCACATTCCCAGCCATGGGAATTATCGTTTTTCCAAGGCTTTTCCGGATCCGGGACAATGACCCGGAAACTGACTTTACCATCGTCACTGGTCCATTTCTGCGATTTGGTTTTGCATAAAGGTCCAAGAGCGTTGTAACTGTACAGTATCGGTTCCACGTTTTCTACACCGGCTGAAGCGATCCGCTGTTTAACGAATGCCATTATATCTTCCAGGCAGGCTTCCGATTCCGGAAACTCTGCCGGATTATATATTTTCGGACGCTCATAGGAATCTGTTTTGCCGAAGATAAAGCGATCCTTACCGGACTGGAAAGTATAGTCATTGATGTGATCGACATCAATCTGGGTATTGCACAGTAAAACAGGAATGGTATCCACCTCCGGGATGCTGATCGGGGCATTGATGAAGACGGTTTCCCCGTCATCAGTTGTGATTTCACAGTCCCAGCATTTCGGCATGGATTCCCGAAGTTCCCGGATG
The DNA here is from genome assembly GCA_017615475.1 of Clostridia bacterium. Taxonomy (GTDB): domain Bacteria; phylum Bacillota; class Clostridia; order Christensenellales; family Aristaeellaceae; genus Aristaeella. The sequence goes on from JAGAAC010000108.1 coordinate 4,713, forward strand.
TTTACGGCGGATGTTTCCGCGTGCGCGGAGGATATGGCTAAGAGCAGCATAATGCATACTGCGAGAATCTTTTTCATACAGTTATTCCTTTTTTATTTCCTCCCATGACAGGACAGCCGGTACAATACGGCGGTCCTTCCGGGTGTTTGTGTAATCAATCAGGGTTCCGAGCTGTGCCTGGAAAATGATCTCAGCGTGTTCCATGTTTCCGGTTCTGATCCGGCCGCTGTCATCGGTTTCTACCGGCTGGATCACATTCCGCATATAAGCGCCTTTTGCATACCAGGCGGGCAGCAGCCATATAACGTCCTTGTTTTCAGCATCCTGATAGGGGATGAAGCACAGCTTCATCGTATCAATGCTGTACAGGTATCCGGCTTCAATTTCAGATTTGAGAGCCTTCCTGGCCTCATCAAAAGAAAGCAGGGGGACATCATCATAAACGGTTTCCAGTTCATCATACAGGGCGGAACGTATTTTTATGCTTTCAGAATCTGAGAGGGATATATAGCAGTACGGAGAGCGGAAGCTGTTTCCCAATCCCATACCGTTATCTTCATAACAATCGGTTCCCGCTTCCGTTTCGATACCGTGAAACAACTGACAGAAGTTCAGGACATATCTTCCGGTGCCATTGGCGGGTTCTCCCCAGGCAATTTTGTTTCCTTTTGATTTATAGTAATACAGCCGACCTTCCACACGAACATATTGAAGTCTGAGATCCGGGCCCTTCAAGCCCCATATACGATCAATTTCCTGCAGACAAAGGGCCAGGGCTTCTTCATAGGAAAGGGATATATTGTCAGGCTGCTGCTGAGGGTGTTCCCCGTTCGGATAAGTATATGTTTCTTTCGGCCCGGCGCTTGCCGGCCAGTTGTTTGCTGTTTTATTGGCCCCCAAGGTTCCGGGCGTGTTCTGCAGGATTTCCCTGTATTCTGACAGTTTATCTCCGGACACAGCCGGCATCAGCCGGACTTTCACAATCGGGAAACGCTCCACAGCCGGCACCTCAACCGGAACATCCACTTCAACAATGCCGTTGGGTGTTTCATATGTTTCAGTCCACCTTGCGGGCGTATTCTTTGCAATCTCTTCAATGCTGCAGTAATGCTGCTCCGCATGTGACATGAAGGGTATCATGAGGATAACCAGGAGAAGAACGGCCATCAGTTTTTTCATACGGTCCTCCTGTAAAAAAGAGGGCACAGCAGGCCTGTGCCCTCTGATAAACCGGATCGGTCAGTCTGCTGCCTTAACCAGCACAGCGTGACTCATATCCACTTTTGCTTCTCCGGTGGGATCTCCGTTTTCATCCACTTCTGTTTCCTCAACAGAGGCCAGGTACAGTTCATCCGGAATGTCCTCCAGGTAGGGATAGAGGAATTCCGCGTATTCGCTGCCGACGCCTTCGCATCCCTGCC
>JAGAAC010000109.1 GCA_017615475.1 Clostridia bacterium
GACGCGGATGGCCTGACGGCGTTGGTGCGGCTGATGGAAGAGAAGATCCTCTGGTAAAAGAGTAAATGTGAGGGATATGTATGACACAGCAGGAGATCCTGGACGCCGCAATGCGGCAGTCCGCTGTTGACTGTTCCTGCTCTGCGGAAGATTTCCGCAGGAAAACGAATGTTGTGGTTGAATCCAGGCCATCGGCAGACGCGAGCAGGTACCTGACCAATCCGAATATCTGCGCGCTGTTTACCTATGGTTCCAATGTTGTCGCATCCTGCCGCGGAGACCTGATCCCGGAGGTGGAAGCCTTTGTCAACGGCATGCCCAAGCATCACCGGTGCTTTGAACCACAGGGCATTTATGAACTGAACCGGATCCTGCAAAAGGCAGACGCGCGGGTTACCTGGATGCACAGCTTTTACCTGCCGGATCTTCAGGCTGTCTTCAGCGCAGAAGTTTTCTGCCCTTATGAAACGCGGGAACTGCATCCGGAGGATTTTACAGACCTGTACCTGCCGGAGTGGGGCAACGCTTTGTGCAGCAGCCGGAAAGAGCTGGACATGCTGGGCATCGGCGCGTATGACGGCGGGAAACTGATCGGCCTGGCGGGATGCTCCGCGGACTGCGCGGAGATGTGGCAGATCGGGATTGACGTGCTGCCGGAATACCGGCAGAAGGGGATCGCTTCCACACTGACCAACCAGCTGGCCCGGGCGATATTTGAACACGGTAAGATCCCGTTTTATGCCGCCGCCTGGTCCAATGTCCGGTCAGTGAAGAACGGACTGAAAAGCGGTTTCCGGCCCGCGTGGGCAGCGATGCAGGCGGAAAAGATAAATAAATGAAAACTGAAGATTTGAAACTGAAAAATGAATAATGGCGGAGGGATGGCTACGCCATCCTTTGAATTAATAATCCGCGCGGCGGGGGACGTACAGGACGCGGAGACGGGCGCCGCAGAGCAGACTGATACAGGAGACAGGTGAAAGAGATGGACTTCAGGCATTTTGGGGGCGTGTTCGGCGTGTATGAGCGGACTGACCCGCTGACAACGGGCGGCGCGGGACTGGCGGACAGGAATTTTACCATTCCTAACGATCCGTCCTTCAGCTATCAGACGGCTTCGGGCACAAAAGGATTTACCGCCGCGGCCGTACTCGCACTGATCGCGGAAGGAAAAGCCGGCCTTGACGACTGCGTAAAAAGGATCCTGGCAGAAAGCCATGAACCGCAGAAATACGGAAAGCTGGAGTGGCTGGATGAGATGGTTACGTTCAGATCGCTGCTGAGCCACACATCGGGTGTGCCCGATTATTATGACGAAGACCTGACAGACAGCTTTGAGGACGTCCTGAACGGAACACCCTGCTATCACTATGAAAAGCCGGAACAGTTCTTTCCCCTGACGGAGAAAGCCTGGAAGAAGCAGGAGAAACCTTACAGCTTCCAGGACGTATTCAAGTATTCCAACGGCGGATTCGTCCTTTTGGCAGCGGCGGCGGAAGCTGTGTCGGGCGAACCGTTCGGGGAATACGTTACAAGGCATGTGTTCAGACCATACGGGATGAACAGGAGCGGCTTTTTCCGCTTTGATGAGCAGCCGCCGGACGGTATTGTCCGCGCGTCCGCGTACCAGGGGAACGGGAGAAGCAACATCTATGCGGTACCCGTGATCGGCGGAGGGGACGGCGGCGCCTATACGAATCCGGCGGACATGGCACGGTTCTGGAATGCCCTTGATCCGGAAATCAACCCGCAGAGTCTTGCAGCGGGCCTGGTTGAGGAAGCCTGGACCCCGCGGCAAAAGGCAGAAGAAAACTTCTACGGGCTTGGATTCTGGATCAGCGGGAAAAATCCGAGGATCGTATTCCTGGAGGGCTTTGATCCCGGCGTTCAGTTTTTCAGCTTTTACAACCGCGACACGAAGCGATCCCTGACGATCTGCCTGAACGATGAAAACATGAACTGCGACGAGGTTTTTGAACAGTATTTTCCCATGATACAGGGATAAAAAGAGGGGGCAGCCGGTTCATCCGGCTTGCCCCCTCAAATCGTAGACAAAGTGGTTTCAGCAAGTAATAGCTGAGCCCCTTCCGGGTTCTCCGGAAGGGGCTGATTTGTTGAACTGTGTTTAAGCGGCCAGAGCTTCGACCCTGTTCAGGTAATCAAAGAACTTCATTTCATCCTTATAGGAGGAAGCGAACAGCTCGGGCTCGTTAAGGCCTTCTCCCTGGAGCATGGCCGTGATGCCGATATAGCGCTGGGCGGGATCCTTGAGATCATATTGTTCACCCTGCGCAGTGACAACCAGCACGGAAGCCTCGCAGCGGTCGAGAGTTTCTTCAAACAGTTTCAGTTCATCATTGTTTCTGATCTTCATCTGTATCAACTCCTTTGCGATCAGAATTCATGAGAAAGAAGTTGTATGACTTCTTTCATACAATATGATACCGCAAAAAAGAGCCAATACAATCGAAATTCAGGCGATTTCACGGACAAATTGTACAGGTCCGACAATACATGTCGGAAATGGCCAAAAACAGACAGGTGTTTCCGCCGGGTCAGTCCAGAAGCGCCACGGCCACGTCGTTGACGTTGGTTCCGGTGGGGCCGGTGATGATCAGGCCGCCGGTTTTTTCCAGCGCGTGATAGGCATCGTTGTCCTGAAGCACTGCATCCACAGACAGGCCGGCCTTTTCCAGTTCAGCGCAGGTGTCTCCGTCCGCGTAGCCGCCCGCCGCGTCGGTAGGTCCATCGGTGCCGTCGCTGCCCACAGAGAAAACCGCTGCCCGCTCCAGCCCGGCAATGCCTGCTGCGGCGGAAAGGGCGATTTCCTGGTTGCGGCCGCCTTTGCCGCGGCCGGTGAGCTTCACCACGGTTTCCCCGCCGGCGATGAAGGCCATCGCTTTGGGATCCCCGGCGTGGGTTTTCAGGATGGAGGCAAGGAAGCTTCCGGCTTCCCGGGCCTGGCAGCAAAGCTGATCGGTCAGTATGACGGGCTCATATCCCAGTTTCCGGCAGGTAGCGGCCGCGGCAGCGCAGAGCTCCCGCACGCTGCCGTTAATCTGGGTATGGACGTTCTCCAGGGATTTGGGCGTTTCGATGGTCAGCAGGCGTTCCGC
>JAGAAC010000110.1 GCA_017615475.1 Clostridia bacterium
ATCCCCTTGCCCACATAAACGAAAATCACCACCCGTAAAGGGGGGTGATTTTGTTTTGTGGAGCATAGGGGAGTCGAACCCCTGACCTCGACAATGCGAATGTCGCGCGCTACCAACTGTGCTAATGCCCCATGCGCAAGCGGCAGTATAACATAGTACAGGTTAAAAAGCAAGCGTTTTTTCCGTAGAAGCTTTGACTCACAAGAACGTTTTCGGTATAATTCCCATGTTAAAATACAAGATTTACGGGGGCGTGGATATGATCGGCGCATATGGCAAAAAACGTCTGAAAACATGCGGCTGCCATACCGGTCTGCTGCTGCTCTTTTTTATTATTCTTTTTATCCTTTCCTGCTCCTCTTCCTGCGCGGAAACGGGCGGGCTGAAGATCTCTGTGCCGGAGACGGTGAAGGGATATACGCCCTGCGAAATTGTGATTGAATCTCCTGTGGCGGGAGAAGCGGAGCTGAAGCTGTTTGACATGACCCAGAACCTGTGGATGGTGCGGAAAGAACAGATCAGCGAAGGAAAGAACAGCCTTCCCTGGGACGGGCTGGGGGAATACGGGGAGCGGATGTTTGCCGGCCCCTACCGCTTTGTCGTCAAACTGAAAGGAACAGACGGAACCGAACTGTCGGGAGCGGCGAAGTTTACCATCAACGGAACAACCCAGACGCTGGTTTACGCGCTGCCGTCCTCGGAGACGCTGTACCTGGACCGGGGCGAAAAATGGTTTGTGGAGTGCTTTGTGTCGGCGGAATGCCTGGTAGCCATGGAAGTGAAGAACGCTGCCGGGGAAACAGCCTATTACCGGGAAGAGCAGATCAGCAATCCGGACGGGGCTTCCATCGGCTGGGCCGGTTCTGTGGACAGCAAAACGAAGATTCCCGCGGGGGAGTACACCGTGAGAATGTGGAGCAAGCTCAATCCGGGCTATGTATGCTCCTTCCCGCTGACGGTGAAGGAAAATGCCCCGCCGAAAATGGCCATAGCGCCTACCGGACCGGTGATTCCGGAACGGGGAATGTCCGATGAGGAAATCTGGGAGATCATGATGAAGCCGTCGGTGGTGATTGACAGCAACGGCACATTCCGGCGGTTCAAGCTCTATTCCAAACCCAATACGTCCGCCCGGGCGGTGGGTACGCTGCGCTGCGCCCTGCAGGGGGTGGAGGTGCTGGACGTGGAAGGCGCCTGGGCCCATGTAAGGGCCTGGTGCCATGAGGACGGAAAACAGGCGGAGGGATACCTGCTGCTGAAACAGCTGACGGTTTATTCCCCCGGCACGCATTACGGCGTACTGATCGACAAGCGGGAACAGACGCTGACGGTGTACCAGGACGGAAAACCCGTCGGAACAGTGCCGGTTTCCACGGGACTGGTCACGCCCGGAAACACCTACCGGGAAACGCCGGCCGGCGCCTTCCTGACCGACGTGCACACCGGATCCAGCTTTGCCCAGGAAGGATACCGGTATGAGTATCCGCTGCGGTATGACGGCGGAAACTATATCCACGGCCTGGGATTTGTCCGGAACGGACGGGCCAGGGATTATTCCAATAACCTGAAGAAGCTGGGACAGAAGGCGTCCCACGGCTGCACCAGGGTCAGCCTTTTCCTGCAGGAGGGGTGCCCGATCAACATGTACTGGCTCTGGATTCACCTGCCTTATCACACCCGGATTATCATTCTGGACGATTAATTTATCTTTTCCTATATAAATGAAGGAAAAAAAGTCATTGACATAGAAATAAAACTATTTAGTATATTATGCGGATTTTTACCGCGTGAAGGAGGATGGATCCATGGCTCTGACCCCGAAAGATATCGCCGCAATGCTGGATCATTCAACGCTTCAGCCCTGGCTGACGGAAGACGATATACGGCGCGGCTGCGAGGTCGCCCTGAAATACGAGACGGCGAGCGTATGCGCGCGCCCCTGTGATGTGCCGATCCTGAGCGAAATGCTGAATGGCAGCCCTGTGAAGGTCTGCACGGTGATCGGTTTCCCCCACGGCGCGCACCAGACCGCCATTAAGGTGGCTGAGGCAAAACAGGCGCTGGCGGAGGGCTGCGAAGAGCTGGACATGGTCATCAACATCGGCAAGCTGAAGCACGGCGATGCGGACTATGTGGAAAATGAGATCCGGCAGCTGGCGGAAACCGCCCACGCAGCCGGCGCCATCCTGAAGGTCATCCTCGAAACCTGCTACCTGACGGAAGAGGAGAAGATCCTGGCCTGCCGCCTGAGCGAGAAAGCCGGCGCGGACTTCGTCAAGACCAGCACGGGCTACGGCAGCGCAGGCTGTACGATTGAGGACCTGAAGCTGATGCGGGCAAATGTTTCGGAGGCTATCCGAATTAAGGGCTCCGGCGGCATCCGGGACCTGGATACGGTCCTTTCCGCTCGGGCCGTCGGAGCAAGCCGCTGCGGTGTGAGTGCCACGGAGAAGATCATGGCGGAAGCCGAAAAGCGGTACGCGGAAGGCACGCTGAAAGAGATAGACACGCTCAAGGAAATGGGCGGAGGATATTAAGCCCGCAGGGCTTAATCAATTAACAATTAACAATGAATAATTAATAATTTATTGTTATCCGCTGTGCTTTGCTCAGAATGACATTTACTATATTACTGGAAGAGGTTTTGGGTTATGTACAATAAAGTTGCGACAGATATGAATTTTGTGTCCCGGGAGCAGGCGATTGCGAAGCTGTGGAATGAGAAGGACATCATCCGCAAGAGCTATCATCACCGGGACGGCAGTGAACGTTTCACCTTCTTTGACGGACCGCCTACCGCGAACGGCAAGCCCCATATCGGCCATATCGAAACCCGCGTGATCAAGGACCTGATCCCGCGCTACCAGACCATGAAAGGCAAGAGCGTGCTGCGCAAGGCCGGCTGGGATACCCACGGCCTGCCGGTGGAACTGGAAGTGGAAAAGGCCCTGGGCCTGGACGGCAAGCCCCAGATCGAACAGTACGGCATCGAGCCCTTCATCGCCGAGTGCAAGAAGAGCGTCTGGAAATACCTGCATGAGTGGGAAAAGATGTCCGAGAAGGTCGGCTACTGGGTCGACATGGAACATCCCTACATCACCTATGACAACAACTATATCGAATCCGAGTGGTGGAGCCTGAAGCAGATCCATGAAAAGGGACTGCTGTACCAGGGCCACAAGATCGTTCCTTACTGCCCCCGCTGCGGAACCGCCCTGTCCAGCCACGAAGTGGCCCAGGGCTACAAGAACGTGAAGGAAACTTCCGCCTTTGTCCGCTTTGCCGTGAAGGGTGAGGAAAACACCTACCTGCTGGCCTGGACGACCACCCCCTGGACCCTGCCGAGCAACCTGGCGCTGTGTGTGAACCCCCGGGATACCTACTGCAAGTTCACCGCGCCGGACGGAAAGAAATACATCATGGCCAAGGCCCTGACCGACAAGGTTTTCGAGGGACAGGAGCTGGCCTTTGAAGCCGAGTATGTCGGTACGGACCTGAAGGGAATGGAGTATGAACCCCTGTACCGCTTCGTGGAGCCGGACAAGAAAGCCTGGTTCGTGGTCTGCGATGACTATGTCACCATGGAAGACGGTACCGGTATCGTGCATATCGCTCCCGCCTTCGGTGAGGATGACAACCGGGTCTGCCGGGAGAACGGCGTGCCCTTTGTGAACCTGGTAAACACCCAGGGCAAGTTCATTGAGGAAACCACCTGGGCCGGCACCTTCGTGAAGGATGCGGATCCCCTGATCCTGCAGGACCTGAAGGACCGCGGCCTGCTGTTTGCCGCCGTGCCCTTCGCCCATGACTATCCCTTCTGCTGGCGCTGCGACACGCCCCTGCTGTACTACGCACGGCCGACCTGGTTCATCAAGATGACCGCGCTGCGGGACAACCTGGTGCGCAACAACCGGACCATCAACTGGATGCCGGACAACATCAAGGAAGGCCGTATGGGCAACTTCCTGGAGAATGTTATCGACTGGGGCCTCAGCCGTGAACGCTACTGGGGAACGCCCCTGCCGGTATGGAAGTGCGAAGAAGGCCACCTGCATGTGATCGGCTCTATCAAGGAACTGCGCGAGATGGCCATCAACGATCCGGGTCCGGACATCGAACTGCACCGTCCTTTCATCGACGCGGTGACCATCCGCTGCCCCGAGTGCGGCAAGGAAATGCACCGGGTGAAGGAAGTCATCGACTGCTGGTACGATTCCGGTTCCATGCCCTTCGCCCAGTGGCACTATCCCTTTGAACACAAGGAAGAGTTCGAAGCGAACTTCCCCGCGGACTTCATCTCCGAAGCCATCGACCAGACCCGCGGCTGGTTCTACACCCTGGAAGCGATCTCCACCCTGCTGTTTGACCGGGCTCCCTTCAAGAACTGCATCGTGCTGGGTCACGTGCAGGACGCTGAAGGCCGCAAGATGTCCAAGCACCTGGGCAACGTGGTGGATCCCTTCGTGATGCTGGATAAATTCGGCGCCGACGCGCTGCGCTGGTACTTCTACACCACCTCCGCTCCGTGGCTGCCCAGCCGCTTCAGCGAGGAAGCCGTGCAGGAAGGACAGCGGAAGTTCCTGGCCACCCTGCAGAACACCTACGCCTTCTTTGCCATGTATGCCCAGATCGACGGATTTGATCCGCTGGCGCATCCGCTGGAAAAGACCGAACTGACCCTGATGGACCGCTGGATCCTGTCCAAGCTGAACAC
>JAGAAC010000111.1 GCA_017615475.1 Clostridia bacterium
GCCACCAGTGATATCCTCGGTGTCGGACATTCCGACCTGCTGCCCACAGTCTCCGATCCGTGGTAAAACCGCAGAAACTGTTGCAATACAAGGAAACTTGTGATACAATGCCATGCGGTGTTTTATGCGCACCGCTGTTTTATGCTGAAATGATTCAGGAGGAAAGATATTCATGAGCCATACCTACGAGAAGCTGTCCGGAAACAAAGCTAAACTGACCTTTACCATCCCTGCGGAACAGTTTGACGAAGCAATGACGCAGGCTTTTCTGAAGCTGCGCAAGCGCATCAACGTTCCGGGTTTCCGGAAGGGCAAGGCTCCGAGAAAAATGATCGAGACCCTTTACGGCGAGAGCGTTTTCTATGATGACGCTTTCGAGATCATCTTCCCGGACGCGTACCGTGCGGCTGTTGAGGAATATGACCTGAAGCCCGTTGATCAGCCCGAAATCGATCTGGATGAAATCGGCGCCGGCAAGGACCTGAAGTTTCATCTGGAAGTGTTCGTCCGTCCCGACGTGACCCTGGGCGATTACAAAGGACTGACCGTTGAGGCCGATCTGCAGAAGCTGACGGACGAGATGGTGGATGCCCGCATTGAGGAAGACCGGAAAAAGGCCAGCCGCACCATTGACGTCGAAGACCGTCCTGTGCAGGAGGGTGACACGGTGAACCTGGACTATGCCGGTTCCGTGGACGGTGTTGCCTTTGCCGGCGGCACCGCGCAGGGACAGACCCTGACCATCGGCAGCCATCAGTTCATCCCCGGATTCGAAGAGCAGATGGTCGGCATGCAGCTGGGTGAGGAGAAAGACCTGAACGTCAAGTTCCCCGATGAATACCACGCTGAAGAGCTGAAGGGCAAGGACGCCGTATTCCATGTGAAGGTGAACGGCATCCAGATGACTGAAGTTCCGGAACTGGACGATGACTTTGCCGCCGACATCAGCGACTTCAACACCTTCAAAGAATATAAGGAAGGTATTGTGAAGGAACTGACCGACCGGGTTGCGAAGAACAACGATATCGCCACCGAGAACGCGCTGGTTGAGAAAGCTGCAGAGAATGCCCAGGTTGACATTCCCGAAGCCATGATCGATGACCAGGCGAACTACATGGTCCGTGAGATGGCTATGCGGATGAGCTACCAGGGCCTGCGGATGGAAGATTATCTGAAGTATACCGGCCAGACCATGGACGGCATCAAGCAGATGTACAAGCCCGAAGCTGAGAAGCGGGTCAAGATCGAACTGGTGATCGAAGCGATCCGCAACGCGGAGAAGATCGAGCCCACCGAAGAGGACATCGAGAAGGCGATTGCCGAGCAGGCTGAACAGCTGGGCCAGGAAGTGGAAACCTTCAAGAAGAACCTGACCGATGAACAGAAGAACTACCTGAAGGACAACGCCGCGATCCGCCTGGTGCTGGATCTGCTGAAGAAGGACGCCAAGGTGGAAGAGAAGAAGGCTGAAGAGCCGGCCGAGAAGAAGCCCGCCAAGAAGCCTGCCGCGAAGAAGACCACCAAGAAGGCTGAAACCGCTGAAGCTCCGGCGGAAGAAAAGCCCGCGAAGAAGACCACCAAGAAAGCCGCGGCTGATGAAGCTCCGGCTGAAGAAAAGCCCGCCAAGAAACCTGCCGCCAAGAAGACGGCCAAGAAAACTGAAGCTGAATAAGATTGCCTTTACGGCGGCCCGGCCGGGCCGCCGTTTCGGTCAAAGGAGGGATCAACATGCCGCTTATTCCGATGGTTATTGAACAGACGAACAGGGGAGAACGCTCCTACGATATTTATTCCCGCCTGCTGAAGGACAGAATCGTATTTCTCGGAGGAGAAATCACCGACGATACAGCCAACCTGGTGGTAGCGCAGCTGCTGTTCCTCGAAATGGAAGATCCGGACAGTGATATCAGCCTGTATATCAACAGCCCCGGCGGCTCCGTGACAGCCGGCATGGCTATCTATGACACCATGAAGTATATCCGGCCCCAGGTCCGCACCGTATGCGTGGGTATGGCTGCCAGCATGGGTGCTTTCCTGCTGATGGCCGGTGAAAAGGGCAAGCGGCTGGCGCTGCCCAATGCCGAAGTGATGATCCATCAGCCCCTGGGCGGCGCTCAGGGCCAGGCTACCGACGTGGCGATCCGCGCCGAGTGGCTGATGAAAACCAAGAAAAAGATGACCGCCATGATGGCCGAAATGACCGGCCAGCCCCTGAAGAAGGTACAGGCGGATGTGGAACGCGACTATTTCATGAGCGCAGAGGAAGCGCTGGATTATCATATTATTGATGAAATCTATCAGCCGCGGGACAAACAGAAAAAGTGAGGTTGAGGCATGGCTAACAATTACAGCAGACAGACACCGCGTTGTTCCTTCTGCGGAAAAGAGCAGCGGATGGTCAACCGGCTTGTGGCCGGCCCGAACGTCTATATCTGCAATGAGTGCATCGCCCTTTGCAATGAGATCCTGAACGACGAAGGCCTGTTTCCCGATGACGTCGGACCTGAGTCCTTCGGACCGGTAAAGCTGCCGTCGCCCGCGGAAATGAAGAAGATCCTGGATGAATATGTGATCGGACAGGAACGGGCCAAGCGCGTCCTGAGCGTGGCGGTATACAATCATTATAAGCGTGTCAATCGGAAACAGACGCGGGATGACGTGGAACTCCAGAAGAGCAACATCCTGCTGCTGGGCCCTACGGGCAGCGGTAAAACCTACCTGGCTCAGACCCTGGCTAAGATCCTGGAGGTTCCTTTCGCCATTGCGGATGCCACCAGCGTGACGGAAGCCGGCTACGTCGGTGACGACGTGGAAACAATTCTGCTCCGGCTGATCCAGGCTGCTGACTGGGATATCGAGAAAGCCCAGCGCGGTATCATCTATATTGATGAAATTGATAAAATCGCCCGTAAGGGAGAAAATATGTCCATTACCCGGGATGTCAGCGGCGAAGGCGTACAGCAGGCGCTGCTGAAGATCCTGGAAGGCACAGAAGCTGCCGTGCCGCCCCAGGGCGGACGGAAGCATCCGCACCAGGAGATGGTCCGGATTGATACGACCAACATCCTGTTTATCTGCGGCGGCGCCTTTGACGGACTGGTACCGATCATTGAAAACCGCATCGGTAAAAAGACCCTGGGCTTTGGCGCGGAAATCCAGAGCCAGCGGGATCCCGCCCGGACAGACGCCCTGAAGGATGTGCAGCCGGAGGATCTGACCAAATACGGCCTGATTCCTGAATTCGTCGGCCGCCTTCCGATTCTGGTGACCCTGGACGCGCTGGATGAGGACGCCCTGATCCGGATCCTGACGGAGCCGAAGAACGCGCTGTGCAAACAGTATGAAACCCTGCTGGATATGGACGGCATCCGCCTGACCTTTGAAGAGGATGCAATCCGGGAGATCGCCCGCCAGGCTATCGGCCGTAAGTGCGGTGCCCGCGGTCTGCGTGCCATTATCGAGAACGCGATGCTGGATACGATGTTTGAACTGCCGGACCTTCCCGACGTGAACGAGTGCATAGTGACCAAAGAAGCGGTCGACGGCGGTAAGCCGACGCTGATTTCCGGTGTCGGAAAACGGACTGCCAGGCGCGCGGAAAAGAAAGCGGACGAGACAGACGCGTCCTGATCGAATACTCGACGGCAGCAGGATCCGTATATCCTGACAGGAGCGAACCCCTGCCGTTTATAACAAGAGGATATCATGAAAAAAAACCAGACAATCGAATTGCCTGTATTGCCCCTGCGCGGACTGATGCTCTTTCCGAACATGGTCCTTCATTTTGACGTGGGCAGAAAAAAGTCCCTGGCCGCCCTGGAACAGGGAATGATGGATAAACAGAAGGTTTTCCTTGTCAGCCAGAAGAGTGATGACACGGAAGATCCTGAATGGAATGACCTGTGCAAGGTGGGTACCATCGCAGAGGTCAAGCAGGTCATGAACCTGCCCGGGGAAAACATCCGCGTGCTTGTGGAAGGAACGGCCCGCGGCGTTGTGCAGGATAAGCTCAGCGAAGAGCCCTGCATGAAGGCTGTGATCCGGATCTGCGAGGACCGTACTGTCCGCTCCGCGGACGCGAAGGCGCTTCTGCGCACCGCACAGGACCTGTTTGAGGAGTTTACCAAGACTTCCCAGCGCGTGAGCCAGGATACCATTGAACTGATCCGCGCTGTTGACAAGCCCGGTGAGGAAGCAGACCTGCTGGCTGCCAATGTGCTGACGAAGCGGGAAGACCGCCAGGCAATCCTGGACGAACTGAATCCGGTGGCCCGGCTGGAGAAAGTCTGCGCGATTCTCATCCGTGAAACGGATATCGCTGATACGGAAAAACAGATCCAGGCCCGCATCCGGAAACAGGTGGAAAAGAACCAGAAGGATTATTACCTGCGGGAGCAGATCAAGGCGATCCAGAATGAGCTTGGAGACGGAGACGAAACGGATACCGCTGACCTCCGGAAACGGCTGGCGGAAACACCGCTGAATGAGGAAGCCCGCAGCAAGTGCGAAAAGGAACTGGACCGGCTTTCCCGTATGGCGCCGGGCAGCCCTGAAAGCTCTGTGAGCCAGACATATATTGAGTGGATCCTCGATCTTCCCTGGGGCAAGGAAACGGAGGACAACCTGGACCTGAACCGGGCCAGGGAAATCCTGAACCGGGATCATTACGGCCTGGAAGATGTGAAGGAACGGATCATCGAGTACCTGGCGGTACTGCGCCTGAAAAAGGACATGAAGGGTCCGATCCTGTGCTTTGTGGGACCTCCCGGCGTGGGTAAAACCAGTATTGTGAAAGCCATTGCCGAGGCGGTGGGCCGGAAATTTGTCCAGGTCAGCCTGGGCGGCGTCCGTGATGAGGCGGAAATCCGCGGCCATCGCCGGACCTATATCGGATCCATTCCCGGACGGATTATCGCCGGGATGAAGCAGGCAGGCACCTGCAATCCGGTGTTCCTGTTTGATGAGATTGACAAGATGAGCGGAGACTTCCGCGGGGATCCGGCTTCCGCCATGCTGGAAGTACTGGATTCCGAGCAGAACCATGCTTTCCGCGATCATTATATGGAGCTTCCCTTTGACCTGAGCAAGGTGATGTTTATCACCACGGCCAATAATATGGAAACTATTCCCGCTCCGCTGCTGGACCGGATGGAGCTGATTGAGGTTTCCAGCTACACGGAAGAGGAAAAGCTTCAGATCCTGAAACGGCATCTGCTGCCCAAGCAGATCAAAGAGCATGGCATGAAGCCCAACGCCCTGAAGGCGGGCGATGAAGTGCTGAAGGCCATGATTGAGGATTATACCCGTGAAGCGGGTGTGCGTACGCTGGAAAGGACTGCCGCCAAGCTCTGCCGTAAAGCAGCTGTGCGGATGCTGGACCAGGGGAAGCATTCCATGACCGTAAGCAAAAAGGCGATGCGGGAGATGCTCGGCGCACCGCGCTACCTGCGTGAGCCTCCGGAAAAGGAACCCCGGGTGGGCGTCGTGAACGGACTGGCTTATACCAGTGTCGGCGGTGAAATGCTGGAGGTGGAGTGCTCCACCATGACCGGTAAAGGCACTCTGAAACTGACCGGTCAGCTGGGCGACGTGATGAAGGAATCCGCCGAAGCTGCATTCAGCTGGGTCCGGGCCCACAGCGAAGAGCTGGGACTCCAGAAGGATTTTTACCAGGGAATTGATATTCATATTCATGTGCCGGAAGGCGCGGTTCCGAAGGACGGCCCTTCCGCCGGCGTGACCATGACCACGGCGCTGGTCAGCGCACTGACCGGCAAACCGGTGCGGCAGGATGTTGCCATGACCGGTGAAGTGACTCTGCGGGGCAGGGTGCTTCCCATCGGCGGGCTGAAGGAAAAGACAATGGCAGCTTACCGGGCGGGTATCCGGACACTGGTAATTCCGGAGGAGAACCAGAAGGACCTGGAGAAGATCCCGGAGCACGTGCTGGAACAGTTTAAGGTAATTAAGGTAACAGACGTGCGGGAAGTGCTGAAGACGGCGATTGTTTAATGCGTGAAGCATTAAACAATTAACAATGAATAATTAACAATTAACAATGATCTGGTTGACCGGGAAACGGTGAGTTAAGAGTTTTTGAGTTAAGGGTTAAGAGTGAAGAGTGTCCTCGCTTCGCTCGGAGAGAGGAGGGGCAAGCAACATGATGGAGATCAAAAGCGCGGAGTTCGTGACATCTATGGCGGACTACGGTCCGTTTACAGGGAAAGGGCTGCCCCAGATCGCGGTGGCGGGAAAGAGCAACGTGGGCAAAAGCACGCTGATCAACCGTCTCTGCCGGCGCAACAAGCTTGCCCGGACCAGCTCAACGCCCGGTAAAACGAGATTGCTGAACGTTTTCCTGCTGAACGATGAGTTCCATCTGGTGGACCTGCCTGGCTACGGCTTTGCCAAGGTGGACAAAAAAGAAAAACAGCGCTGGGGCCAGATGATGCAGGATTATTTCACCAAGGCGGATGAGCTGCTTCATGTGCTCTGCCTGGTGGATATCCGTCATGAGCCTACAGAAGATGATAAGCAGATGAACCGTTTTCTCCGGGAAATGGACATCCCTTTCTCCGTGATTGCCACCAAGGCGGACAAGATCAGCAGGGGAGCACGCAGCAAATACCTGGCACCCATCTGCCGGGCACTGAGCGTACAGCCCTGGGAGATCATCTGTTTCAGCGGTGAGGACGGTACCGGCCGTGATGACCTGCTGAACCTGCTGGACAAGGTTTTGCATCCCGAAGAAGTATAGGTTTTGCATTTTTTCCGAAATGTGTTTTTTCCTATTGCATATGATACACATGCATAGTATAATCCATGACCGTAGATTACGCAGTGCTTTCGGCTGAAAAGTGGGGGAGACCGGCAGGAAAGTGGAGAAACAAGCCGCTTTATCCTCTGTTTTTAGCGTCCAAGTGTAAAAGAAAGCATTGAAAGTGTCACACAAGATCACAAATGTGGGAATTTGGTCACAAATGATCACATTGAGGAGGAAATGCCATGAAACTGGTCAAGTGTCCCCGCTGCGACCTGAACTACATCCGGGAGGATGAAAAGTACTGCAAAATCTGTCTGCAGGAGATGAAAGGGGAATCCCGCTCAGAAGAAATTGAGCTCTGCAGCATCTGCAATGAAGAACCTGCACTGCCCGGGAAGGATGTCTGCCTGTTCTGCCTGCGGGAGATGAACAAGAGCAACAGCACGGACGACGGCGACTCCGGCAGCGAAACCGAGAGCGTTGATACTTCCACCATCGGTGATATGGATGCCGTGAGCGGCATGGATGAGATTATCCCCGATGTGGAGGAGGATGAAACGGACGAATATGAAGAAATCGACCAGGAACTGAGCCTGGAAGACGTCCGGGAAGATGAAGAGAGAGACGCGGATGAAGACGCGGAGGATGACGAAATCTGACCGCGTATCCACCGTGGAATGACAAAGGAGATAATATGCGCCTGTTTGCCATTGGGGACCTGCATATGTCCGGGGGAGACGATAAACCCATGGATATATTCGGCCCCCAGTGGGACAGGCACTTTTTTCATATCCGGGAAAACTGGCTGAACCTCGTCACTGATGAGGATGCCGTACTGATTCCCGGAGACATCAGCTGGGCGATGCAGCTGCAGGAAGCGGAAGAAGATCTGGCCGAGATCGGCCGGCTGCCGGGACGCAAGGTTCTGTGCAAGGGAAATCATGATTACTGGTGGAATTCCATCAGCCGTGTACGATCCGCGGTTCCGCCGTCCATCACTGTGCTGCAGCACAGCGCGGCGGACATGGGCGATTTTGTCGTCTGCGGTACCCGGGGATGGATGATTCCGACAAAAGACGCACCGCTGGGCCCGCAGGATGAAAAGATCTTTCTCCGGGAGGCAGAAAGGCTCCGGCTGGCACTGGATGCCGCGGCAGGGATGGCAGACGGGCGCCCGCTGATTGCGATGATGCATTTTCCGCCGCTGCTGAACGGGGAAACGGATACGGCCTATACCGCACTGATGGAGGAATACCACGTGCACACGGCTGTTTACGGCCATCTGCACGGAGCCGGGATCCAGAACGGTTTTACCGGTGAACACAACGGTATCCGGTATGAACTGGTTTCCTGTGACAGCATCGGATTTGCACCGAAACTGATACTCGAAAAATAAATTATTAATTTTTTATATTTTTTTCTCCGGGTGGACAAGCTTCTGATGGAAGTTTGTCCTTTTTTTTCTACCAAATATAGCGGAAAATCAGACAAAGAAGACACAATTGGCCTTTATATATTACAAAAATATTACAAAAAGATTAACAAAATGCAGATCGTCATATCGCGACCGTACAAATCAGGTATTGCAGAGAATGAATTTTCGTGTTAAATTTGTGGGGAAAAAGGGAAGATCATCCCAAAAACGAACATAAAAGTGGTAGAAAGGGGGGAGCGGTGTAATGGATAACTCAGAAAACAACAACTCCGCAAACAACGCCGTAACCCCCGAAAACAACGGTGAAAAAAGGGCCAAGCGGTTTATCGGCTCCTTTAACCACGGCCTGGACAGCAAGGGAAGGCTGGTTATCCCCCAGGGATTCCGCGAAAAGCTGGGCGAGACTTTCTGCATCGCTCCCTCTTTCGATTTCCAGTCCGTTGCAATTTATCCGACAGAGAAATGGGAGGAAAGAAACGAGACATATGAGAGGCTGGGCAAGCTGAACCCGGCACTGAACCGGTATCTTGAACAGTTTTACGCGCTGAGTTTTGATGAACAGACCTGCGACGCACAGGGCAGGGTACTCCTGCCGGCCAATATCCGGCAGAAGATCCTGCACGACGAAAAAGAGATGGAAATCACCGGCGCCAACGATCATGTGCGCATTGCCGCAGTATCCTCCAGCGGCGATATCTGGAACAGGTTCAAGGATGAACTGCCCCAGCTCCTGGATATGATTGCAGGGCTGGAGACACAAAAAGAGTGAAGGAGGTGAGCATGGATGACTGAAATGACCGCCAGGGTCAGGAACAAACTGCAGGACGGCGTAATCAACTGGCAGGAGAGAAGATACAGGAATGAAGATTTCCGCCAGCAGCATGCGGATATCCACAGGTCCAGGATGACATGCTCTGCCTCGCTTCCGGCGTTCCATCAGACTCAGGACTGGACAGGCGGAATCGCTGTCTGTGAACGCAAACCGGCCATTGAGGAGACAAGGCCGCAGAAAAAGATTGTTTCCCGTGACGGAATCCGCTGGGATGCCGCGATCGCTGCCCTGGTCGTGATCGGTATCCTCCTGACAGCCATCCTGCTGGCGGATCTGGCCTCTATCGGGATGCGCAGCAGAACCATTGATAAACTTCATACAGCCATAGAAGACCAGCTGAACAGGAACGAACGGAAACAGGCTGAAATTGATCTCAATACGAACAGTACCAGTGTCCGTACAGAGGCGGTTAAACTGAACCTCATCTCCTCCAACGGCGCGAAGACGATTGTTCTGACAGCTCCGGAAAGTGCACAGCTGGTAGTGTCTACAGCGGCTCAGGCGGCTGAAAACGCTGATCTGGAGGGAAGACTGACCTCCTACGCGGGAGACTGAATCAATCGGTCTCCCCTTCGTATTTCCTCCAGGTGGAAAAGAATGCCGTTTTGTGGTAATCTTATAAGAGGCTATTCAGGCCGATACAGAGAGGTGGACAGGAATGAAACTATGGGAATTGCTGACGGAGCTCCCCTATGTTGAGGAAACCCGCGGCGATATGAATACTGAAATAAGGGAACTGACATCCTCCAGCCGGGAAAAGACAAATGCCGGGCTGTTTTTCTGCATTGTGGGCGCTCGCTTTGACGCTCATGATTACGCGTGGGAAGCTGTTGAGAACGGATGCGTTGCGCTGATTGTGGAGCATTTCGTTGAAATGGATATCCCACAGGTGCTGGTGAACAACGGCCGGGCTGCCATGGCCCGGATCGCGGACGCGTTTTACGGACATCCGTCCCGGCAGATGCGCATGATCGGTATCACAGGCACGAAGGGAAAGACCACAACGACCTATCTGCTGCAGAGCATCTGTGAGAAGGCAGGGCTGAAATGCGGTATTATCGGTTCCACCGGTACGGTTGTGGAGGAACAGCACCTGGACAGCAAACTGACCACACCGGATCCCATCGACCTGCAGAAGATGCTTCGGATGATGGCGGATGAAGGCGTCAAGGTTGTGTGTATGGAAGTATCCGCCCACGCCATCGATATGAACCGGCTGGACGGAATGACCTTTGAGGTCGGATGCTATACCAACCTGAGCCAGGATCACCTGGATTACTTCTATACCATGGAGCGGTATTTCGAGACCAAAAAGCTGTTCTTTACAAGCGGAATGGTTAAAAACGCCGCGATCAACGCGGATGACGAGACATCCGCCAAGCTGAGGGACGGCATCAGCAGCCCCTATATCACCTACGGAATCTGCGTCAACGCGGATGTTTTTGCCCGGGATATTGAGATCACCGAAGAAGGCGCACGTTTTAACGTGCAGCTGCACGGGATGAACCAGATCGCCATCCAGATGCGGATGACCGGTATGTTCAATGTTTATAACGCGCTGGCAGCCACCAGCTGCGCGCTGATCATGGGTATTGCTCCGGAGAAGATCAAGGCCGGCCTGGAAGCCGTGACCCGGGTTCCCGGACGGATTGAGGTACTGCAGACCGGTACGCCTTACAAGGTGATCCTGGACTACAGCCATTCACCGGATGCCCTGGAAAACATCCTGAAGACGGTCCGCCAGTTCACCAGGCACCGCGTTATTGCTGTGTTCGGCTGCGGCGGCGACCGGGACAAGGGAAAGAGGCCCATGATGGGAGAGATCGGCGGACGGCTCGCGGATTACTGCATCCTGACATCGGACAATCCCCGGACGGAAAACCCGATGGTTATCCTCGCCGCGATCGAAAAGGGCATCAAGCCTCTCGGCAAGCCTTATGAGGTCATCGAAAACCGTCGTGAAGCCATCAGCCGCGCACTGCATATGGCAGAGGACGGAGACGTGATTGTGCTGGCCGGTAAGGGTCATGAGACCTACCAGGAAATCATGGGCATCAAACGTCCGTTTGATGAAAAGGTGATCGTCAGCGATCTGCTGCTGGAAATGCAGAAAGAGCAGGGTTAAAGGAGAAACGGTATGTATTACAGGATGATCGGAGCAGCGCTGATCGCGCTGGCAGCAGCACTGCTGATCGGACCGGGGCTGATCCGGTACCTGAAAAAACTGCATTTCGGTCAGACGATCTACGAACTGGGCCCGAGCCACCAGCAGAAGCAGGGAACACCTGTGATGGGCGGCCTGATGATGGCAGCCGGAATCCTGCTGGGTTCCCTGATCTGCCATCCGGCAGAATGGGACGGCAAGTGGGACTTCGTTTTCCCGCTGCTGGGCGTTTCCTTCCTGAGTATGGGAGTCGGCTTCGCGGATGACTATATCAAGGCAGTCAAAAAACGTCATGACGGACTGAACCCGTGGCAGAAGATTGCCGGCCAGGTGATTGTCTCCCTGGGCTTCAGCGTATACTGCTATTTCTCACCGCGGGTCGGCAGTGCCATTTGCCTGCCGTTCACCTCCGCAGAATGGGATCTGGGACTTTTTTATATTCCGATTATGACCCTGCTGGTGATCTTCATCGTGAACAGCAGCAACCTGCAGGACGGCCTGGACGGCCTGCTGGGTTCGGTTACGGCGACAGGCGCGTCCGCCTGGTCCGTGATCTGCATGATCCTGATCCTGACCTCTTCCCTGACAGGGAAGGGAAATCAGAGCGGTTACGCAACGACCGGCGTTTTTGCCATGAGCATGGCGGGCGCCTGCGTAGGTTTTCTCCGTTATAACCGCTATCCGGCCAAAACCTTCATGGGGGATACCGGAAGCATGCTGCTGGGAGGTGGAATGGCTGCCATTGCCATGCTGCTGCGCCAGCCGATCCTGCTGGTCCTGATCTGCTTTACACCGATCATGAGCAGCGTGAGCGTGATCATGCAGCGGTATTACTACAAGCTGACCCACGGGAAGCGCATTTTCCTGATGAGTCCGATTCATCATCATTTTGAGAAAAAAGGATATTCTGAAACGCAGATTGTGAGCATGTACACGGGCATCACGCTGCTGCTGAGCCTCATCGCCGTGATCGCGGTCTGCAAGGCATTCTGAGGAGTATCATTATGAATTACGAAAAGAAGAAAGTACTGGTAGTCGGCATGGCCCGCAGCGGTGTAGCAGCGGCCCAGCTGCTGCGCGCCTCCGGTGCGGAGGTTACTGTAAATGACTCGAAGACGGAAGAGGAACTGGGCCAGCAGCTGAAGCCTCTGGAAGGCCTGCAGCTGGAACGCCGGTTCGGATGCCCGGCCATGGAACTGCTGGAGGGAAAGGACTGCCTGGTCATCTCTCCCGGTATTCCGGATACCGCGCCTTTTGTTGTGAAGGCGAAGGAAATGGGCATTTATGTGATCGGCGAGCTGGAACTGGCCGCGCAGCTGTCCCGCGGGACACTGGTTTCCGTTACGGGTACAAACGGAAAAACAACGACGGTATCCCTGCTGGGTGAAATCTTTGCGAACAGCGGCAAGGTAACCCATGTAGTGGGCAATATCGGTTATCCTTTCTCCCTTGCATCCCTGGTGAGCCGCAAGGAAGACGTGATCGTCTGCGAGGTTTCCTCTTTCCAGATGGAAACGGCGGATACCTTCCATCCCCATGTAGCCCTGCTGACCAATATTACCGAAGACCACCTGAACCGGCACGGCACTATGGAGGTCTATACCGCCCTGAAAATGCGGATGTTTAAAAACCAGACAGCTTCGGATTACGCCGTGTTTAACGCGGACGATCCCGGGCTGGAGGGACTGAGCAAGCAGGTGAAGAGCCGGGTGCTCTTCTTCAGCCGCAAACAGGAAGTCAAGGAAGGCGCTTTTGTTCGTGACGGACAGATCATGCTGCGGCTGGACGGTAACGAAAAGAAGATCTGCGGGACGGATGAAGTTTTCATTCCGGGCCCCCATAACCTGGAAAACGCCCTCGGCGCGGTCTGTGTTGCCGCGGCGATGAATGTGCCTGTTCCGGTGATCCGACACAGCCTGAAGACATTCCGGGGCGTGGAGCACCGGATTGAGACTGTGCGCGAACTGGACGGTATCGAGTATATCAACGACAGCAAGGGAACCAATGTGGATTCCACCATCAAGGCGGTTCAGACCATGAGCCAGCCGACGGTGATCATCCTTGGCGGATATGACAAGCATACCTCCTTTGATCCGCTGTCCAGGGAAATGATCAACAGTCCCATGATCCGCCACGCGGTGCTGATCGGGGAGACTGCGGGACTGATCCGCAACAGTCTGGAACGTGTCGGATTCACCAACCTGACAGACGCGGAAACCCTGAAGGACGCCGTGGAGAAGGCACGGGCCATTGCGGATAAGGGCTGGTGCGTGCTGCTGAGCCCCGCGTGCGCCAGTTTTGACATGTTCAAGGACTACGAAGAACGCGGTCGGGTGTTTAAGGAAATAGTGAAAGAATTGAAATAAACAGACCAAAGTCTGTTTATTTCGCTTTTCAACGAAAATACAAGCAATGACAGGGATTACAGCAGCTTGTTCCTGATCAAATGGGAGAGGAAGGACACCGGTGGACGGACAGAACGGCAGCTACAGGCCGCGCACCGCAGGTGAGCGGACGGGATCACCCGCTAACGGCGATCACGGCGTCCGGGACTGGCAGAAAAACACCTGGTTCGGTCCTGCTCCTGTGAACAGCAATCCCTTTGATGAACCGGAAGACGCTCCGGAACTGAAAGCGATCCGCTCGGAAAACGTTAATGAACATATCGGGGATTTCTGGAATTCCCCTGTGCAGGGAATGCAGAATACCGGATCCTACCGGCAGAACACACAGGCGGGATCCGCGGTGAAACCGGTCCAAACCAAAAATGTTGTCAAAGGCAAAAAGAACTCGCATCCGCTGCGCGTTCTTCTGATTATCGCCGTTTTTCTGACGGCGGTTCTTCTGGTGTTGCGTTTTGCTGTCTTCAGCGTAAAGGAAATCCTCGTGATCGGGAATAAAAGCATTCCGGCGGCGGAAGTTATCCGGGTCAGCGGAATCCACCTGGGAGACAGCATTTTCATGCTGAACGAGAAAAAAGTCGAGGAACATATCACTTCTGATTACAGGCTGAAATTTGTTTATATGGACAGGGAAATGCCGGGAACGGTGATCCTTTCCGTGGCGGAAAGGGAACCCCGCTGCTGGCTGACCTACTGCGGCATTATGTATGTGATGGATAAAAACCGGATGGTCCTGTATGAATCGGAGAATCCGGCTGAGTATCCGATTGACCTTGTGGAGGTCAAGGGCCTGGAAGTCCGGTCCAACACAGTTGTGGGCCAGTATATCAACCTGGGCAGCGAACTGCAGCAGACCATTTTCAGGGAGCTGTTCCAGGAAATGAAGGTGCTGAGATGCATTGACAAGATCGCTGACGCGGATATCAGCAATACGGATTCCATCCTGCTGACTACCCGGTACGGATTTACGGTGGCACTGGGGGACGGGAACAACCTCCACGCAAAACTGCGCAGCATGCTGCTGACGCAGGATAAACTGATCGAGCTGGGCTATAATTCAGGAACCATCAACGTCATGAACCTGGAGCAGCCTCTTTTTGTCCCGGATTGATGACGGACGGAACACCCCGGAGCTGAAACGGGCAAAATTGTTACAAAAAACGCAATTAATTGTAATAAAAAAGTGCAAAACCCTTGCAAAGACTGCCTGAAAAAGGTATAATCCTTGAAGGTGTACATTATTTTGTAGTGAAAGACCGTGGTGTTTCCACGGATCCGGAAAACGGGGGGCTAGAGAAACCTATGAAAACAACGGTTGCAGCCATTGATTTCGGTACGAGCAAGATTGTTACGCTCGTCGCTGAAAACAGCGGCAGTCAGCGCTGTGACATTACCGCCGCCGGCGTAACGAAGTATGACGGTTATCTCGAAGAGGGATGGAACAATCCCGGCATGCTGGACGAGGCGATCCGCCGCTCCATCGCGGACGCGGAAGAGCAGTCCGGCAGCAAGATCAAAGAGATCAACGTCGGTGTTCCCGGTGCCTTTACCCATGTGTATGCCACCAAAGTTACCGTACCCCTGAAGGGAACGGATCCGCGGGTGACCGCGGCAGACGTTAAAACCGCTTTCAGCAAGGCAGCCGAAAACCTGGCCAATGTGCCCGGCGTTGTGGTTCACTCCAGCCCCGCGTGGTTTATGGTGGACAGCGGCAAAAAAACGCTGGAGCCTGTCGGCATGAAGGGCCGCGAGATGACCGCGTTCATCAGCTTCGCAGTGGGCAACCGGTTCTTCATTGATGACGTGACCAACCGCATGGCGGACCTGGGCATCGTGGTAACCGGTTTCTACTCCACATCCGCGGGCGAAGCGATGCTTTACCTGAACGAGCAGGAACGCGACCACACTTCCGTCCTGATTGACATGGGCTACCTGAATACTGAGATCATCGGTGTGGAGGGAGACGCCATCATCTATCACAAGGTACTGGATGTGGGCGGCGGAGACCTGGCTGTGGCCCTGGCCGAGGAGCTTGATATCTCCCTGAGCGCGGCGGAAGACATTAAACGCAAGTTTATCTACGGAATCGAGACGACAGGGGAGACTTACGAGGTTCCCGGAGCGGACGGCCAGAAAGGCACCGCCTTTACCCGGGAGCAGGTTAAGCCGGTCCTGTGCAAAGCACTTGATGATATATGCGCGAGCATTAAAGAGGCTGTTGATGATGACTTCGGCGGCCTGGGCAGCTGGTCCAATGTGTTCCTGACCGGCGGCGGCCTGAGCTTCAACCGCGGCGGTAAGGAATACCTGGCCGGACGCCTCGGACGGCCGGTACAGGAGACACCCCGCCGGACCACCAAGCTGAACAGCCATTGCTTCTCCAGCGCGCTGGGCCTGATGGACCTGATTATCGACACGATAGAACAGCAGCGTCAGCCGGCAGCCGGTGCAAGCGGCAAGATCAAAGACTTTTTCCGCAGTCTGTTGGGAGGTTAAGAGCATGATTGAGTTCCAGAACGAAGAACAGAGCACCTTCGCGAGCATTAAGGTAGTTGGTTGCGGCGGCGGCGGCAACAACGCCGTTAACCGCATGGTCGACGCCGGCCTGCGGGGCGTTGAGTTTATCTCCGTGAATACGGACCGGCAGGCCCTGAGCCAGACCAACGCACAGGTGAAAATCCAGATCGGCGAAAAGCTCACCAAGGGCCTCGGCGCCGGCGCCATCCCTGAGGTGGGACGCCGCGCGGCTGAAGAAAGCCGTGAGGAAATTGCCTCCGCACTGAAAGGCGCGGACCTGGTGTTTATCACCGCCGGTATGGGCGGCGGCACCGGCACCGGCGCAGCTCCCATTGTCGCGGAGATCGCCCGGGACCTGGGCACGCTGACCATCGCGGTGGTGACCAAGCCCTTCAACTTTGAAGGCAAACAGCGCATGAAGAATGCCGAAGCCGGTATTGCCGAGCTGAAGCAGCATGTGGATACGCTGGTTGTGATCCCCAATGACCGCCTGTTGCAGGTTGTCAACAAGGGAACCACCATGATCGAAGCCTTCCGGATCGCGGATGACGTGCTACGCCAGGGCATCCAGGGTATCAGTGACCTGATCGCCGTGCCTGCGATGATCAACCTGGACTTTGCGGACGTCAAGACCGTTATGGAATCCGGCGGAATGGCCCATATGGGTATCGGCCTCGGAAGCGGCGAGAACAAGCTGGTGGATGCCGCCAAGAACGCCATTTCCTCTCCGCTGCTTGAGACGAACATCGACGGCGCACGTGCTGTGCTGATCAACGTGACCGGCGGCGAAGATATCTCCATTGTGGATATCAACGAGGCGGCAAACCTCATTATGGAAGCGGCGGATCCGGACGCGAACATCATCTTCGGTGCCGGAATCGACGAAACCATGGGCGACGAAGTCCGCATCACGGTTATCGCCACGGGCTTCGAGAAAACGCCGTTCCCCGCGAAGGAGCCGGCCAGGAAGCCGCGTGAGATCGAGCATGAACGGCTCTTCGGTTCCTTCGGAACAAACTTCTCCCGGACGGAAAGCGCTGCCCATACTTCCTTTGATACCCCGGCAGCCGCTCCGGCGAGCCCCTTCTCTTCCGGCAATACGGGAGAGGTTCCCACCTTCATGAGCAGCAGCCGGCCCAGCATGGGCGTTCCCGGCATGGTGAACACCGGATCCTTCCAGACCGGATTCAGCTATCAGCAGACTGCTCCGCAGCAGCCTGTACAGGCTACCCAGCCTTTCGCCCCCATGGGACAGAATCCCGGCATCCAGCAGCCCGCACCTGCTTTTGCCGCACAGCCCGCGAATTACCAGCCGCAGTTTAACAGCAACGGCCAGGTGACCGGACAGACCGGCAGCTTCCCGCAGGTACCGCAGGGACAGAACCTGGAAACCGATACACACGGTGTTCCCGGATTCATGAAGCGGAAAAAATAAACAGTCCATTCCGGACGGCGGATCAGACCGCCGTCCTTTCTTTATGCCCGGAAAAAGACGACTGGAAAAAAGATGCTCGGTAGGATATAATATTAAGTTGAAATGTTGTGTATCAGGAGGTACGGTTGTGCGTAAAGGGATTGTTTGGATCCTGGCATTGCTGATGCTGTTTTCCGCTGCCTGCGGCGAAAGCGTGCAGAAGGCACCGGATTATATTCTGGAAGGATATGACGGGAAAGTAGACTACCGGGTATGGGACACAAATCTCTTCTTCAGCCGGATGCAGGAGAAGACGGGTATTTCCTTCCAGTTCCGCCAGTATACGGACGAGGAAGCCTGGGGAAGACGGAAACAGGAACTGGTGAAAGGCACAGACCTTCCGGACGTGCTTTTCAAAGCGAACCTGAGCAGCTCCGAGATCCGGGACATGTACCAGGCCGGGCAGATTATCGACCTGGCTCCGTATCTTGAGACTTACGCTCCTGATCTCTGGAAGCTCCTGGAAGAGCATCCTGAATGGAAAAAAGCCATTACCATGGAGGACGGCGCCATTCCCGCGCTGCCCGCGATCAACAGGCTGCAGAATAATGATGCCATGTGGATCAACACTACCTGGCTGAGGAGGCTGAAGCTGGAGATTCCGACAACAGCGGAAGAACTGACAGAAGTCCTGCGCGCTTTCAAAAACGGCGATCCCAACGGAAACTACCAGAAGGATGAAATCCCGCTGGGCTTTGTCGGTATGTGGGAACTGCGTTTCCTGGGCCATGCCTTCGGTATCATAGATAATGACTATTATGTGTGTGAAAAGGACGGGAAAGTCACTTCCTCCCTGACAACAGAGGAGAACCGCGCGTTCCTGACCTGGCTCCACCAGCTGTGGGAAGAGGAACTGCTTGACCATAACGGCTTTTCGACAACAGACGAACTCCGGCAGATCACGGATGAGAAAAAAGCTGTTCCTTACGGCCTGCTGATGTCCGCCACCCCCCTGACGATCCTGCCCCAGACGGCGCTGGAACAGTTCTCCGTCCTGGAACCGCTGGTATATAACGGAAAACAGGTCTACCGGGACCTTGCCGGAGACCTGATCCGCGGTACCTTTGCCATTACAAAGGCCTGTGCGGAACCTGAGAAACTGGTTTCCTGGGTGAACACCCTTTACACGGCGGAAGGGAGCCTGCTTGCTTCCTACGGTGTTGAGGGAGAAGAATACATCTGGAACGAGAACGGGCAGTGGGAGTGGAATTATCCGCTGGAAACCGTGGCGAACGAAATCCTGTCCACCCATACCATCAGCGAAGGCGGTGTGGCCCCGGGTTATATTGATGAGGTATTCCAGGGTCAGTACCGGGATGAGGCAACCCGCCGGATCGTGAACGGAATGTACGGACTGAAACAGTTCAGCGTGATTCCGTATCCGCCGGTAGTGCTGACCGCTGAGGAGGAGGCACGGGTTGCCGAAATCCAGAATGAGCTTTCCCGCTACGCTGAGAAGACCATGGCCTGCTTTGTGACGGGAGATATTGAACTGACCGATGAAAACTGGAATACATTCTGCAAAACCGCGGATGAAAAAGGACTGCAGGAACTGATCGGAATCTGGCAGAAAGCACTTCATTGAATGGGGGAGATTCAGATGGGTCATACGGATGAAGCAATCCGCAAACTGTACTCGGAACAGGTACAGGAACAGCTCCGGTATCTTTACGGAAATGACAGCGAAATCCTGAAAAAACAGACGGAGCGCTACGCGTCCCTGCTCCGCCGGCACGCGGAGCTGTTCGGTGAAAAGCCGGATGTTCAGCTGGTCAGCGCGCCCGGACGGACAGAGATCGGCGGAAACCACACGGACCATAACCACGGCCGGGTGCTTGCCGCGTCTGTGAACCTGGACGCCCTCTGCGCAGTCAGTCCGCGGAATGACCTGAATGTATGCTTCCACAGTGAGGGATATGATCCGATCAAGATGGATCTTACGGACCTTGCCGTTCGTCCGGAAGAAAAGGGAACCACAAAAGGGCTGATCCGCGGCGTTGCTGCCGGAATGCAGCAGGCGGGATACCGTATCGGCGGGTTTGATGCCGCCGTAACCTCCACAGTGGCGGGAGGCAGCGGCCTGAGCAGCTCCGCGGCGCTTGAGGTTATGCTGACCGGCGTGCTGGACAGCCTGTACAATGCTTTTGATATGCCTTACGTGCTTCGTGCGCAGATCAGCAAGCAGGCGGAAAACGAATACTTCGGCAAGCCTTCCGGACTGCTGGACCAGATGGCCAGCGCAGCCGGCGGACTGGTGACGGTCGACTTCCGGGATACAGACCATCCCGAGGTGGAGGCCATCTCCTATGATTTCGCGAAAAAGGGCTACGCGCTGGTGGTTGTTGCCACAGGCGGTTCTCACGCGAACCTGACAGATCACTATGCTGCTATTCCGGCGGAGATGAAAAGCGTGGCGGAATGCTTCGGGCAGCCGGTGCTGCGCGGACTGACAGCCGGACAGCTGATGGAACAGATTGGCAGCCTGCGCGGCAAGGTCAGCGACAGGGCGCTGCTGCGGGCTTTCCATTTTATCCAGGAAGACGAGCGGGTACCGGAACAGGTGGCCGCACTGAAGGAAGACCGGATTGAAGATTTCTTCCGGCTGATCCGGGAAAGCGGACGGTCCAGCTGGATGTACCTCCAGAATATTTACGCGGACAACGGTGACCAGAGCCTGAGCCTGGCCCTGTGCATGGCTGAAGAAATGCTTCGCGGAACCGGCGCCTGGCGCATCCACGGCGGCGGATTTGCCGGTACCACGCTGAACTTTGTCCCGCTGGAGAAGGTTGAAGGGTTTGTGCAGGTGATGAATCGGGCGTTCGGAGAAGGAGCCTGCAGTGTGCTGAATATCAGGCCGATGGGAACGGCGAGGGTCATCGTCTGAGACGATGACAATGAAGAATGAAAAATGATATTTTGAATAACAGGATGAATACAGTGAGAACAAACAGTGCGGCGGAGACGCGGGAACTGGGGAAACGGCTGGCAGTGCAGCTGAAGGCCGGGGATGTGATCCTGCTGGAGGGAGACCTGGGTGCCGGAAAAAGTGAACTGGCGCGGGGCGTTGCCAAGGGCCTCGGTGTACAGGAAACGGTGACCAGTCCCAGTTTTACAATCCTGAATGTATATGAGAGCGGAAGCATACCGCTGTATCATTTTGACTGGTACAGGCTGGAAAGTTCCGAGGAACTGTATGAACTCGGGATGGATGAATACCTGGGCGGAAACGGCATCGCCCTGGTTGAATGGCCGGAAAGGTGCCCGGACGCTGTGCCGGAGGACTGCCTCCGGATCCGAATTACAGCGGACGGGGAAAATACCCGGCAGATAGAAGCGGAACCATGCGGCGGTTTCAGGATGATTCCGCTGGAGTGAGGCAGAGAAGATGAAGATACTGGTGATCGATACCTCGGGCCCTGTATGCGGTACAGCCGTGATGGACGAAGACAGGGTTTACAGTGAGTTCACAGCACAGAACAAAAACACCCATTCGGCCAGCCTGATGCCGATGATTGAGGCGGCACTGAACGCGGCCGGAACAGAAATGAGCGGCCTGGACGCGGTAGCCGCAGTGACGGGGCCGGGAAGCTTTACCGGCGTACGCATCGGGGTGGCGACGGCTAAAGGCCTGGCCCACGGAGCAGGACTGCCCTGCATTCCCGTGGACGCTCTGGAAGCACTGAGTGCTTCCGCCGGGGAATTTGACGGCATTATATGTCCCATCCAGGATGCCCGGGCCGGACAGGTGTACGGTGCGGCGTTCCGGAACGGAGAACGGCTGACCGGTGACGCGCCGATGAAACTGGAGGATTACCTGGATACCGTGGAGAAGCTCGGGGAGCGTTTCCTGTTTATCGGCGACGGTGCTCCGGTCCACCGGACGGCCATCACGGAGCGGATGGGTGAAAAGGCTGTTTTTGCCCCGGCATACCGCGGCTTCCTTAGGCCGTCCGCTGCCGGAACCATTGCCCTTGCCAAAGGAGAAAATACCGACTACCTCGGCCTGCAGGCTACCTACCTGCGTCCGCCGAACGCCCAAAAAAACAAAAAGCTGCTGGAGGCCATGGGGCATGAGTGAAACGGTGATCCGGTTCATGCGCCTGAAGGATGTGGACCAGGTGGCGGAAATTGAACAGGCCACTTTCGCACGGCCCTGGAGCAGGGAAAGCTTCCGGCAGGAGCTGACGCGGAACGCGGTGGCCAGGTACCTGGTGGCGGAAGAAGACGGACGGATCCTCGGTTATGCCGGCGCCTGGGTGATCCTGGATGAGAGCCATATTACCAACATCGCTGTGCGGGAAGAGGCCCGGGGCCGGGGCATCGGCCGGAAGCTGACGACGGAACTGCTTCAGATTCTGTCCAATCTCGGCGCTTCGTACGCTACGCTGGAGGTACGGGTAAGCAACCTGCGGGCCCAGAACCTCTATAAAAGCCTCGGCTTTGTTTCGGTTGGAAAGCGGAAACGCTATTATGAAGATAACAATGAAGACGCTTTCCTGATGGTATGTGAACATCTTCCGGAAGTGGATCCGGATTATACAGAGGAACCCTGGATAGAAAAGGAGGAAGAGTGATGAGCCGCGTTTTTCTGACTGTACTGGATGCTGTCGGCGCCGGAGAAGCGCCCGATGCCGCGGATTACGGCGATGTGGGTACCAACACGCTTGGCCACGTGATCGCCTCACAGAATCCGCAGCTGCCTAACATGGCATCGCTGGGACTCGGAAAGATCCCGGGGACAGGATATCAGTGGGACGGAGAGATCAAGGGCGCCTATGGACGCGCTATGGAAAAGAGCAAAGGAAAGGATACCACTTCCGGACACTGGGAAATCGCCGGTGTGCAGGTGAAGACGCCTTTCCCGACCTTCCCGGACGGTTTTCCGGCTTCCTTTATGGAGGCGTATGAGAAGGCCATCGGACATAAATGCATCGGCAACAAAGCGGCTTCCGGCACGGTGATCCTGGAGGAGCTGGGCGAAGAGCATATGAAAAACAAAACGCCCATCGTCTACACCAGCGCGGACAGCGTATTCCAGATTGCCTGCCATGAGGATATCTTTTCCCCTGAGAAGCTATATGAATTCTGCCGGATCGCGCGGGAAATGCTGCAGGGCGAGCTCGGTGTCGGCCGGGTTATCGCGCGGCCTTTCTACGGGCGGCCCGGACACTTCACCCGTTCCGGCCGGCGGCGGGATTTCTCCATGCCTCCTTGCGGACGAACCCTGATGGACGCAGTAAAGGAAGCGGGAATGGAGAGCATCGGAGTCGGCAAGATCGAGGATATCTTTGCACATCAGGGCCTGACGAAAAGCGACCACGCCGCGGGCAACCCCGCCTGTATTGACTCGCTGATCAACTTTATGAAAACAGATTTTGAAGGCCTGTGCTTTACCAATCTGGTGGATACGGATTCCCAGTACGGACACCGGAATGATCCGGAAGGCTTTGCCTTTGCCCTGGAATCCTTTGACCGGCGGCTGGATGAGATGATGGACCTGCTGAAACCGGGCGACCTGATGATCATCACAGCGGACCACGGCTGCGATCCCTGCTTTATCCAGTCCACAGACCATTCCAGGGAGTATGTCCCGATCATGGCCTGGACACCCGGCATGAAGGCGGGCGTTGACCTGGGAACCCGGGAAACCTTCGCGGATATCGGCGCGACCTGCGCGGAGTGGCTGGGCCTGACGGAAAGGTTCGGCGCGAAATCCTTCGCGGATGCCCTGAAGATCAAATAACACTTGGTAACAAAGGATATGAAACGATGAACAAACTGAAAGTCCTGCTTCCGATTCTCCTGGTACTCCTGCTGCTGGCTGTTTTTCCGGCCGCGGCAGAAGAAGCGGAAAACCTGACCGCTGACCTGAAAGTGAAAACGGCGGACCAGCCCGGCAAGGTCAAAGCGATTACGGACGGTAAATACACGACATTCTGGGAAAGCAGCAGCCGGAAGGATCCCTGGGTGGTTCTTTCCTCTGATAAGCCGATTTACGGACTTTACCTGTGCTTTCAGAAAATGCCGGATACCTATGTGATCCAGAAGGAAAGCGGAGACGGATGGGTGACCGTGGCGGAAGGCGGAACGCCCCGCTACCATCACGCGTTTTTTGAGCTGGACGGGCTGAAGAAGATCAGGATTCTTTCCACCATGGAAAAGAAGAACGTCATGGGCTTCAACGAGATCTTTGCCTTCGGCAAGGGAGAAGTGCCGGACTGGGTGCAGCAGTGGGAGGAACCCGCCGGTTCAACGGATATCCTGTTCCTTTCCACCCATCCCGATGACGACGTTCTGTTCCTGGGCAGCGCAATCACCTGGTACGCCGCAGAGCAGAAAAAGAATGTGATGGTCGCGTACCTGACCTATTCCAACACCACACGCCGGAGCGAGGCACTGAACGGCCTGTGGGCTATGGGTGTACGGACGTATCCGGAATTCGGACCTTTCAGCGATAAGTACAGCAACCCGTCCAAGGTCACCCAGGCCTATAAGGATATGGGCGGCGAGGACAAGGTGCTGAGCTGGGTTACGGATCTTTACCGGAAATACCGGCCGGAGGTTGTGGTGACCCAGGATATTGAGGGAGAATACGGCCATCCGCAGCACAAGATGATGGTTGATGCCGCAATCAAGTGCTGGGATAAGGCGGCGGACAGTGCTGCCTATCCGGAGTCCGGCACGCTGTTCGGACCGTGGGAAGTGAAAAAGCTGTATATCCACCTGTACGGAGACGAGACTAAATCCACCGCCTTCAATTTTGACGCACCGATGGAATCCATGGGCGGCAAGTCCGCCAATGAGGTGGCGGAGGATGCGTTCACGTATCATGTGACACAGGCGGGCAAAGGACATAAGTTCAACGGAAAACAGGTGGTGTTCTCCGTGGCTGAATACGGTGTCCGCCGCTATCCCAACAACCGGTTCGGACTCTATGCCAGCCGGGTGGGGGAAGACGTGAACCATGACGATTTCCTGGAGCACATTGAAACCGCCGCAAGGCCGGCGGCAACGGAAGCTCCGGCGGAGGAGGAAGAAGATCCTGAAGAGGAGGAGCTTCCCCAGGACGAGGATGAAGAAATCGAAGAGGAAGTCGTGGAGGAAGAAGTTCCCCGGGTGCTGGAAACTGAAATAGAAGAAACAGAACTGATCGGGGAAGAGACAGAAGACGGAACGGAAGAAGAAACTGAACCGGAAACGGCTGTGTCTTCCGCTGACGGATCCGCCGCTCCCGCCGCACCGGAATGGGCGGATGTGAAGCTGAACGCCAGGGGATACCTGGATGAGGGCGAATATATCCTGGAGGACGAGGAAAACGGACACTGGATGTACGTTTCCCCGACACTGCGGATCCAGATTGAACGGAATTACCTGAAGTTCACCAAAGCCAGGAAATCCGATCCGGAACAGGCGTTCTACTGCTTTATCACCCACGTGTGGTGCGACTGCGAAGCAGGCGAACTGCCCCATACCGTGTATTCCAATCCGGATAAGCCCAGGACAAGCGCGAAGTTTATTAAGGAAATTGCCCGGGAACAGAAAGCGGTGCTGGCCTTCAGCACGGACTATTACACTTACCGGGCGGGCCGGGCTAAGTCAGACAAGAGCAGCCATGTGGGCATCGTGATCCGGAACGGGGAAGTTCTTTATGATGATCCCCAGATCAAGGAACGGACGATGCCGAACTATGAAACCCTGGCCTTGTATAAAGACGGGCATGTGGAGAGCCATGCCTCCCGCGACATGGGCGCTGATCAGTATATCGCCGACGGCGCGACGGATGTTTACACCTTCGGTCCCTGTCTGGTCCGGAACGGTGCGTTTACAGAGTATATTGCCACCGCGAACCGGGTCAACAACCCCCGGCACGCTTTCGGCATGGTGGAACCCGGCCATTATGTGGACGTGCTCTGCGAAGGCCGGGTCGGGAAGAAAAACGGCATGGAACGGTCCACCGGCGTGATGATGGAGAACCTGGCCCAGATTATGCTGGATGAGGGCTGCACCATCGCGGTGAACCTGGACGGCGGACAGACAGCGGTGGTCGCCTTCATGGGCAAACAGCTGAACCGCGTTGTGAAATCCGATCCTTCCGGACGGCCGGAAGTGGAAGTGCTCGCCTTCGGTACCTCCGAAAAGGTTGGAACGGATGAAAAATAAAGCTTGACACGCACAGGGTGCTGGTGATATCTTATTCAGGTAGCCGCTCGGGAGAGGTCTGTCCAAATGCGCTTTGCGCAACCTCAGAATCCCGGCGAGATTGTATTCAGGAGGTGCTGTCCCATGTACGCTATTATTGCAGCTGGCGGCAGACAATACCGTGTATCCCAGGGCGATGTTATCTACATCGACAAAGTCAACCAGGAAGCTGATTCCAAGATTTCCTTCGATGTGCTGATGATCGGCGGCGAAGGCGACGTGAAAGTCGGCAATCCCACCATTGAAGGCGCTAAGGTCGAGGGCAAGGTCATTGCTCAGGTAAAGGGTGAAAAGATCACCGTTTACAAGTACAAGAGCAAGAAAGACACCAAGAGAAAGATCGGCCATCGTCAGCCCTACACCAAGGTGGAGATCACCGCGATCAACGCGTAATGATCACCGC
>JAGAAC010000018.1 GCA_017615475.1 Clostridia bacterium
AGGGCGGCAGCGCCGCAGGTTTACACCGGACAGCCGGCGGTGGACAGCATGCTGCACTATAAAATCAGCAGCGCGAAGGATATTCCCATCCAGGTGGAAACGAGCATCCCGGAACAGCTGAAGATCGATGATTTTGACATTTCGGTGATCCTGGGGAACCTGCTGGACAACGCCATAGAGGCATGTGAAAAGCTGGAAAAGGAAAAGAGAAGGATCCTGGTTTCCATGAAACTGGTGAAGAACCAGCTGTTTATCCGGATGGAAAACCCCTATGCCGGGCTGCTCCGGCGGCAGGGGGAACGGCTGCTGACGCTGAAGGCGGACAGGGGCAGCCACGGTATCGGGCTGGAGAACGTCCGGCGGATCGTGGAAAAGTACCACGGGCTGATGGAAACGGAGACGGAGGACCAGGTTTTCCGGACCAAAATCATGCTTTATCTTGGATGATGGCAAAAAAGCATTGGATTGTGGCAATTACGGCCGCAATCCTTCTTTTTTTGCTACGATGATACCGGAACAGGAGGGAGAGAGCCCCTGAAAGGAAGCGAGAAGAATGAGTTTTATTATTGATGTTCAGGACATTGTGAAAACATACGGAGAGAAGACGGTGCTGGACCATATCGGATTCCGGATTCCGGCAGGGGAGACGGTTGCCGTTGTCGGCCCGAACGGAACGGGCAAGACAACCCTGCTTGAAATCCTGATGACCCTCCGCAAGGTGGATTCCGGCAGCGTGAGCATCCTGGGGAAAAACGCGAATGAGCAGAAGGCGGTGGATGAAATCCGCAGCAGGATCGGCGTGATGCTCCAGGAAGGCGGCATGTACAGCTATATCAAGCTGAAGGAAGCCCTGGACCTGTTCGCAGCCTTCTATTCTGTCGGGCGGGACAAGATCGGGCAGCTGGTGGAATACTTTGAACTGCAGCCCTACCTGAACACCAAGTATGAGAAGCTTTCGGGCGGGTGGAAACAGCGGTTCCTGCTGGCCATTGCGTTCCTCCATGATCCGGACCTGGTTTTCCTTGATGAGCCTACCACAGGGCTGGATCCCAAAGCCACACAGCTGGTGTGGGAAAAGATCCGGGGCGGGGTGGAGAAAAACAAAACCATCCTGCTTTCCACCCACTCGATGGAGGAAGTGGACAAGTTCTGCGACCGGGTGATTGTGCTGAGCAAGGGAAAGATCATGGCCAATGACAGCCCGGCCGCCATCAAGGACATGCTGAAGGTGGACTATTTTTCCGACGCGTATTTCAGGCTGGTGGAAGGAGATGACAGACGATGAAGATTTCCGCGAAATGCATCTGGAAGCAGTTCTGGTATGACCTGGTGATCTTCTTCCGGGAGCCGTTTTTCGCGCTGCCCATCCTGCTTCTTCCCGGCGTGTTCTTTGTGGTTTATGCCGGGTCCATGGCGAAGGATGCCGCAAGCATCGAAGGATTTGCCCAGTATCTGCCGATGTATATGATCCTGATCTCTTTCCTGACGGTATTCTTCAATATCGGAACGCAGTATGTGACGGACAAGCAGAGCGGCATTTTCAAGCGCCTGCTGCTGAGCCCCATCAGCCTGTTCAATGTGGTGCTGACCTACAGCCTGCGGGGACTCCTGATTTCCGTGCTGGGCTTTTTTGAGATGATCGCCATTGCGGCGCTGGTGTTCCATATTCCCATGAGCAGCAACATGATCCTGTTCTTCCTGGCGTTCCTGGTGACCGTGATTATCATGATGCTGCTGAGCCTGACACTGCACGGATTTTTCAAAAACAGCCGCCAGGTGATGCCCTTTACGATTATCGGGTTCCAGTATGTGCTGTTTGCCAGCGGGATGATCATGCCGGTGGAGAATATGCCGGCGGTGCTGCGGTACCTTGTGTATGTGAACCCGGTGTATCATATGAACCAGATCCTGATCCGCGTATGGTACAGCGCGCCGCAGAAGATGAACCATATTGCCGCACTGGCCATTTGGGTGGTGATCTGCCTTGTGCTGATCCGGTTCCAGAAAGGATTCGCGACGGATAAATAAGGACAGGACAGAATAGAAATAAAAAACGCTGTGTTTTTGAAAACACAGCGTTCTTTATATGGCGGAGAAGCCGGGATTTGAATTCCACAAAAGCCATAATTTGCGTTTTGGCTTGTTCTGTCACGTCTTATAATTCAATACTTTCGTGTCATGACGTTATTTTCCCTGATTGGGTATTTTATCCTGTAAAGGGTATTTTCAAGGGTACAAAATGAAGCCGGGATTGTGCTGCAAAAGTCTATTTATTAAGTCGTACATAATATGTTTGACATGTCTATTCAATGGTGATTTGTTTGTAATTCGGGATCATGATGGGTATTCCTCTTCTTTGTGCGGAGATGATTTATATGCTTTTCCGCCTGCTCCAGTTCCCAAGCTTTTGAAGCGGCCAGATAGTCTACAGCATCATATGTCCGGGCAGGGAAACTATCGGGAGCCTTAACCTGATGTCTGTCAGCCTTTTTATCTTTTTGAAGCTTTGCAATAGCAACAAGATAATCAAATGGTTTATCCGTCATATCCATGATATCACCTCCGAAATGAAATATACTGTGACTGATCCAGATAGTCAATGTACTTGTCCCCGGTCTGGACTGAATGCTATAATTTGACAAAGATTGTTTATTTCTTCCATGATAAACGGAGGGCAGAATGTTCAGAGCAAAGACAGACGTGCCTGCGGCTGATATTGATAAATATCTGCCGGAATTGTACGCGTATGCCAGAGAACACTACAAACCAGGGCATGAAGACAAAGTCACATATTCTCTTCCGCCGGAGCCTCCGGAAAGTATCCGTTACAGCAGGGCGGATAAAATCCTGGATGAATCGGATAAAGACAGAATGCCGTTCAGCATGGATGAGATGCGGAAGGATCCGGCTTTGCTGGACAGCCCTGCCATGAAACGGTATTACCATTCCTGGGAAAAGAAGAAGTCCGTCACAAAAACCTTCAGTTCGGAAGTCATGCGGATGGTCAGGGAAAAGTATACGAAAGCATCTGCTTTTTATGTTCCGGCAGGAATTGATAAGCGGACGTTTCACAAGATCAGGTCGGATTATCTGTACAAACCCTCCCGTAACACCGCCATGAAATGCTGCCTGGGACTGAAACTGAACTGTGATGAAGCCAATGATCTGATGCAGCTGGCCGGGTATTCCTTTTCACCTTCCGATCCCGCGGATCTGGTTGTGCTGTTCTGCCTGGAAAAGAAGATCTGGGATCTGGCCAGCGTGAATTACCTGATGGATTCCTTTGATCTTAAGGATCTGGATGGATTCGTACCGGAATAAAAGTCTCTTCGCGGGAGACCTTTTCACATATGTTCCGTGATAGAATCCGTCCTGAACAGGGAAGCAATTTCCAGTGTCCTGCAAGGACAGTGACAAACGATTTTATTCATGGTAGTATGAGATGCATCAAAACAGAAAGGAGGAGCTCACGCCAATGAAGTCCATGGTTCAACAGCAAACCCGCAAAAGCATAAAGACGATAGGATTTACACATTCAAATCGCGGATGTGTCTGTGTTTGCGCGCGGAATGAAGGGCTCATTGGAAAGAGGAGCCTCCTGTAGAACAGAGGCAACGAATCTCTGTCCGTCCATTCCGCTGCGAATGGACGGATTTTTCTTTTCCCTTAACTGTTCAAGGAAAAGTGACACTTTCGTATGACAAGCGTTGTTGTTCAGGCTCTGTCAAAGGCCCTGTATGCTGCCGTAACTCAAGTGGCAAGAGTTCCGGTCTTATAAACCGGCGGCTGCCTGTTCGAATCAGGCCGGCAGTACTGTATCAGAAAGGAGGGTTTGTCCCCGTGGTTATTCCAGTTGTTGATCTGAAACTCACTGGACGGAATATCAATGCTCTTCGCCGGAAATCCGGCATCTCAGTCCGTGAACTGCAAAATATGTTCGGTTTCGCGACGCCGCAGGCTATCTATAAATGGCAGCGGGGAGAAACCCTCCCTACGGTTGAAAACCTGGCGGCGCTGGCATATGTTCTTGGCGTGACTGTGGAGGATATCCTGGTCATCCGATGCAGTCAGAAATGAGGAATGGTGGGATGATTCGGAAGAAGCCGGACGGGACGTGGAACGGTTCGTTCCCGGTATATGAATTAATGCTCACAATTGTCAAAGGGCATCTTGTAAACCGCCCAGAGACGTCCTGATAAGACCTGCGGACGCGGCAGGACGAAAGCAGGCAGGACCAGCGGCAGAGTAAGGCACGGACAGCTAATCCGTAGGCCTGATCTGTCGGCTGGTCCGTACTCGTTGCAAGGCTGTGGGCTCTTACTGGAACAATCTCCTTAGGGGTGGTTCCCTCTTTGCTTCGGGCGGCAGGGATGTGCGGCATGCCGGGATTGTACGGCGTGCGATTGCGCCGCCCCTGCCCTTTGGATTGATATGAAAGGTCTCCGGACAGGAGAGCTCAGACCATCAACAAAGTGCCTATTTCTGAAAGGAGATAGGCATTTTGTTGTTGAGAGAGCAGGCACTCAACCTGCCATTGCCAGCCTCTTTATATTCTGCACCGCAGCGGTGAGGAAGCATTGTTCACGCATGTTCTGAA
>JAGAAC010000112.1 GCA_017615475.1 Clostridia bacterium
AGTACGGTGCGGCTGATCAGGTCAGGATTCTCAAGCACCTGCTTGTGGGTTTCAGCGGAACCGACGGTGGTAACAATACCTTCGCCTACACGGGCGATAACGGTTTCTTCACCGGCGCCGCCGACCAGGCGTTCGATGTTGGTTCTCACGGTAACCCGGGCTTTGGCCCGCAGTTCAATACCGTCTTTCGCGATAGCGGCGACCACAGGGGTTTCAATGACTTTCGGGGTAACGCTCATCTGCACAGCCTGGAAAACATCACGGCCGGCCAGGTCGATGGCGCAGGCTTTTTCAAAGGCCATGTCGATGTTGGCGCGCTGGGCGGCAATCAGGGCGTTGATAACGCGGTCAACATTACCGCCGGCCAGGTAGTGGGTTTCCAGCTGGCTGATGGTCAGGTTCAGGCCGGCTTTATTGGCCTTGATCAGGGGGTAAACCAGGCGCTGGGGCTGGATGCGGCGGATCCGCATACCGATGAGCGCGCTGATCGGGATATGCACACCGCTGGCCAGGGCCGAAATCCACAGGCCCATGGGAACGAAGTGCAGGAAGATGGCCAGTGCAATCAGCACAACGACCACGATAATCGGGATTAAGACAGCAGATTCCATAAATGTTGATTCTCCCTTCAATTTCTCTGAGTACGTAACGGGGTTAGTCCTTTTTGCGGATAACGTAGTGATCGCCTTCTGTGCCTGTGACCAGGACGGGGGTGCCTCTTTCAATAAAGTCCCCGGAGCTGGCGGCGTTCAGGCGGGTGCCGCTGATCTCGATCTGTCCGGCGGGACGCAGCGCGGTAACCGCGATGCCTTCCATGCCGATCCAGTGATCCTGCTTATTGTCAGCAGAAGCTTCCTCAGTGTCTTTCAACACAAGATGGCTCCTGCTCAGCCGGCCATTCATGGCGCTTCTGTAGGAGAGGAAGATGGCCAGGCCGATCAGCAGAAGCACGCACACAAAGGCGAGCAGTGCCGCGGCGATGCCATGCGCCTGCCAGCAGCAGTAAAGGGCACCAATCTCCAGAATAATGCCGCAGATGCCGGCGACCCCGAAGCCGGGGATGTAGGCTTCCGCGATGATGAGACCGGAGCCGATTACGAAACCAAGGATCATGATCAGATTCCATGCGAACGGATCCATTATCCGGATGCCTCCTTTCCTTTGATTTATCTGAGAATATAGTAAGATAAAAGAGGATGAAAATACATTGCAAAAAGTGAAAAATAACGATACTTATTTTTCGGGGTTGCAGATTCCGGCTGGTTTTGCCGGCATCGCAGACGGGACGGGCGTGATGCATGATCCGGTCCCTCCGCGGTGTAAGGGCGGTGAAGGTCCTGTATTCTCTCCATTTATACGGTTCACGGTTCAGACAAACCTTATGATACCATACTCCAGGGGAATGCACAACCTCCGGTATTGTTGCAAATCAAGGGTTTCCATGGTATAATCCACTTGTTTCGCAACCGCGGAACAGGCATTTACAGACAAGAGTGTGTTTCTGAAAGGATTGAATCATTATCATGGGTCTATGGCTTGCCCTGATCCTGTGTATCGTGCTTTCGGCGTTCTTTTCCGCGACGGAAACGGCCTATTCTGCCTGTAACCGGGTCAAACTGAAGACTGTAGACGGTCCCCGGAAGGAAAAGGCCCAGATCGCCCTCAGCTTGCTTGAAAAATATGACTCTCTGATCACAACTGTGCTGATCGGCAATAACCTGGTGAACATCGTGGGTACAGCGATTGCGACCCTGTTGTTCACCACGCGCATTTTACCCGGACAGGAAGACCTGGCCACCACTATCGCTTCGGTGATGATGACGGTGCTGGTTCTGTTCCTCGGCGAGGTCGGCCCCAAGACGCTGGCCAAGCAGCAGCCGGAGAAATACGCCATGTCCGTAAGCCCGGTGATCCGTTTCCTGGTGACGGTCCTGAAGCCCCTGGACTGGCTGTTTGCCCTGTGGCGGAAGCTGCTGGCGAAGCTTGTCAAGCCCGCACAGGAAGAAAGCCAGATTGAAGAAGAATTGATGACCATGATCGACGAGGCGCAGACCGAAGGCGATATCGAAGAGGAAGAGGGAGAACTGATCCGCTCCGCTATCGAGTTCAACGATCAGAACGCCGCTGACATCATGACGCCCCGGGTGGACGTGACCGCCCTGGAGGATACGGCGACCATTGAAACCGCAGCAGACGTGTTCCGTGATACCTGGTTCTCCCGGATCCCCGTGTACCACGAAGACCTGGACCATATTGTCGGAATCCTGCATGAGAAGGATTTCTACAAGCTGACCCATGAGGGTGTTACAGACATCACAAAGATCATGAAGGAACCGGTTTTCGCGCCGGCAACCCTGTCCATCAGCAACCTGCTGAAGCTGTTCCGGACTTCCCAGACGCACCTGATAATCCTGCTGGATGAGTACGGCGGCACGGACGGCATTGTGACGATGGAGGACGTGCTGGAGGAACTGGTCGGCGAGATCTATGACGAGCACGATGAGGTCAGCGAAGAGGTTGTTGAACAGGAAGACGGCACCCTGATCGTGGACGGCAACATGCAGCTGCAGGA
>JAGAAC010000113.1 GCA_017615475.1 Clostridia bacterium
CGAAGAACCGATGACCTCCAGTGGAGGAAATCTCATCGATTCTGAGGTCAACTGAAACGAGCGATCTGTCTGGGAGACAGTCGCGATGATTGAAGTTGCGGGTATCAGCCCCGGGGCGTCGAAGGATCTCCCACGAATTCAGATTATTCCCATAGCCATGGGAACCAAGCAGTCACACCCTCCGTTGTCATTTCGACCGGAGCCGCAGGCGGAGCGGAGAAATCTCCTCCGGGGCCTTATTCTCACCGTATCATCCAAAGGCACTCAACCATGGCATCAATCCATCAAATCAAAAAACAGCACATCGTGCTGTTTTTTCCGCCATTATGAATTATGAATTATAAATTATGAATTATTCAATTTCCCCCATTTTTCTTCTTGTATTTTTTAAATGAATCTGTTGTATTCTTTCCTATTTTGTGTATGATTTAAAATGTACTTTTATGGGAACAATTCAAAGGAGAGATGCGGCATGCGGAAACTGATTGAATTCCGGAACATCGTCAAGAATTTTGACGGCCAGATCGTGCTTAAGGGTGTCAATCTGAACATTTACGAAAACGAATTTGTGACACTGCTGGGTCCCTCCGGCTGCGGCAAAACAACGCTGCTGCGTATCCTGGGCGGTTTCCTTGAGCAGGACGAAGGCACGGTCATCTTTGACGGCCAGTGCATCGACAACGTACCTGCCTACAAGCGGGAAATCAATACCGTTTTCCAGCGCTACGCCCTGTTTCCGCATCTGAATGTTTTTGAAAACATTGCCTTCGGCCTGCGCATCAAAAAGCTGCCGAACGACATCATCACCCAGAAAGTCAATCGTATGCTTTCGCTGGTGAACCTGGAAGGCTATGAAAAGCGCAACGTCACCAAGCTCTCCGGCGGCCAGCAGCAGCGTGTTGCCATCGCCCGCGCCCTGGTGAACGAGCCGAACGTCCTGCTGCTGGACGAACCCCTCGGCGCCCTGGACCTGAAGCTGCGCAAGGAGATGCAGCGGGAACTGAAGCGCATCCAGCAGGAGGTCGGCATTACCTTCATCTTCGTCACCCATGACCAGGAAGAAGCCCTGACCATGAGCGACAAGATCGTAGTCATGAACGCCGGCGCCATCGAGCAGATCGGCACCCCGCTGGAGATCTACAACGAGCCGGTCAACACCTATGTCGCCCGCTTCATCGGCGAGAGCAACATCATGGAAGGCACCATGCTGGCGGACTACAAGGTCCGTTTCGATGATAAAACCTTTGAGTGCACGGACTTCGGTTTCCGGCAGAACGAGCCGGTTGACGTGCTGATCCGTCCGGAAGACATCGCCATCGTGAAGCCCCGGGAAGGCGTCATGCGCGGCGAGGTCAAGAGTGTGCTGTTCAAAGGCGTCCATTATGAACTGATGGTGGAAACCAAGACCGGTACCAGCAAGACCGTGAAAATGCACGTGGTGACCCAGCATGATATCGTGAACGAGGAAGCCGGCGAAAAGATCAGCGCCAACGACTTCTACGTCGACTCCGATGACCTGGTGAACAAGGAAATGACCGATGCGGACTTCATCTCCATCGCCAACGCCCAGGCCTGGGGCGAGGATGACCGCGATATCTCCCTTACCCACGTCAGCCACAACATTGAAAACAAGCCCGGTGTTTACTCCATCACCTTCGGTACGGAAAAGCATACCGAAGTGACCGTCAAGGTCTACGTGATCCATCCCGAATACGTGGAAGACGCCCGGCATAACATCGGCATCAGCGCCCTGGACTTCTTCATTACCCCGGATGAAATCCAGGAATCCATGGCCATCTCCACCGACCTGAAGACCTGGGCCAGCGCTGAAGCCTGGAACCTGCAGGATGACTCCTCCATCGACATTACGGACGTCAAGTTCGACTTCGATCCCGCGGATATCAAAGAAGGCTCCTACGATATCACCTTTGCCACCCAGGGCAGGGAATACAAAGTGGAAACCACTTCCCACCACGAAGCCGGTGACAAGGTCGGCCTGCTCTTCGGGCCGGATGATATCCATGTGATGCATAAGGCGGTGGTGGAATGAAATCCTTCTTCCGGATGAGCTACCCCTACATCCTCTGGATCGGAATCTTCATTGTTGCCCCGATGCTCATGATCTT
The DNA here is from genome assembly GCA_017615475.1 of Clostridia bacterium. Lineage (GTDB taxonomy): Bacteria > Bacillota > Clostridia > Christensenellales > Aristaeellaceae > Aristaeella. Next base: position 2,127 of record JAGAAC010000113.1, read on the forward strand.
CCTTTACGCGATCACGACCTCCGGCAACAGCACCCTCACCTTCCAGTTCACGCTGGACAACTTCGCCCGGTTCTTCCGGGATCCGGACTTTATCCGGGTTCTGCTGACCAGCCTGCGCATTGCCCTCCTGACCACGGTTTTCTGCCTGCTGATCGGCTATCCGGCAGCCCTGTTCATCGCGAACCTCTCCGACAGGATGCAGACCCTGATGACCCTGCTGCTGACCCTGCCCATGTGGATCAACATGCTGCTGAAAACCTATGCCTGGCGCGGCATTCTGCTGAACTTCGATTTCTCCAGCGAGCTGCGGGTGTTCATCGGCATGGTCTATGACTTCCTGCCCTTTATGATCATCCAGATCCATACGGCCATTGCCAAGCTGGATCCCAACCTGCTGGTAGCCGCCCACGACCTGGGCGCCAACAAGGTGAAATCTTTCCTGAAGGTCACCCTGCCCCTGAGCGTGCCCGGCATTATCTCCGGCATCACCCTGGTATTCCTGCCCGCCGTGTCCAGCTTCGTCATTCCGAAGATGCTGGGCGGCGGTGACTATGTGCTGATCGGTAACCTGATTGAAACGCACATGCTGGTTATCGGTGACTGGAACTACGGCAGTGCTATCTCCCTGATCATGGCTCTGATCATCATCGCGGCTATGTGGGCGACCAAGAAGCTGGATCGCAGCGCACAGGAGGACTGAGATTATGGGAGCAAACGCAAGTAATAAAAGGCTGGCCGGAGTTACAATGATCGCAAAATCCGAGCTGGATCTTGCCAAAAGCAAACGGCCTGAGGACAGTTCCGGCGAACCCATGCGGAAAAAGTCCGGAAAACTGTTGCCCCGCGTGCTTTCTTCTTCGTATCTGGTTCTGATCCTGCTGTTTGTCTACCTGCCTATTGTTTATCTGGTGCTGTTCTCCTTCAACGCGGGAAAATCCCAGACCAACTTCACCGGCTTTTCCCTTCGCTGGTATGAGAGCATGTTCAAAGACCGGACGATGCTGGAAAGCATTTACGTCACCCTGATTGTTGCGGTAATCTCCACGGCGGTTTCCACCGTTCTCGGCACCGTCGCCGCCATCGGCCTGTCCAAGGCGAAGCGGCTGATCCGCAGCATTGTGCTGGAAGTCAACAACCTGCCGGTCCTGAATCCGGATATCGTCACAGCCATCGGCCTGATGCTCCTGTTCATGTCCATCAAACTGCAGGGCGGCATGCTGACACTGATTCTCAGCCACATCTCCTTCTGTATACCCTACGTCATCCTGTCGGTTATGCCGAAGCTTCGCCAGCTGGATGACAACGTGGCGGAGGCGGCGCTGGATCTGGGGGCCACACCCTTTAAGGCGCTGACCCGGGTGATTATTCCCCAGATTTCCCCGGCCATCCTGACCGGCGCGCTGATCGCATTCAGCATGTCCCTGGACGACTTCGTCGTTTCCTACTTCAACGCCAGTGCAGGAATTAATAATATTTCCATGTACGTTTACTCCATGAAGAGGTATAATCTGAGCGTTAACGCCATGGCATCCCTGATCGTTGTGGCGGTCACCCTGATTCTCATCGTTGTGAACCTGGTGCCCGTCATTAAAGATAAAAAAGCCCAAAAGGAGGAACCCTGAAATGTCCAAGAAACTGATCTCTGCCCTGCTGCTCATCTGCCTGCTGTGCGTCCCGCTGTGCTCCCTGGCGGACGGAACCCTGAACGTGTTCAATTACGGCGAGTATATTGATGAACAGGTCATTTATAACTTCGAAAAGGAATTCGGCGTCCGGATCAATTACTCCCTGAACAGCAATCCGGAAGAAATGTATACCAAGCTGCAGACCGGCGCGTCCTATGACGTGGTAGTCACCAGCGATTATATGATCGACCGCCTGATCAAAGAGGAACGGGTTCTGCCCCTGGACAAGGAAATCGTCACCAACCTGGATCAGCTGGATGACAGCATGAAGAACCTCTACTTCGATCCGGACAACACCTACAGCGCGCCTTACCTGTGGCAGAACGTGGTGCTGTGCTATGACACCACGAAGATCGACCCCGAAAAGGTGGAGGAAAAGGGCTGGGAGATCCTCCTGGATCCCGAACTGGACGGCCACGCTTTCATCTATGATTC
>JAGAAC010000019.1 GCA_017615475.1 Clostridia bacterium
CAACAACTCCCTGGTCGGCCTGACAAACTCCACGACTGTGCTGAGGGACGATTTCCCGGAACGCAACTATGACTTCGAAACCACCATCGGTTCCGATTTCCTGGAAACGGCCCGGCAGATTGAGGCGAATAAGAAGGGCGTAAGCCTGGACAAGATGACGGTGGACCAGTTGTCCTTTGACCTGGAATACCGCGCACCGGTGGTAGTGCCCTGGTGGTATGATTTGCTGCCTTACCTGATTATGCTCGGCATTATGGGTGTGATCTGGTTTGTGATGATCCGGTCCCAGGCGGGCGGCGGCGGAAAGGTGATGTCTTTCGGCAAGAGCCGCGCGCGGATGCAGGATCCGACCAAGAATAAGATTACCTTCGCGGACGTGGCCGGCGCGGACGAGGAAAAGGAAGAACTGCAAGAAATGGTGGACTTCCTTAAGAATCCCCGCAGCTATACAGAACTGGGAGCACGGATCCCCAAGGGTGTACTGCTTGTAGGCCCTCCCGGAACCGGTAAAACCCTGCTGGCCAAGGCGGTTGCCGGAGAGGCGGGCGTACCCTTCTTCTCCATCAGCGGCAGCGACTTCGTGGAAATGTTCGTCGGTGTCGGCGCCAGCCGTGTGCGCGATTTGTTTGACCAGGCGAAGAAAGTTGCCCCGGCAATCGTTTTTATAGATGAGATCGATGCCGTCGGCCGTCACCGCGGCGCGGGCCTGGGCGGCGGACACGATGAACGCGAACAGACGCTGAACCAGCTGCTGGTTGAGATGGACGGTTTCGCGGTGAATGAAGGCATCATCGTGATGGCTGCCACCAACCGCAGGGATATCCTGGATCCGGCCCTGATGCGCCCCGGCCGTTTTGACCGCCAGGTGACCGTGAATTATCCGGACCAGAACGGGCGCGTGGCGATCCTGAAGGTTCACAGCAAGGGCAAAAAGCTGGATGAAAATGTAGACCTCGACAATATTGCCAAGCGGATGCCTTTCGCAACCGGTGCTGACCTTGAAAACGTGATGAACGAGGCTGCCATCCTGGCGGCCCGGGCACGAAAGAAAAAGATTGACCAGCAGCTGCTGATCGACGCGATTGCACGGGTTCAGATGGGCCCCGAAAAGAAGAGCCACAAGGTCAACGAAAAAGACCGCCGGATGGTGGCCATCCATGAGGGCGGACACGCCATTGTTGGCCACCTGCTGGAAGGCTGCGATGAAGTCCACCTGATCACGATTGTGCCGCGGGGACAGGCTGCAGGCCATACCCTGGCGCTGCCTGCTGAGGAGCATGACAACATGAGCCGCAGCCAGCTGTTTGACCAGATTACCATGATGCTGGGCGGACACGCCGCTGAAGAAGTCGGCCTGGGCGAAATCTATACCGGTTCCTCCAGTGACCTGAAGCGGGCTACTGAAATCTGCCGGAAAATGGTTACCCAGTTCGGCATGAGCGATAACATCGGCACCATCTACCTGGGAAGCGACCAGGAAGTTTTCGTCGGCATGGAATTCGGCCAAAGCCGTGAATACAGCGAAGAAATCGCCGCCAAGATCGACCGCGAAGTGGCAGATATCCTGGCAAGGTGCTATGAAAAGGCAAAGAAGATCCTGACAGACCACCGCGACAGACTTGAAACCCTGACCCAGGCCCTGCTTGAGCAGGAAACGCTGAACCGCGCAGAGTTTGTTGAACTGATGGAAACGGGCAGGATTCCTGAGGGAACAAAGGAAAACAAGCCCAGGACCGCTGCCGAGATCATCGCGGAGAGCAGGGAAGCACAGCAGGAAACCGCTGTTGAAGCAAAGCCGGCAGAACAGCCGGAAGCCATGAATGATCCGACGGAACAGGCTGAAGAAAAAACGGAAGAAGTGACGGAAGCCTGATACCCAATAACAATCAATACAGGGGAAAGGAGGGAGCGTACATGGCCGGACGAAGGCAGGGACGGGCCAGCCAGGCAAACGGATCCCAGATTCCGCAGCGCGTGGAAGATGCCGCAAGGACCATGATGAACAATGCTTCCTCCGGGCCCCGGCGGGGATATATTCCAAACGGCGCGGGCCAGCCGCAGCAGATGCCCGGCTGGCAGCAGGCTCCGCAGAGATGCTACGGCACGCAGAACCAGCAGAATCCCTACGGCGGATATTATGCCCCGCAGCAGCCGCAACAACCCCAGCAAGGATACTACCAGCCGCAGCAGTCCCAGCAGATGTATTATCAGCAGCAGCCAGTCAACGGCGGACAGCGCGGATATACACCCGCCTACGGAAGCGGCAGCGGCAAACAACCGAAACCGAAGAAAAAGAAGCATACCATCCTGACAGTCCTGGCGTGCACGCTGCTGGCAGCGGCCCTGGGAACAGGCGGATATTTTGCCGTCAGCAACCATATAGAAACAAAGACCATCAATGAAAAGATAACTCCCTATGACGGATTGTTCTGCCCGGGCGTCTACGTGGACGGTATCCACCTGGGCGGCATGACACCGCAGCAGGCGCAAAACTCTGTGGAATCACAGATCCGGCAGCAGCATGACAACTGGAAGGTTCAGCTGACCTTCAACGGAGAGGTACTGGGCGAAATCAACGCGGATATGCTGGGTTTCGCCGTGGACACTTCCGCCGTACTGACACAGGCCTGGGCACAGGGACATACGGGAACAGCCGAACAGCGGTATGAAGAAATGCTGCGGCTGGAACAGGAACCCTACAATGACTATACAGCCAAGCCGGAAGGGGACACATCGGTCATAGACCGGAAGCTGGCCGAAATAAAGGCAGCCATTGATACACCGGCCCGGGATGCCACCATGACCTTTGTTCCGTCTGAAAGCTATCCTTTTCTATTTGAAGACGAAGCATACGGCAGGAGCCTTGACACAGAACCGCTGAAGGAAAGGCTTTATCAGATGGCTTCCACCATGGAAACGGGAACGGTGGAAATCACTCCCGAATCCATTGCGCCGGCAGTGCGGGTCAACGACCTGAAAAGCAGATGCGTGCTGCGGGCAGAGGCGACCACGAAGATTGACCATCATTCCTCCGACGAGCGTAACAAGAACATTGCACGGGCTTTTGAGTTTATCAGCGGCACAGTGCTGGAGCCGGGACAAACCTTCAGCTTTAACAAGGTTGTGGGAGAACGCTCACTGTCACGCGGATTCTATGAAGCGATTGAATATGTTTCAGGTGAACATGTTACAGGGGTCGGCGGCGGTGCCTGCCAGGCAAGCACAACAGTTTACCAGGCCGCGTTGAAGGCCGGACTGAACGTGACGAAGCGGTATTTCCACAATGACAAGGTTTCCTACGCGGATTACGGACTGGACGCCACCGTATACTGGGACCGGAAAGACCTGGTTTTCAAAAACAACACAGACGGCAATATCTATATCACTGCTGTGGTGGAACGGGATCCGGACGCCAAGAAAAAGAGCGCCCTGAGAACCCGGGTGGATATCTACGGGCTTTACCGGGGCGATGTGCGGTATGAACTGGAATCTGAAATAGCCGAAACGATCATCAATACCCAGAAACCCAAGTACAAAAAGGACACCAACGGTGAGTACACCACCTACAAGGATGAACAGGTCACGGTTGTGGAAGCCAGGGACGGTATGAAAGTAAACGTGTACCTGGTGGAATACACCGGCGCGTTCCTGACGGACAGGAAGTACCTTTACACAGACACTTATGAACCCCAGCCTGAAGTGATTTATGTAGGCACCAAAAACCGATAAACAGCATAAAAGGCAAAAGAACAGCGGCTTCCGGAATTCCGGAAGCCGCTGAGTGTTTTACAGGGGAAAGGATCAGGCTTTGCCGTTGCAGCCGAGCACGTCCACGATCTTGTGAGCGACCATGTCCTTCACAGCCTGACGGGCGGGCTTGAGGTACTGGCGGGGATCGAAATGATCCGGATGCTCCGCAAAGTACTTACGGATCACAGCGGTCATGGCCAGACGGATGTCGGAGTCGATGTTGATTTTGCAGACAGCGCTGCGGGCGGCCTGACGGAGCTGCTCTTCCGGAATGCCGATGGCACCGGGCATGTTTCCGCCGTACTTGTTGATCTCGGCAACGAATTCCTGCGGCACGGAAGAAGAACCGTGGAGCACGATCGGGAAGCCGGGCAGCTGCTTGGCGCACTCTTCGAGAACGTCAAACCGGAGCTGGGGCTTGGTGCCGGGCTTGAACTTGTAGGCGCCGTGGCTGGTGCCGATGGCGATGGCCAGGGAGTCGCAGCCGGTGCGGGTCGCAAAGTCGACCACTTCTTCGGGATGGGTGTACATAGCCTTGTCGGCATCAACGGAAACTTCGTCTTCAACGCCGGCCAGGGTGCCCAGTTCGGCTTCGACCACAACACCGTGATCGTGAGCGTACTCAACGACCTTGCGGGTCAGGGCGATGTTCTCTTCGTAGGGCTTGGAGGAAGCGTCGATCATGACGGAAGTGAAACCGCCGTCGATGCAGCTCTTGCAGAGTTCAAAGCTGTCACCGTGGTCCAGGTGCAGAGCGATCGGGATTTCAGGATTCTCGATCACAGCAGCCTCAACCAGCTTGACCAGGTAGGTGTGGTTGGCATAGGCGCGGGCGCCCTTGGA
>JAGAAC010000020.1 GCA_017615475.1 Clostridia bacterium
CTGTTTATGAACGGTTCATACGATTATCTCCTTTATAACGGGGAAAAGGTTTTTAAACCGACACTGGACCTGGAAAACATGGCCGCTCTCCCAGCGGGATATTACGAAAGCGAGCGGATGCGTGCCCTCCTGAACGGGGAAGCCCTGCGGGAAGAGGATGAAATCCGCGAGAGTTACGGAGAGCTATGCTTTATCCTGGACTACTTCTTCGGGCATCCCGGTACGGCGCCGCTGGACGGGGCGATCGCCGAAAAAGGGCTGGACGGGGCTCTGAAGGACCTGCCGGACGGAGAGGGAGAAACCATACGGGAGAAACTGCTGTCGCCCGATATGGCGGAATACCTGACCGGTATGAGCAAACTTTTTTTCCAGCAGCTGGATGACGGACATACCCTGTTCAGCGGCATTTCGGACCTGATCAGCGGCAGCAGCCTCAATATGACGATAGCTTTTCATATCATGGCTGAACTTGGAAGCGGTCTCATCGGGACTTCAGGCGTATACCGCCAGTATCTTCTGCTGGAGCCGATTACTAAGACAAGGGCCGCGGCCTGGGGGGACGAGGTTTACCGGGAGTGCGGCAGCACCGCCATTATCCGGATTGACAATTTCTATCCGGATAAGGCTGGCTGGCTGGCATATTATGCTGGGGAGGGAGAGATCCCGACGGACAGCTACGGCATTACCTGGACAGGTCTTAAGCGGGCTTCGGAAAACCCGGCCATAAAGAATATCCTGTTTGATCTTTCCGCCAACGTCGGCGGGGACAGTGATGTCCTGATGGCTATAACGGACCTGGCCATCGGGGAAGACAACCTGCGGGTTTACAATGCCCTGACCGGGCAGCATGAGCGGGTAAAGATTTATACAGACGGGAACCTGGACGGCGTGATTGATGAAAAGGACAAAGAAGTGCAGTACAACTTCAACTATGGAGTCCTGACCACCAGGCTTTCGTTCTCCTGCGGCAATATTTTCCCGATTATGATGCAGGAGCATGGCGCTGTTCTGCTGGGCGAGCCGTCAGGCGGCGGCGCGTGCGGCGTGCAGATTGCGGTGCTTTCAAGCGGCGCTGTGTTCATGATGTCCAGTGCCCCGAGCACGTTCCGCAACCAGGACGGTACATCTGTTGAAGACGGATGCAGGACGGATCTTCCTATTGAACGGATAGAAGCTGATGAATCGCTGACTTTGAATCCCCGGCTTTCTTCCGGCGATTATTCTCCGTATTTCGATGATGAAATGCTGGACCGGATGCTCAATGAGTGGTTCGCTGAAGCAGAGGAAGTGCCGGCAGCCTGAGCGACGTATAACAGTTTTTTAGAAAAGCTTTCCGATGAAATAACAGGGAAGCTTTTTTCTTTTCCGGATGTTCTGTGCCCGGCACTTTCAGGCCGGCAGGGCTCTTCTGCAAAATCCGGCAGCAGGTTCTTGTCTGCCAGGCCTTCCCGGATCAGCAGCGCGGCGGCTTCCGGACGGTCCTTTTCCCGGATCAGGATGCTCCATCTTTTGTCTTTATCGGGCATATGGAAGACGCTTGCGCAAAAAAGATCCGAAGCCGGCATCCTGAAGGGAATGCGATTCTCTTTCAGGAGCTCCCGGATCCGGAAGATCTCCTCCGTTTTCCATTCCGGTCCCATGTTTTCCCAGCGGCTGATGATCATCATTCCTGATCCCTCCTTCATTTCTTTCGGGATCAGGGTAACAGGTTTCTGAAAGAGTTTCCTGATGTTTCCTGCGGACTTTTGTCCGCTGTGCCCCGGATCAACGGAGAAAAAAACGGATACGCATGATGCGTATCCGTTTTTGCGTGCGGAAGGAGCTTACGGGGATTCTTCCGCTGATTCCTCCGCCGGGGCGGAAGAAGGTTCCTCCGGATCAGATTCGTCCTGCTCCAGACCGTCCAGGAAATGCCTGTCAATCCGGTCCGCGTACGCGTCCCCAGGATTTGCCGGATCATAATGAACGGCAATTTCCTGGCCTACGAGCGCCTTTTTGCCGAGCCAGCGCATGGTCAGTTTGTAGATTTCAGCGCGTGTCTCATAAAGAACATCATCAACAGTGTACTGAATCCGGGCATGATAATCCGTAACAGGATCCTGATCAAGATCCAGGCGGGTTTCGCCGATGAGCTGCACAATGTATCCGGCAGCCAGGCCGGTTGCTCTGCGGCGGAACCTGGAGCGGCGGAAGGCTGAGCGGATTTTATACGCAAAAGCGGCCGGGATCAGGGCAATCAGAAGCAGGAGGGTGAACCAGGTATCGGAGGTCACTTTTTTGATCTCAATATCCCGGAGGATCTGGGTCAGCATGAAGAAGGCAATCACACCGATGGCGATCCAGAGCCCGACGGCGATCACGCGGGAGAGCCGGGTGTTGCGGTCGGAAAGCCAGAAGCTGAGCAGGAACAGGAAGACAAAGACCAGGCAGCCGCCGACAATCGCCAGGCCGGAGGCCAGGGGTGTATAAGCCGGAAGGGCGGTATACTCAATCAGGTGTACGAGGAGTATACAGAAAACACCGTAGGCATAGACCAGAAGAGAAGGCTGTTTCCGGTGAAGGACGGCATACACGAGCCAGTTGACGCATACGGCAGCCAGGGCAGCCAGAAGAATCAGGTAAGCGGCGGAACCGGAAGCGCGGACCGCGTTTCCGATCGGCCGGCGTAGGAAATACAGGCATACAGCCGGGGCCAGTATATACAGGGGAAGGGTTTTCTGAAACAGCAGCCTGAAAAAAGATTTCAGGGAACGTATCATGTCGGATCTGTTCACACTCTGTCCTCCTCACGGTTGATATGCTTCATCGGTATCCTTAACCTGTCACGATCAGATAAAGAGAACTGTTTGTTTCCACTATGTCAGTTGTATCATATCCTGAACGAACTGTGCAATACAGGATGAAAAAAGTAAAATACAATCCTTTAATATGCGAATACAGCGTTTGTATCCGGCAGCTGCCGCTTTTCCGCAAAGCCGGACAGGTATTTTTCCGCGCGGTATGTTATGATCTGTTTGTAAAAATGATGAATGCGAGGTGCCAGAATGAAAACGCAAATGACGGAAAGATTCCCGGGGATCAGCTGCGCGTGGATGAACGCGGAAGGAAAGATCACAACAGAGTATTACGGAACCGCGGACCGGGAAAGCCATATTCCGGTGGATGAGAACACGATGTTTCCGGCATGCTCGATCTCCAAGTTCATTACGGCCCTCTGCGTGATGAAACTGCGGGAACAGAAGCGGATCGATACAGACAAACCGGTGAATGATTACCTGAAGGGGTGGAAGCTGCTGAAAACGGACGGAAGCGGGAGCAGCGCAAGCATCCGGTCGCTCCTGTGCCACACAGGCGGAATTCTGGACGGAGAGGACGCTTTTTACGGACTCCGCCGCAACGATCCGGAAGTGACCCTGACGGACATCCTGGAGGGAAAGACGGCCTACAACAACCGTCCCGTCCGGGAGGAAAAACCGCAGGGAACAGCCTTTGAATACTCAGACGCGGGCTACTGTGTTCTGCAGCTGATGCTCCAGGAGGTCACCGGGAAGGAATATGCCGACCTGGTGCGGGAGATTATTTTTGAACCCCTGGGCCTGAAGAATACGTTTTTCGCCTCTCCCGCGAATGTGGAAGCCTTTGAGAAAACCGGGCGGATGGCAGCAGGCTATGATGATCAGAACCGGCTTATTCCGGGAAAATATCCCCGGGTTCCGGACCTGGCGGCTTCCGGGCTGTGGAGCACACCAACGGATCTGGCCCTGATCGCGAAGGAGTTTATCACCGCCCTGCAGGGCAGGAGCGGTTTCCTGGGAAAAGAAGACGCGGAGGAAATGGCCGCACCGGTGGAAGGCTTCCCGTGGACCGGCCTGGGGCTGTTCGTGGAAGGCGATAACACGCTGGCATCCCGGGGCTGGGGAGAAAACGGCCAGTGCATACTGAAAATGAAATACGATACGGAGGACATCTCCGTGGTCATGACAAACCGGAATCCGGGAATGGATCAGGCCTCTTCGGGCGTGGAATGCCTTGCGGACAACCGGTGCTGCCTGAACTGACAAAGCGGCAGCTGAAATGAAACCGGACACCTTTGAAGGGTGTCCGGTTTCTTCATTTTGGAACTATATGGACACAGCTGTATACAGGATGATATGATTACAAATGATAAGCAAAAGGCTCTGTATAGAATCATAATCGTGTCAATGATCAGCCTTGAATTTAAACAAAAATGAGGAGGATGAACCCATGTTCGGACGCAGGCCTGACGGAAGACGAGTAAAGAAGCTGGATCCTATTGTACAGATGACTCCTTATCTGATGCCGATGCGCTGTGACGCGCAGGTGTTCCTGGAACACAAAGCAGATTATGAAAAGCTGAGCCGCTACATTGCGCAGAAAAGCCGGGAAGGGGAGAAGATTACCTTCATGCAGATCCTGGCGGCCGCCTATGTCCGGGCTGTCGGCAGGAATCCGGAGGTCAACCGGTTTATCTTCAACAAGCAGTATTTCGCCCGGAACAACTGCTCCATTTCCTATACCGTGCTGAAAAATCCCCAGGATACCAGCAGCCATGAGGATGCGGTGCGGATCCTTTTTGACCTGACGGATACGGTTTTTGATGTCCGGGACCGGATGAATGCCGCGGTGGAGAAAAGCCGGTCGGCGAAGGACGGCGGGTTTGTGATCAAGCTGGCCAGGGGACTCCTGTCAGTGCCCGGCCTGGCCACAACGGTGGTGAGCATTGTGCGGCTGCTGGACCGGTACGGCATTCCTCCCCGTGTACTGGTGAAGGAACTGCCCTTCTACAGCGGTCTTTTCATTACGAACAACGGTTCCATCGGCCTGCATCATCCCCTGCACCATATCTATAACTTCGGAAACGTAAGCCTGTTCTTCGGTATGGGCAGCATCCAGAAGGAAGCGGTTGTGGAAGCGGAAGGGAAGACCAGGATGCGCCGTGTGCTGCCGGTCGGCATTACGGCGGATGAGCGGGTGTGCTCCGGCGCGCATTACGCAGCCTTCTTCTTTGATGTGATCCATTATCTGGATCATCCGGAAGAACTGGAGGTTCCGCCGGAAAAGGTGCTCTTTGACCAGGGTGTGGAATACCATGTGCCGAAAATCCAGAAAGCGGAGGCATAATCTTTTCCGTGATATCAGAAAAATGCTCCGGAACCCAGTGAAGGGTGTCCGGAGCGTTTTTGTTATGGTGCTAACTGCGGATTCAGAACGAATACCTGATTGGGATAACCGTATTCCTCTGTCAGTTCGCCTTCCCGGAAGCCGTATTTTTTGTACAGGGCCCTGGGAGCAATCCCTTTTTCGTCATTTTCACGGAATGTGGACACGGTGATTTCCCTGCTCCTGTCCAGTTCCTCCAGTGCTTTCTCCAGAAGGACCGAAGCATAGCCCTGCTTTCGATGACCGGGGTCAACGGCCAGGCAGCATATCATGTTCCTGTTTCGTGAGAACAGAAGAACGCCTGCAACGGTTTCCCGGTCCCTGATACATAAGGCCTGCTTTTTGCCCATGAATTTCAGCACGGTCTGCCGGTGTTCTTCCAGGCTTTCTTCCGTTTCCAGTCCGGGGAAATTTCCCCGGACTGTTCTGACAAGCTGCATCCACGAGTCAATCCAGGAGCTTTCTCCATAGACTGCTTCCATAACCTTTTTACCTCTCATCTGGTCAATCCTCCATGACCTCTCCGTGGACAGAGACGCGTCCTTCATCCGGACATTTCGCGTCAAACATCTTTGCTTTCCCGTTTCCGTAATCCAGGCTGCCGCCGTTCAGCAGCGTGTATACAGAAGGATAGATGCTGTTCCACAGCTCATGACACAGGGGAGGACATAAATCCTCAACGATAAACTCCTGTCCCTTTTTGAAATAGCCGCTTCTGCATTTGCTTTCTGTTATGACAAGCTTTACTTTCGGCATGCCGCGTCATTCCTCCTGACTGACCGGGATTGGTCATTCTTTTACAGCGTTCCGTGCCGCCTGCCCTGAAAAAAGTCAGTTATGGCGGGCATAGCAGTACCAGTGGATTCCTTTTCCGTATCCGATCTTTTCATAGAACGGATCCCCGCCGCCGGTCATATGGGTTGCACCCAGCGGCTTCAGGCGGCGGTAGTGCTCCGTCAATGCAGCCGAAGCCAGGCCCTTTTTGCGGTGCCAGGGAACGGTGCAGAGCGGTTCCATGTATGCCAGGTGGTCTTCCGGAACCCACCACATGCCGGAATAGCAGGCGTATTCATCATTTTCATCCGCAATGATGACAGTATAGTCGTAAGTCGAATGGGGCGGGGGATTCCGGAAGTCTTCCAGGATTCCCTTGTAGGATGTCGCCGGTGTCCACTCCCCGGAGTTGTCCTCCGCTGTCCAGTTCTCGAATTCACCTTTATCCAGATGATGATCGAACCCGTACCAGCAGCACTTCGCCAGTTTCAGGGGATCCGCGTCTGCATTGTTCACAAAATGGAATCCTGCCGGAAGCTCATAGTTCAGTTCCTTTGAAAAATCAAACTGCCTGTCTTCATAGTCATACTGCAGGGCGAATCCTCTTTTTTTCGCAATCTCCATGAGGTATTCCTGGCCGTTGAACAGCATGAACCGCTGCTGGTTGTCAAAATCAGGCATTTCCTTCATGGCATAGTCGACCATTTCTTCCGCCAGGAATTCATAGCCCGGGCGGATTTTGAAATAGATGTCCGTGGCAGGCGCTTCATTGAACACAAACGCCACCATCTTGGAGCCGTCAAACCAGAGCCGGTCAAGATGTACATAGCTCTTATCCATCCAGCTCGAGAACAGGGCGTATTCAAAGAACGGCGCGGCAACACCGCCGCCCTTTTCGCGGTCATAGATCTCCACCATGAAATCCCAGACCAGATTCAGGTCTGTTTCCTTCTGAAACTGTTTCGTTGTAATACTCATAGGTGTTTCCTCCCGATTGAGATTGGTTGATTGTTTATTGTTTCGGCTGCTTATATACCGCCCTGCCGGCATATACCGTTTCCACATGCCGGAAACCGGCTTCCAGGTATATTTTTTCCGGACGCTCTCCGTCCGGCCAATGAAAGGCTTTCTGAATGCCGCTGGCTTTACACCATTCCGCATAGTGATAAGTCAGGGCTCTTCCGGCACCGACATTGCGATGCTGTTTTGAAACCAGCACATAGTTTCCGCGGCATACTTTGCCGTCAGTAAGACAGTACAGAATTCCTATCGGTTTGTCTGCAAGGTAAGCTACCCACAGCGCTGTATTCGGATCCTCCAGGGATTTTTTCAGCACTTCTGTTTCCCAGGGCTCTTCCGCTTCGGTAAAAACTTGTTCAAAAGACGCATCCCAGCTTTGTACCTTCCTGACAACAAGGTTTTCATTCGGCGTTATGCGGTTCTCCGCCGTCAGCACCATAAACTTCTGTTCTTCAATCCAGGAATCGAATCCTTCCCTGGCCAGATCATCTTCTATTTCCGCAAAATATCCGTTATCGCCTGCTGACTGATAGATCATCGGGGTCAGTCCCTTCTCAAGGTAGAAGGCGATGATTTCTTTTAATGTGTCTGACAGATTGATGATTTTGTCACGGAAAATCACCGCATGGTTCGAATCAAAGGAATTTCTGTTCTGTGTGTTGTAAAACAGGATTCCATACGGCTGCTCCTCATAACCGGTGAAGCTTTTGGGGAACCGGTCCTCCAGCATAAAGCAGTCCTGTAAATCCGTCCTGCTCATACCGGAAACAGCCTTTACGAATGATTTAATTATCCGGCAGGGGCCATTCCCCCTGAAGTCCAGCTGGGGGATAAAAAGTGTTCCGACAAAAAACGGATGATCTTTTAATCCGAATCCCCTGAGACAACCATTTTCAGATTCAACGATGGCTGAAATCATATGACTGTTTTGGAACACACTGCGATACGCTTCATTAAATCCATAATTGCAGCGGTATTCACCGGTAAATTTCTGTCTGCCTGCTGCCTGGGCCAGAATGAAATCGGAATCAGGGATTATCAGCTGTTCCTTTTTGTTCATCAATGTGCATGACAGCTTTCCGATCACGGCGTCCGCGCATTCAGTATCGTTTTCTTCACTGTCTGCGTGATGCAGACCCAGCACATTCCGTGCGAACTCAATCACCATATGCTGAAAACCGGCACACGTACCCAATGCAGGCACCCTGTTCTCCCTGGCGTATTGAATGGCTGACAAAACATTGTCTGCATTCCTGTAAGGGCTTCCCGGTGCAAACCAAAACCCGTCAAAGTGTTTTAAGTGTTCCTCAGACACATCCAATGCATCGCTCATAATCCACTGAGCTTCTGTTTCGCTTTGTATTTCCGCTGCCGCATCTTTTATGGATTCCAGGATGAGGCGGTGGCTTTCTTCTTTCGGATTATAATCCCCTATAACAGCTATTCTTTTCACTTCTTATCCTTCCATATGCCGAAAAACTGCTCGATTGTGTTTACCATTTCCAAAGGAGAGTTTATCTCTTTTCTTGAAAAGCTCTGAATGCCAAAGCTCTGTGCGTCTTCATAAAAAGCGGTTATGGCTGCCTCTCTTCTTATTTCGACCCTTCGCTTTTTTTCCTCATCAGATATGCCTTCCGTATTCATGATTGCCGTCAGCATTCCATTATGATCGCCCCGCCCGAAGAAATCCTTTTCACACGTATCCCTGTCCACGGTAAGATAAACGATGCGATCACGATCCGCCACTGTTAACAGATAGCTGATATCCAGCATTCCCTCAAACAGCACAAGATCATGTTCTTTCGAAAGCCTGTTCAGATCTTCAATGATCAACGGTGTCTGCTCCGATACTACTCCTTTTTCCCAGGCCACCATTTCACTTAATGACCAGTTCCAGAAGGAAGACGCATCCATTGTCATATATTTGTGCTTTGCTTTGTCAGCATGCGTATAATACTCAAATCTTCTGTCATCGCCGCTGAAGTAATACATGTTATTTCTTTGAGTCAACAGTTTTGCAACGGTTGTCTTTCCCGCACAAGGACAGCCCAGTATAAAGAACACATTCTTGTTCACTTCGTACAACCTCTCCGTCAGATATCAATGTGGCATTCCTGAAACCAGAATTGTCAGACCAATCCCTCATTATTCAGCCTGGCATCATAAAAGTGGTATACCTCGGGCCTGTAATCGTTATAGCAGAAAGACTTTTTCAACTGAACACAGACGAATCCTGTCAGCCTGCCGTTATTATCATCAACAACAATCACTTCCTGAGGGTTGGAAGCAAGGCAGTTTGTAATGCTTTCGATTGTTGTTTCGCCTTTACCGTTAAACTCATTGTTCAGATCATTCAGTTGGTCTGCATCATTTACAGCAGCTAATCAGATCATGGTGTTCATACACCTCATTGTTCAATAATATTGATTGCCGGGCTCCCGACAACCAGGAATCACAGGATTTACAACATCATCTGCTCCAGCTTTTTCGCTCTTTCAAAGGCCAGTTGCAAAAAGTCCTGAATTCCCAGCTGCGAGTAGTCCCAGTTCATCGGTTCCAGGGTTATGGCGCCGGCATATCCTGTTTCCTTCAGCTTTTTCATTACAGAAGGCCAGTTCACACTGCCATCAAAGGGAAGCAGATGCTGGTTATGGGAGCCGCCGTTATCCTGAAGATGCAGTGCCTTGAGTCTGTGACCGTATAATGCCAGAAAATCTGTGCCTGGCGCGTAGTTGATGTGGTGACAGCTGTCGTAGCAATAACCGACATGGGGGATCTGTACGCGGGTGAGCACGGAAGCCAGGTTCCGGATGTTCCGGAGATTCTCAAAGGCAATCTGAATATCCAGCTCCCCGGCACGGTCAATGATCCGGTCCAGCCTGTCATTGCCAAGCTCATTGAGGGGGCATGTGTCATCCGGCAGATGGATTACGACAGTCGGAATGCGATGCTTACGGCTGTCATCGACACATTTCAGGTAATCCCTGAACACATGCTCTCCCTGCAGGGTGTCTGATGAAAGATCATTCTGTTCATGAACAGGGGCGTGCATGTTTTCAATGAAAAGCCCGGCATCCTGTGCCAGATCAGCATCTTTCTCATAACCCTCGCCGCGGCCGAACTGATCGCTCCACCACAGCATCACGCAGTCGAACCCGGCGGCTTTGATCAGCTTATACCGTTCGCTGAAAGGCACATCATATCCGGGCCCGTATCCGAAGCAGTCATATATTCCCGTCATATCAAAAACTCTCTCTGCTACTATCGATTATCCGGCTGACCTGTTTCTCAGGCATCGGCGGTTTTTGTTCCCTGGATGATCATGGAAAGCGGGAAGCCCCGATGACTGATATCGGCGAATCCGCCGCCGATATCATGATCAAACTCCTGCAGACCGGTGACAACGATCCCGTTGCTGCACATGCCGGAAATGATTTCCGACATTGAATGGGTGTAGTCGGTAAAGGTCTTTGACTGGTAATGCTTCTGTGTCATATAGTACATTCCGCCGTTACCGGTCCATTCATGCTCAAAATAGGAGAAATGGCATTCCAGCCTGTGGTCCGGATCATAAGGTTCATCGCCTTCCGCGGCAAGCATATTCCTGAGAGGATGCTCCTCATTGATCACGATAACAGCGCCGGGTTTCATGCATTTCGCGATCACGGCAAAGAAACGGTTCAGATCGTCAAACCAGCAAAGCGCGCCGACGGTGATGATCACCACATCAAAAGCTTCTTTGTACAGGTCGTCAATATCGTATATATTGGCTGCCACAAACGCGCAGGGCAGATGCAGTTCATTCGCTTTTTCATTGGCGAAGGCGACCTGGTTTTCGGCAATGTCGAAACCGATCCCTTTCTTTGCTTTGCCGCATTTGACCAGGGAAAGCAGTTCGCGTCCGTTGTTGCAGCAGAACTGGCCGATGACCGCACCCTGGGTACGGATCTTTTTCAGGACGCTTTTTGTTTCCTCATTGAAAAACGGATAGTCTTCCTTCTGTATGCGTTCTGTGATGTCGGCTCCCCAGGAAGCATCCCTGTTGTCAAAAGCCTCTTCCCAGGCAGCTTTGTTGCCTTCTATATATTTGTCCATGGGCTTTTCCTCACTCTTTCTCAGCCCGGCATTTCAACAAATCCAGGACTGCCTTTATTATGTTTCTATCATTTTTTTGATTCCGTTGGGAATCACATCAAATCCCAGCTTCTGATAAAAGCCTTCTTTTCCTTTGGCCGAAACGCCGCCGATCGTAGTGAACGGACAGGTCTTTGAGTTTTCCCTGGCGTAATTGATCAGGTGATTGACGATCCGGGTTCCGACCCCTTTTTTCTGATACTCCGGCAGGACGATAATTTCCTGGAGGTACCAGTACATTGTGCCGTCGCCCACGAGCCTTCCCATGCCTATGAGTTTATCCCCGCAGTACGCGGAAACATTGATAAGGCCGTTAGCCAGAGCTTTTTTTGCATGCTCAACAGGAATATCGGCGAATCCTGTTTCACGGCGAAGACGGACAAAATCTTCTGCTTTCAAAACATTATCGACTAACTGAATCTGCATGAATCCTCCCCGGCAGCTGCCTGACCAAAAGATTGGATTGTTTTATTCCGGTATGTTTGCGTTGATCACTTTGAGGATCTCCGTGACCTCAATGTCCCCGTCCACCAGGATTTCGGTGATCGGTTCGCGGCCGTCCTCATTCTCGCTGTTCCGCCAGTAGATTTCAGCCAGTTGAATGCGCCGTGTTTCCGGTCAGGAAACAGCGCTCATTGTTTCAGTTCCAGCAGTTTTTTGACGCCGAGCACGGTGGCGGGGATGCGGTCATTCGGGCCAAGGTTCGACAGGATCACAACGGCTGTCCTGTTTTCGGGATTAAACCCGAGATAGCTGTTGTAATGTCCTGTGCCGCCGTTGTGCCAGATAAACCCATTCTCATTATCTATGATCCAGGCCATCCCGATTTCATCCAAATGGATTCCCATCAACTTATGGCTTTCCGAAGCGGCGTTGATGGTTTTCAGGGGCTGATGGCACCGGTCAAATACAGGATTGTTCTCCAGCTGCAGCTGCGCATAGCGCAGCATATCCTCAATATTGGATGTGACTGCACCGGCAGACAGATAAGCGTCGTTTTCCTGCCAGTCCCAGTAATTGCCCAGATCGCCGTCATGTTCAGAGATCTTCGTCGCAGTCATACCAAGGTCATTCCTGACAAAATCATTCAGCAGCGCGGTATAGTCTTTGCCATAGACTTTTTCCAGCACCAGGCCCAGCACTGCGTAGCCGAAGTTGGAATAGGTAAAGCCATAATTTTCTTTATTCATATCCAGGCTTTTGCATTTTGCCAGCACCCTGTCCCGACTGATTCCGAAGAAGCTGTTCCGTCCCGCAAAGAAATTGCCGATCATCGGGGATTCATAATACCATCCGCGGTATCCGGAAGTATGGGTCAGAAGCTCCGCGACAGTGGGATAGCTTTTCCCTTCCGGCAGGGGAAGATACGCGCCGACGGAAGCATCCGGGCTGATCAGGCCTTCGCCGATGGCCCTGCTGACCAGGGCTGCCGTCATGGTCTTGGTCAGGGATCCGATCTCATAGGTATGGATTTCAGCGGGAAGAACCTGCCCGTTTTCCCCGTAGACGGTGAAGGAAGCCTGCCCGTCTTTGATGATTCCTACCGTAATCCTTGCGTCCGGTTTGCCCTGGGTTGTGTAGTTCAGGGCGTCCTCAAAGGTCAGCCCCGGGACCTTTCCCATCTGAATCTTGCCATAGATCATCAGGCCGCCGAGAACCAGCGCCGCGCACAGTATGACGGATATCACAATCACCATCATCTTTTTCCTCCTGCTTTTTCCCGCCTTTTTCATACCCATTCCTATGCTCCTTTGTACAGAAGGCTCCGCCAGGAAATCCGCATCCATTGTATTATAAGGCTTCGGCACGGATATTGGAAGATACCGGCAGTATTGATAGTATGTGCATTTACCACACACGCAGTATAAAACTCTTTTCTTCGGTGAAAAGAGCTTTATACCGCGGGTATGATGATGAGATTGTTACAGAATGGCGGTCATCCGGGAATGGTTTATCTTTTCCCTGTCCTGATGAAATCGATCAGCTTTTCCAGATCGTCAAAATCATCATAGTCTCCCGAGAAATCCACCCGGTGGTAGACGATGCCGGCCTGCTCATTCCGCTCCAGGCAGTCCAGCAGTTCTTCAATGCCGTACCGGCGGGCGAATTCCGCGAAAGCACGGATTGAAAGCTTCTCCGCATACAGGCCCTTGCGGCAGTCCGCGGGTTTGCATTCATAGCAGCCGTTCAGGCCTTTCTCGATTCCGCAGTTGCGGTTCTCACACCATTGGGCGTCCGGACACCAGGAGAGTTCCACGAATCCCTCTTTCCGGCAGCCTTTGCAGGTGGCGTTCTCACAGCACAGGCAGCAGGCCTGCCCGCAGCGCGCGATTCCGAGTTCCCGTTTCATCGTGTTATATCCTCCGTCCGGGTTCACCGGGCCATACAGGCATACAGGGTGATCCACTTATTTTCTTCACCGGCATTTCCGGCTTTGAAGGCGGGTATGCTTTTGGAGGCGGTCAGGAGATACCTTCCGTTTTCCAGCCTGTGCCGGTCCAGCACTTCATAGCCGGCCTGCATGGCTTCGGATTCCGGCGCGCATCCCAAGACCTTCAGCGCGTAAATGATCTGATGCGCTCCGATCTTGATCGGATCCGGCGGGTAGAAGGTTCCCAGCATCACTTCCACCATGGGCGTCTTCATATCGTCCGTGCGGTAGAAGATATTCCGCTTGGTGAAATAATGAACCAGGCTGCTTTCACATTCCGCCGGGTGTCCTGCCAGGCGCAGCTCAGCGGCCAGCAGGAGATATTCCACGGTCAGCCTCGCACAGCTCTTATGGGGTTTTCTGGGGTCATTGGTCTTTTTGTTGGTGCTGATGCAGCCAAACCCGCCGTCTTCCTTGATCAGCCGGAGAACACTGTCGATTTCATTTTTGACAACGTCTTCCGGATAGTATCCCAGTTTGACAAGGTTCCTGAGCAGGAGGGGTTCGCCGCAGAGCATCTTAAAACCCGTGCTTTCGATCAGCGCGAATACCTCACTGTCAATGTCCCTGCCGATATCATTGCGGGTCAGTCCCCATTCGGCAAAGGCCAGGATCGCGTCATACTTCGCCCAGAGCTTGTCTGTCCGGAGCTTTTTCAGTGCGCGTTCATATGTTTTGCTTTGCAGCAGCTGCCTTTTGCATTCAATGACGCGCTCGTCGCTTTCCGGCAGCTTTTCATATTCCTTCAGCGTTCTGAGCCGGACCTCCGGAGTATCCTCCTCCAGCAGCCATTCCAGGATTGAACGTTCCATTCTTTTCTGCCTCCCGGTTTTATTCGGCTGTCGTTTTCTTTCTTACGGGAATGCAGATTTCACTGACGTAATTCGGGGATGACGTATTTCCGGGCAGGTAGTTCTCAATGTCGTAGTCGGGAATGAGTTCATAATCCGCCACAGGCAGCCACTCCCTGTAGATCTTATCCCACATCGCCTGGATCGCCTTCGGTACGGGTCCCACACATTTGAAGACCGCCCAGGTGTACTCCGGAACATGAAGGATTTCAAAGCCCTCCGGAATGCCTTCCACGTCCGAGGCCTTGCAGCCGATTCCGTAGGTGAATTCATCGCTGTCGGCCTTCTGCTGCGCGCAGATGCCGAGATAGGCCGGAATCTTTTTCAGATCCTCATTGGCGTAATACGCGTTCCAGAATGCCGGGATCTCCTTTTCGCTGGTTTCCGGATGAAAGCTTCCGGTGTGGACAAGCAGATCCACCGCGTCCCATTTTTCAATCTTGTATTCCATAATGCATCCTCCATCGATTGTAATACGGAGGGTATAACGATTCATGAATCGAATGGAACTCCCGTTCTTTACCTGCATTGGAGAAGATCCATGAAATCTTGTAAAGGCTTTGGTAAAGCTTTCCGGAGAATCATATCCATACTTCAGCGCGACATCGATGACTTTGCCCTTTCCGTCGGTCAGTTCCGCACCGGCCTGCGAAAGGCGCCTTTTCCGCAGATACTCTGTGGGGGACATTTCCGTCAGCATGGAGAAAGCGCGCTGAAAATGGAAGGCTGAAAGATGCACACTCTTTGCGATGTCCGCCAGGGAGATGTCATCTGTCAGATGATCTTCCATATACTCTATGGCATGATTGATCATTCTTACCCAATCCATCGTTA
>JAGAAC010000114.1 GCA_017615475.1 Clostridia bacterium
CCCTGCGATTTTCCGGAAGGCTTTCGTCTGGATGACTATCAGATATTCCAGGGAGAACCTCAGATCCTCCTGCACGACGGAGACTGCATTGATTTAGGCGGGCGGGAGATACAGGTTATCCATACGCCGGGACATTCTCCGGGACATTGCTGCTTTTATGAACCGGAACGGCAGTACCTGTATACCGGTGACCTGGTCTATAAAGGATGCCTTTATGCTTTCTTTCCGACCACAGATCCGGTGCTCTTTTATGAGTCAATCCAAAAGATCCACGCATTAAAGGTTTCAAAGATTCTGCCGGGCCATCATCAGCTGGATATTCCCGTTTCACTGATAGGAGAGATCGAAGCCGGATTTGCGCAGATAGAGCGCAGCGGACAGCTAAAACAGGGAAACGGACTGTTCGACTTCAGAACTTTTCAGATTCGGATCTGAAAGATATGATTCATTATCATTCAGGAAACAGTTTACTTTTGGCTTTCTATGCCTTATAGTGTAAGCAAGTTAACAGTTGTTAGCCAGAGTGGGTCGCCAGTCGGATGATTGACGGTCCACTCGTTTTTTATACTTCATGCGGCATTTCAGAGGTATTCTGTGATACAATAGCCGGGCAGTTTAACCATAAACTGAGCAACTGATTGAGGAGATTGGAAAACCAGATGCTTTTTGCGACTTCAGACATGCATGGATACCCACTGGACAGATTTCTGCGCCAGCTTGAGAAGGCAGGCTTTTCATCGTCAGATCATCTGTATGTGATCGGGGACGTGATAGACCGGCACGGTGACGGTGGAATTGCCATGTTCCGCTGGATGATGCGGCAGGAGAACGTGACCCTGATCAAGGGGAACCATGAGGATATGATGCTGAAATGTGATTTCCTGTTTACCCGGGACGGAAACCAGCATGATCTGGAAGAACTGACACCGGTGCAGGAGACGAATCAGAGACGCTGGAACAAAAACGGCAATTCTGTCACCATAGAAAACATACTGAAACTGAAGGAAAAGGATCCGGAAGAGTTGGCCAGGCTTCTGGAGTATGTCCGGTCAGCGCCGGTGTATATGGAAGTGGCTGCAGCGAAGAAGCGCTTTGTGCTGCTGCACGGGGGACTAAAAGACTTTACACCGGGGAAAAGCCTGGACGAATATGACCCGTTTGACGTGGTATGGACACGTCCGGTCCCGGAAGACAGATACTGGGATGACAGGCTAGTTATTATCGGCCATACACCGACACAGTATTACGGCGAGAAAGGCCGGATGTTTACAACAGAAACCTGGGTGGACATCGATACCGGAGCGGCGGATGGGGGAAGTCCCATGCTGCTGCGGCTGGATGACATGCATCCGTTTTATGCGGAAACATAATACGTATGATATGAGAAAAGCTCTCCTTACGGAGAGCTTTTCGCTTTGATTCTCTATATTATGGTTATTTCGTCTGGCTGTAGCATAAGAGCTGGACGGTGGGTTCGATCTTCAGCTCGAAATACACTTTTTTCTTTGAATCAACCACTACTACATAGACGTTTTTTTCATCTGTCAGGGACTTTTTCACTTTCAGAGTGCCAATCTTCTTGAGCAGGGAAGGATTGACCTCATCCAGGAAGGAAGTCACCTTGTCGCTGATCTTTTTCATGGAGTCCTCGTCCATCTGCGGATTGTCTACCGGAGAACCTTCAGGACCGGTACCGCTGGCAAGGTATTTGACGACACCTTTTGTGGTGATATCCGCGCTGAATAATTTGCCTTTGATGGTTTCGATGGACATGTGATAATACTTATCCGTATACCGGATATCAATGCTGCGGATATCTTTCCAATAATCTGTCTTATAGCCCTCGTCCTGCAGGAGTTTGCAGACCATCTGCTCCATGGCATCAGTCTCATCTTCATCCAACGGGGGAACTTTTGCAAAGGCCGCGGAAACGGAAACCACACAGAGCATGACCGCCATCAGGAAAACGAACAGTTTTGATTTGCGCATAATTTCCTCCTTTACAAGTGAAAAATATATGGTTTGGTATATACCAACCATATAACGCTGCAGGATTGCAAAATATTCCAATTTATTACAATAAATTTTCATAAAGATAAAGCAATTATTACAACATTTGTAACAATTGCTTTCGTGTACTTATATGCGCAGCTTCAGAAGAAGAAGGAAAGGACTGCTATTGTTCCTGTCGATCCTTATTTCCCGGAACCGATATCACCTTTTTCACCAAACCGGCGCTTATACTTGCTTAAAGCCTGGTCAAGGGCGGATTCGGGATCGATGCCGAGTTCGCGGCACAGTGCTATCAGCGAGAAAAGGCAATCGCCCATTTCTTCTTTTGTGTCAGAGGTGATCTGAAATAGATCTTTGCCATAATCCGACCCCTTTAAAAGCTCCTTGCCCAGTTCGCCGATCTCGGAAACCAGATCAATATAGCGCGCTTTATGGCCGCAGTTCAGATGATACTGCTCGATTAAGGAGTATACTTTCTCTTCATTGATCATACAGTTTTATATCTCCTGTATTTTGCGGAAGGATTATTTATTCTCCTGATGATGCTCCTGGATAAAGCGGATAAACTCTTTTTCCGGCAGGGGGCAGGAGAAGAGGAATCCCTGCAGGTAGTCACAGCTTGTTTCACGGAGCAGCTGCTCCATTTCCTGCGTTTCAACGCCTTCAACAACCGCCTTTTTGCCGATGCCACGGACAGCGCTCAGGGAAGTCTGCAGAAGGGTCATAGCGGAGGGATCCGTCATGGCTTTCCAGAGGATTTCCCTGTCGAATTTCACCAGATCAACCGGATAGGTGAGCAGGGTCCCGATGGTGGCGAAACCGGAACCGTAATCGTCCAGGCTGAAGGTGACGCCTTCCGCACGCATGCGCTCCATGAAGGCGACCATCTGTTCCTTATCCGCCTGGGTGATCTCGGCGGTTTCCGTGATTTCGAGGTTGATGGAATCCGTGGAAAGGCCGTGCCGGCGGATCAGTTTCAGCAGCTCATCCGCGAGCCTCGGATCATGAAGCTGGCGGGGGGACAGGTTGACCTGGATGCAATTGATTCCCGGCAGACGGGTCTCCCGGTCCCGGAGCATACGGCAGACTTCCTCAAAGGCGTACAGGCCTACATCGTTGATGCGCCCGTTTTTCTCCGCGACGCGGATCAGGTCTTCCGGATTGACAAAGGCACCGTCGCTGTCCTTCAGCCGGAGCAGGGCTTCCGCAGAACGGTATTCGTTGGAGGCAATATCCAGGATCGGCTGATACCAGATCTGGAATGAATGGGTTTCCAGCGCGTTATCAAGGAGGCGGAGCATCTTCTGCTCATGGCGGATGGCTTCGGCAGCTGCCTCAACATCCTTGTCGGAAAAGACGGAACTGTTGTAATTGTCCGCTCCGGACAGATAGTCCAGGAGAGCATAACCGCTGGGATAATAATCGGTGACGTTGATGGTCTGAATCAGCGGGCTGATCCGCGTGGATTCTGTTTTATCCAGCTGGGTGATGGTAAAGGGTTCGGCGAAGCACTCCTGCACCTTATCCTGCATGGCTTTATTCCACTGACTGGAGGTGCTTTCCTCAATGATCGCAAAGCATTCGTTTGACAGAACGAAAACCTTGCCGGGGAAAGCGCGGTCCACCCGTTCCGCGAGAAGGATGGTCAGCTGATCGATGGTGGAAGGCCGGGCTGCGACGGCGGCAGTGCGGATATAATCCATACGCAGTGCGGCAATCTGATAGGGTTCCTGTCTTTTCTGCAGACGGCGGATTGTGGTGATAAAGGCATAGCGGTTATAGCACATCGTGGTCTGGAACAGGTAATAGGCATGGTTTTCAAAGGCGATAAAGAGGAAGAACAGACTCAGCGTTGTCATGAGGTTGCCGATGACGTAGCGGGGGAAAAGAATCTGGAACAGCTGCGCGGCGAAATTCACAACAGCGAACCAGAAGACAGCGACCTTCTCATAATGATTAAACTTTTTCCGGCAGACGCCGAAAAAGATCATGCCGCAAAGGATCTCTGTATAGGCGAAAACATAGAGCAGGGGATGAAGGATCCCCCGGCAGTACGCCAGGCTTTCGTCAAAATAGGCGACCCACTTTGTCATGGGAGAAGTGAAGATCAGGACTGCTTCCAGGAGATGAATCGTAAAGAAGGATACACGGACAGGAATCCTGATCTGCGGAATCTTGGTAACGTTATCGGCGTACAACATAAAAACGCCGGCCAGCAGATTATAAAACCACAAATATCCGAGGTTCACGGCGTCCCGGAAAAAGGAAGTATATTGTTCGGGAGATACGATGGTATTGATTGAAACAATATTCAGCGCTGAGGAAAGCAGATTGATGATGACCATGCAGAAAAAGAGCCGGTTATGCGGCGTATCATAATTCCGCTTCAGGAAATACAGCGCGACAAGCACTGCTGTCCCCATGACCGCCGCAACACAGAATTCGCTCAGATAGTGCATGAAATCCCAGTTCCCCCTGCCGAAAGAAAACTACTGTATCTATTATACATTCGCCGGGGAAAAGAAAAAACCTTCTGCCCTGTGAATTCTGAATCCGGGATTCTCCTTGCAGGGCGTGCCGGAACGCAGAATGCAGAAGGGTACAAACGGATCGGGAAGAAGTTTCAAAAAGAAATGGACCTGAATAAAAATGCAACCAAATCACATATAAATAAATCAAGCCGGGCAGCACAGATGCCTGCCCGGCCGGAGTGGCTCATACTTCGCTTTTACTGTCCGTCGACCCATTTCATATAGGATTCCGGAAGCAGCATACGCCCTTCGCTTATATCATTCGGATTGGTTGTTTCCCCGGTAATCGCGTTCACAATAATCGGTTTGTAGTAGTAGGATTCCGTATAGAAGCCGGTTCCGTTCACCGCATCCGTTTCCAGCTCCACAATGGAGTCATCTGCCCAGTCCACCCAGACGACCCAG
>JAGAAC010000115.1 GCA_017615475.1 Clostridia bacterium
CAAAGCAGCAAAGCAGCAAGCAGGGCAAAGGTATCACCTTTTGCACATTGCTTGTTGGACGGCTCCGCCCCCAAGCCCCTGATTTACCAGCGTTTCACGCTGTGGTTGTGGGGTAAACTTCGTTTTACCCCGGTCTGGCAGGAGCAAAAAATAGAAAAGTTCCCCGCGCCGGAGGCCGAAAAAATCGGTATAAAAATCTCTGGCGCGGGGAATTTGGCTATCGTTCCACTCGCTGGGAGCGATCCATATGGAGCGAATCCGGCAAATGGTCACGGCTGATGATATCGAAGTTGTACTTCACGTGGCTCAGGGTTGTGAGCTGCGGCTTGATTTTCTCTAATTCAGTTTTCTCATTTTGCAGCTGAGTGCGAAGGTCATCATATTCAGCAGAAAGCTCTTTCAGGGACGGCATTTTCCCATCCATTGCAGCATAGACCGCCTGCGCATTTTTGTGGTCTTCGATCTCCTGGCGATGGGCGTTGTAGAATTTTGGAGACCAGCCGGACTCCCTGTATTTTTCGTATACTTCCTTCGTCCGTCCGTAATCACGGATCGCTTTCCGCTGACGGTTGATCTCTTTCATCCGGTTTTGCTTTTCCCGGATAGAGGCGTTGATGGAATTTCGTTTTGAGCGCAGCGACTCGATCTGCGCCTCAAGTTCTGCATAGGACTCAATATGGTTTTCTTTCAGGAAAATGACGGACTGCGCTTTGGTATCAATGTTGGTGAGCTCTGCCCAGACGGCATATCCTCTCCCTTTTCCTTCGCGGAGCTTCTGTTCAATGTCGATCAGACAGCCAACCTGGGCTCGTGCATAATCGGCCTGAGGAATTTTCGGGATATGGACATGATGACCGTCAAGCACCTTTCGCAGTGACGCTTCGGTGTACTCCGCGCCGAGACTGTCCAGGCGAATGAATCGTTTCTCCTCTGGCGGCCGGATGCTGATGTGCGCACCATGCTTGATCCTGCATCCCAGCTCTTCCAGCATTTTCATCAATGCATCGAAGCCATCCGGCTGCATTTTCAGCGCTGTGTCAATAGCCATGCGGAGAAAATCCCGGTGGGATAATTGCTTTTGATCTCCCTGCCATTTGTCATAGGTGACGGATTTCTCCTGCGGATATTCGATGACGGACAATCCGTTTTCTCTGCAAAGCTGATCGCTAAGCTGCGCCAGGTCCTTGGCAGAACATTTCACATCGCGATATTTGTGTTCACCATCCAGTGCCGTGGCGCAGAGTAGGCTAAGTACCCAGCGCCTTGCCCCATTGCTGAGGTAGGTTTCCGGGCACTCGCCCCCGAACCGGACTTACAACTCTCGCTGTATCCGGCTCTCCATTCATTCACAGTCTTTGCCATGAATTATTGTGTGGCAGCTTTCACAGACCACCAATGTCTTTCGGTTGATCTTTTTCATGAAAGCCGCCCATGGTTGCGTTTCATCCAGTTCTTTCATCGTTCTTACCTGATGCACCACTAACTGCGGTGTGGCTTTTCCACACCATTCACACCTGCCCGCTTTCATCCTCACACCCAGACTTGGCTTCTTCAAGGTGCTTTTCGACTTATGGATAACGTCCGCTTCCTGCTCCAGAGGATGAGGGTCTCTTGCAAGACTTCCCTTCCATAAGAGCCGGACTCGTTCGTTACCATGCTTGTCCGTGAATTTAATGCCGAAGTCTTTGCCGATGCGGTACTTTTCAATAATTTCCCGCTTGGTAGACCGGTACTTGCACGCCAGCGTTTTGTAAAGGCTGTACTCCATGATATAGCGGTACTTGTGCATTTTGGAGCGATTGTTGGCAATTGCATAGTAATTGCAGAACCCTCGTATTTCCCCATTGTATTGATCGAGGATGCAAAGGTCTGTTCTGTCAATCAGTTTCCCACGATGTGTGGGCTTCCAAATCTCTGTTCCACCATGCACTGCTATCTTCATGGCGCCACACTCCAGCAGTTTCTTTTGTATGACGGAAGTGGGTACTTCCAGCATGACGTGACCACTGTAGTTTCTGGCCTTAGTACCGTTCTTGGTTTTCTTGGTATGATTGCTTTGTGGTGTGACCCTGATATCGAATCCAAGAAATTTTGCTTTGTCAGTCGCCTTGGTTACCAGTGTTTTCTCGTCCGACAGTTCAAGTTTCAACTGTTTCGCGATATATTCACCGATTTCCCTTTTGACGTTCTCTGCATCCTTTTTGGCTCCGATGATGCCGATCAAAAAGTCATCCGCGTAGCGGACGTATTGCAGTCTTCGGAAATTTTGATCCATCGGATCTTTGCAGGGCATGGTTTTATGGATCCCATCCAGCTCCTGTATGCTGTCGATCAGCTTACTCCTTTCCTCCTCTGACTGCGCCTTTTCCAGCTTCCGTTTGAGTCTGATTCGTTTGTCTGCCAGCTTCGTGTACTCCTTGCTATAGGCGCGTCTGTCCCCGCGATCAAATCGCTTTTTGTACTCTGCCATATACTTGTCGAACTGGTCGAGGTAAATATTGGCAAGTATGGGACTGATAATGCCGCCCTGCGGCGTACCACTGTAGCTTTCGTGCATCTGGTTATCTTCCATATATCCTGCGTTGAGAAATTTTCGGATAAGACGCAGAAAACGTTCATCCCTGATTCTTTTACGTAGGATGCCTATCATGACCTCATGGTCGATGTTGTCAAAGAAGCCTTTGATATCTCCCTCGACGAACCATTTGCAGCGGGTAAATCTGTTTTGAATCATCCTCAGTGCGGTGTGGCAACTCCTGTTCGGCCGGAAACCATGAGAGGTGTCTTCAAAGCTGCCTTCGTAGATGGCTTCCAGCAGCATTCTGACGACCTCCTGTACCAACTTGTCATCAATGGAGGGTATTCCCAGCGGTCTGAGTTTTCCGTTCTTTTTCGGGATATACGTTCTTCTTGACGGGTTCGGCTGATACGTCTCCGTTTTCAGGGTTTCGATGAGCCTGTCGATTCTCTCCATACTCATCGCGTCAATGGTTTTCCCGTCTGTGCCTGCGGTCATGTTTCCCTGATTGGCGTAGATGTTCTGATACGCTTGCAGGAATAGTTCCCGATTGAACAGATTTCTGTATAACCTGTCATAGGCATAGCCGGTTTGAGCTGAATGCTCCCGCAGACTGTTCAATACATTTTCAGGATTTCTCATAGTGCCTCTCGCACCTTCCTTTCCTTGTATTGAGTTGAATGAACTGCCGCCCTTCGCCATGTACGTGCTGTTAGCACGCTCGGACTACTACGGCGGCTCCGTTGCCCTATCGGATTTTCAGAGTCTTTACTCATAGCTCATACGAGCATTCCGACTTAGGCAATCCCCATTTAGTAACAGAGTAAAAAGCTGTGTTCATTGTCGGATACGGTTTTCGTCCTTTTATGCTGATGCATACAGGCCGCATATTGGTTCCGCTCCTTCCAGTCATCTTCTCTGGTGGAGATATGCGGCGAAACGGTTTTAGCTGTCTTCCGTTACGACCACCACAAATGTCCTTCGGACTGCCGTTCAACCAGTTTAGGTTTTATCCTCTTATGAACTTTGGTCTTGCTGCTCAGTCTTGGCATGACAACTTGCCAACTCGCAGCTTTACGATCGTGCTATTGTCCCCTTTGGGTTTCCCCGCCAGGTTAGACGTTGACCACAGGCATGGAACTTCACACCTGCCGCTTGCTAAGCGGATTTACTCTGCTCCTTATGGGCGCACTCATGATGTGATTGTGAATGTGGCGTCTGTCAGTGTGCGTTGCAACGACGAAGGCATAATTGCCGCCGGTCATGCGCTGTGCTAATGCTATGCCAATCTCATTTGCTTTCTCCGGTGTGATCTCTCCAGGCTTGAAAGACTGGCGCACATGATACGCCAGCACTTCATTTTTGGTTTCTCTGCCGGTACGCTGAATATACTCTTGCCGGTACAGCATGAATTCATCTGCTGCAGTCTCCGGTATGCAGGCGTTGGAGGAGATGAGCAGGCCGCCCTCTGTCTTCTCCGAATTCATGATGTAATCCAGACGATCGGTGATGCTCTGCCTGGGTGTTTTTCCTTTGCTGTTGTGTATGGACATGATTCTTGTTGCTGCCATGATTGCTCCTTTTTCGCACATAAAAGCAGCGGCCTGCTCCATGCAAACCGCTACTTTCTGTGCAATATGATTTCTTGTTTATTACTTGCCGATTCGTTCCAGTTGAATCAGGATGCTGTCCAATGTGCTGCGAATCTTTCGCTGTTCTTCCAATATTTCATCCATTTCCGTCTCATAAATGGATCCGCCCTCATGAAGACGGTGGGCAATCTGGTTGACGTTGTTGCCCAGTCTGCCGGTCAGGTGAACGGCCTCCTTGATCATCGGAAGATCGAGATTCAGCATGTATCCGTTGAGCGCCATTTTCCGGATGAAGGCGGATTGGTTATTGATGCCGAAGTTCTGCATCCGCTGCTGGAGCAACGCGTCCTCTTCCGGCGTCATTTTGATGCTGTGATGGATGGTTCGTTTCTCCTTTTTCACCCGGCTTTTGCCTCCTGAACCATCGCTTCCTGTTCCAGCTTTTCCTGTTTCTTTTTCCGCCGATACTCCCGCTCGTATGCTCTGCGCCTGCGCTTTTTCTCCTCTTCGGGATCGGGCGTTGCCTCTGCTTCATCTACCGGGACTTCAAACTTCCCGATGTATTTCAGATAGATATCCACATCCTGAACCCGCTCGCCGTCGATTTTCTGCGGGGCGTGTACCTCGATCCGATCCACAAACTCGTAGATCATCTGCGGCGTCAGTTCCGTAAAATCGGTGTACTTTTTCGCCAGTGCGAGGAACTGGTTGATCCTTTCCGTGTCCTGCTCGTAGGCATCCAGCGTCTGCTGCTCACTGGCTGCCAGTGCATTGACTTCCTTCTGCTCCTTCTCATAATCCGCCAGCAGCAGATCGAACCGTTCCTCGCTGATCTTTCCGGTGGCGTAGGACTCGTACAGCTTTTTGATCAGACTGTCCAGTTCCACGCTGCGCTTCTTTGCTTTGGCGATCTGCTTCTTCAGTTCCTTTGCCGCCTGGGTCTGCTGAATTTCGGATGTTTCCCGCACCTTCTGAATAAATTCTTCCTTATTCGTTATAGCGTATTGACTCACCCTGCGGATGGCATCCAGCACCAAAGCGCGGACGGCTTTGGTGGAGATATAATGCGAGCAGCACTTTCTGTCGGTATGATAAAAGGTCAGCGAGTAGGTCGAGCAGTCGTAATGATCGCTGGGCCCCAGATGGGTGACCGGATCAATCCCGCCATCCGGTTTATTTTTGTTCAGCGGCCCGCGATGATTGTACATCTTCGCGCCGCAGTCTGCGCAGAACATCAGCCCGGTCAGCGGATTTGCCGTCTCCGTCTTGTCCGTTCTGTGCACTGTCCTCCTGACCTGCTGCGCCAGCTCCCAGGTCTCCTGATCCACGATGGCTTCGTGGGTATTCTCGATGATTACCCAATCCTCCGGAGAATTCTGGGTGACCTTCTTCCGCTTATAGGATTCCTTGGTGGTACGGAAATTGACGGAATGTCCCAGGTATTCAATCCGGTGCAGAATGATGCCAATGGTCGTTACATCCCAGTCATAAGGCCTGGACATATCCGTGGTATTCTTGTGGGTGCCAATGCCTCGTTTGGCCAGGTAGACGGAAGGACGATCAACCTGATCTGCCTGCAGGGTCTTCGCAATCTGAACAGGCCCGTAGCCGCTGACGGATAACTGGAAAATTCGCCGCACCACCGCTGCGGCCTCCTCGTCAATCAGCCAGTGATGCTTCTGCTCCGGATCTTTGCGGTATCCATATATCACCTGGTTGGTGGTGGGGATACCTGCGTTGGAACGCGCCTGATACCCCGCCTTCTGCTTCCGGCTCAAATCCCGCAGGTACCATTCGCTCATCACGTTCATAAACGGCGCGAATTCGCTGCTGGTCTGGTCATCGCTGTCCACGCCGCTGCCAATGGCGATAAAGTGGATGTCATATTGCCGGAAGAAAATTTCCGTGTAGTAACCCGTCTGCAGATACTCGCGGCCGATACGGCTCATGTCTTTCGTGATCACCGTACCGACTTTTCCCGCCTCGATGTCTTCCACCAACTGCTTCCACGCGGGCCGGTCGAAATTGCCGCCGCTCCAGCCGTCATCCGTATAGTGAACACAGTTGGAAAAGCCTTTCTGGGCCGCAAAGTCCTCCAGGTACCTCTTTTGATTTTGGATTGAATTCGACTCGCCGACACCTTCATCGTCCCGGCTCAGCCGCTCATATA
The DNA here is from genome assembly GCA_017615475.1 of Clostridia bacterium. Classification (GTDB taxonomy): domain Bacteria; phylum Bacillota; class Clostridia; order Christensenellales; family Aristaeellaceae; genus Aristaeella. The sequence goes on from JAGAAC010000115.1 coordinate 6,281, forward strand.
AAGCTGTAATCAAAGTGTCTGTCTGCCTGTTGTTGTTCATATGCGAACTCCTTTCAGGCTGGACAGCTCATCTGTGGCAAGGATATTGTACCACAGGGAGCATCGTTTGGGAAGCCGGTCTTGCTGGAAAAATCATAGTCATTGCGGATCATGCGGAGAATTTTCGTCTCCATATCCTCTTGCCCCTCCTGAGGGGAAAACACCTTCACCCGGAAAAGCGTGCCGCCAATTTTCCTAATCATGCTGAAGGCGCTCTGGGGTGCTGTATTCGTATTTGAATTCGTCGTATTTGTGATATGCATCTATTTTCTGGTTGTCTCCTTTGATGAAAATGTGTATAATCAAGTTGTTCCGCAGCGTGTAAGCGCTTTTCGGATAATTTGAGCCATGAGTTCATACTCAAAGCCTCCTTTTCCATTCTTGTGATCACTGTCACGATGTTGCCCCTTACGGGGATGACGCGGAAAGACGGCGGAGAATGATTGTGATGACGCACGGGATACCTCCTGAATTGGTTGTCGAGAAGAAAAAAGGCTTTCCCTTTCACGAGAAAGAAGCCCCTTTGCACACAGAACTGCCGCTGCGGAGTCTTGCAGGTGATTTTTTTCTGCGCGTTATGTCGGAGTTTTTATCAACCCCAAAATCATACCATATATAGTGTAGTATTTTCTTGTATGAACACTATATATAGTATGCTGTAACGCGAATTTCGATTCTAAGGCGCTCAAACAGCTCACAGTGGGAAAATGCCCATCTTCGGGAACAAAAAACGCTCACAGAGGCGAATTTGAAGCAGTGCCTACATTTCCGGTGCCGCGCCAGGTTCTGAGATAATGTTCCCCCTTATTTGCTGAGGAAGGAAGGCGGGGAATGATTGTGCGGATACATGAAAGACCTCCTGAATTTGGTGGATGTATGTGAAAAAGGGCATTCTATCCCGAAGAAAGGATAGAAAATGCCCTCTCACCTATAGGAGAAAAACAGGGGGTCAATCGGAACCGTTTTGAAAAGAAATTTAAGATTTAATCTTTTTGTAACAAATTGCACGAGAGAGGAGGTGCGCAATGCTCGGAGAAAAGCCCCAATGGGACAAGGAATGGGAAGTCCCAGAGGAAGAAGAAGGCTTGACCTATGATGATGGATTTCTGTTTGGTCCGGACACGGATGAACCTCCAGAGGTCAAGAAGCTGAAGCGAGAGCTGGAGCGGGAAGCCCTGACCCGCATGGAATTAGCCGCCCGAACTGAACAGGATTATCGGGAGGTGGTCAAAACCTGTAATCGCCTGGATGCCAATCGGGAAAGGAGAGAACGTTATCACGAGGTGCTGCGGGGAAAGAAATCTCCACCCCTGGAATGGAACATGAATCCTGACGGGTATATTTTTCCGGCTGCCTTAAACGGCGTCCTCTCCCATCAAAACCGAAACGGGGATTTCCTCGACACCATCTTTTACTGCCCCTATGACATCCATGAACTGGTACCGCAAATGTACATCAGCACGCCTCTCCATGATCTTCCTGATGACCGGAAGGAATTGCTATTCCTGTATCTCATCGAGCACTGGAGTACACTGAAAATCGCCGGATGGCGCGGTCAGTCCGATCGGAACATTCGTAAAATCCGCAACACGGCGCTGCAGAAGATCCGACGGAAAGCGCTGCCCGTCCTTTTGCGGATGGAAGAGGCAGGAGTTCCCCTGACCAACTGGGAACGCAATTTCCTGAGCAAACAGGGTATAGAGCAGATCACCCATGATGGAGGAAATTCCATCGAAACGAACAGTGGCGACACTAATGGAGGCGAAGGCGATGAAGAGATATTTTGAGCAGGCCAGCGCACAATGGGTGCGCTACAGCGCTTATGAATGGAGGAAGGCTGCTGATGGCACGCTGTATCTGACTGCCGCACCCGATGCCCAGCCTGAAATTTATGATCCACTGAAAAACGCCCAGCAGCTGGTGCTGGACGCATTGAATATTGGCCGCATGGGAATGAGCAAAAAGCCGGATGCGAACATTCAGGCCGCTATCCTTCGGTTTGCGGGCAATTATGGTCTGTTTGGACTGATGACGGCTCTGCCCACCACCGCCAACTTCATGGAATACGAGGCGGTCTATCTGCCGAAAAACCGCTTTCTGAAAGAGGAGTCCATGCAGACGGATGGTTATCTCGACCTCTTCTTCCCGTTTGCAAAACCGGAGGTGGCCAAGAGAGGCATCGAATCCGAATGGCGCATCAGCGATGACCGCACCATGATGGCCCTTGCCATGGCCATGAACGACCAGCACATGGCGGTCAACATGAGCTTTCAGCGGGAATATGCCGAGCGCTATGACTGGCTGAAGCAGCAGTTTGTTGATTGGGCCTTTATCCTGACCACCTGCATTCTGTACTACATGGACTTCGACCAGATGAGCGAGGATCAGCGGGATGTATTTCGGAAGGCCATGACCGTTTTTGACGGCAACACGCCAACTTATCATATTGCCCTGCGGGACAAGCCAACCATTGTCTGGGACTTTCATTCACTGCTGCTGGCAGTTCAACTGATGTTCAGCTTCATGCTGGCGGACGAGGACAATCCCCTGCGGATTTGCAAGGGGTGCGGCAATGTATTTGTGGCGGGCCGGAAGAACGAGTCTTTCTGCTCCCCGGAATGCAAAAACAGGTATAATGTCGGAAAAAGCAGGGATAAGAAGTAACCGATCAGCAAAGCACATACCCCTCTTACAGAGACACCTTCTTCCCCAAAAAGCAAAAAAGGACGGCCCACAATTTGTGAACCGCCTCCGGGGTTACGTATAGATCAGCTCGATCAGAATCGTCTCCTCCGCCCGGTGATGAATGCTATTCATCCGGCGCACCCATTCCATCTGATTGGCAGCCTTCAACTGCTCCGTGACGCCCTCCTGCTCCTTCATTTGGGACATGATTCGCTCCAAACGGCCATGCGCCGTTTCGTCGATCTCCCGCAGATACGGCATCAGCCGTCCTGTCAGCAGCATTGCCTCATACCGGCCCGGATGGTGCTTTTCAAGATAGTCCATCCGCATCCTGCCATATTTGCCGATGGGCTGCCGATCCTCCTCCGGGATGCTCAGGTCAGGGATCAGGTAGTCTCCGCAACGCCGATATGCTCCGCCTGTTTTCTCGTAGATACTGTTCATTTTTCGCTCCTCCTGTGGTATGATTGGTTTCAGCATCTCATAGCCGACAACCATCCGCCACAGATGAGCCGCCCAGCTATGATGCTTCAGGTACAAAGTTGTTTTGTACCCTTGACATCATAACTCTCAATATCAATCGATGAATTTGGAATTCTATTCCTCTATAATTGCGCTTTATTACCTATAACATTATGAGTTATC
>JAGAAC010000116.1 GCA_017615475.1 Clostridia bacterium
CATCGATCACTCAACCTCCTTTTTCACACCCAGCGGATACTGGGGGATCATGTTGGCCTCCACCCACTTCAGCGCCTCCTGCGGCGTCATGCCCCAGTTGGTCGGGCAGGCGGACAGCACTTCCACCAGGGAAAAGCCCTTGCCGGCGATCTGCGTTTCAATGGCTTTCTTGATGCACTTCTTCGCGTCCATGATGTGCTTCACGTCATGCACGGACACGCGGGAAATGTAGGCAGGTCCGTCCAGGGTTGCCAGCATTTCGCTGACCCGGATGGGAAAGCCGCACAGTTTGGGATCCCGGCCATAGGGAGAGGTGGTGGTCACCTGTCCGGGCAGGGTTGTGGGAGCCATCTGGCCGCCGGTCATACCGTAAATGGCATTGTTCACAAAGATCACGGTGATGTTCTCGCCGCGGGTCGCCGCGTGAGTGATTTCCGCCGCGCCGATGGAGGCCAGGTCACCGTCGCCCTGGTAGGTGAAGACGATGTTGTTCGGATTCACCCGCTTGCAGCCGGTTGCCACCGCCGGTGCGCGACCGTGGGCAGCTTCCATCATGTCACAGTTGAAATAATCATAGGCAAACACGGCACAGCCGACCGGTGCGATACCGATGGTCTTGCCCTGGATGCCCAGTTCGTCAATCGCTTCCGCGACCAGGCGGTGAATAATGCCGTGCGTGCAGCCGGGGCAGTAATGCAGCGGTTTATCAGTCAGCAGCTTTGTTTTTTCATATACAACAGCCATGCTCATTTGCCCCCTTTCGCAAGTTCTTCCACCTGGGTGATAATCTCCCGGACCGTCGGAACGATACCGCCGGTACGGCCGAAGAAGTGAACGGGCTTTTTGCCGTCCACAGCCAGCTTCACGTCATCCACCATCTGGCCCATGCTCATTTCCACGGTCAGGAAAGCCTTCGCGTGTTCAGCAGCCTTCGCGATCGGAGCTGCCGGGAAGGGCCACAGGGTGATGGGCCGGATCAGGCCGGCCTTGATGCCTTCTTCACGCAGCTTCCGCATGGCGCTGCGGGCAATACGGGCAGTGGTGCCGTAGGCCACGATCACAAAGTCCGCGTCCTCGGTCATTTCTTCCTGCCAGCGGCATTCCTGCTCTTCCATCACGGCGTACTTGGCATACAGCTTGTTCACATGCTTTTCCAGTACGGCGGGATCAATATACAGGGAATTGATGATTGCCCGTTCCCGGCCGCAATCCGGCGTCCAGCCGGTTGCCGCCCAGGTCTTCTTGGGCAGGTCGGTCCGCTCTTTGCGTTCCGGCATTTCCACGGGCTCCATCATCTGGCCGATAAGGCCGTCGCCCATGATCAGCACGGGGTTGCGGTACTTGTCAGCCAGGTCAAAAGCTTCCTGGGTCAGTTCCACCGCTTCCTGCACGGAAGAGGGGGCCAGCACCAGCATCCGGTAATCGCCGTGTCCGCCGCCGCGGGTGGACTGATAGTAGTCGCTCTGGGCAGGCTGGATGGACCCCAGACCAGGGCCGCCTCGCACCATGTTCACGATAACGCAGGGCAGTTCCGCGCCGACGATATAGCTGATGCCTTCCTGCTTCAGGGAAATTCCCGGGCTGGAGGAGGATGTCATAACCCTTGCGCCGGCGCCGGCAGCGCCGTATACCATATTGATGGCGGCCACTTCACTCTCCGCCTGCAGGAAACAGCCGCCTTCCATTTTCGGCAGCCGCTTGGACATGTATTCCGGGATCTGGTTCTGGGGGGTAATGGGATAACCGAAGAAGAAGCGGCATCCTGCCTGGATCGCGGCTTCGGCGATGGCTTCATTCCCCTTCATGAGCATTTTCTCACCCATGGACTCGCTTCCTCCTTTATTTCTCCACTTTGATTACGGCGTCCGGGCACATCCGTGCGCAGAATGCGCATCCGATGCAGGCTTCCTGGTCCGTAATTCCGATGGGATGATAACCTTTGGTATTGATCTCCTTGCTCAGGGCAAGCAGATGCTTGGGACAGACATCGGCGCAGAGGCCGCAGCCCTTGCAGGTCTCACGGTCGATGGTCAGTTTGGCCATGACTTCCGCCTCCTTAGAAAATGATTAAGCCTATTATAGGTTTCCAGTTCCTGTGAGTCAACGAAGGTACAGGAAAAATACCAAGCAGGAAAAGCATTTCCGATTGGATGCTGAAATCGGCTCTTTCCTGGTTATGAGGAACAAGACAATTCATTCTGAATTATGAATTCTGAATTTCTTTCAGAAACTCTCCCAGCATTTCTCCGATCTTCCTGTTGTACTCTGCGTTCGGGTGCCACCGGGCGCCCATATCTTCCTCGTCGTAATCCGGAACCGCAAAGGAATAAAGTTCCTTCATGCCTTCCGCCTGTGCCCGTTCCACAGCCTCCGCGGCCAGTTCCGGATGGCAGTCTGTGCCAGGAAGTATCCAGACAATCTTTGCTTCCGGATTATACTTCCGGACCTTCCGGATCAGCTTCACAGCCCCCTGGATGACCGTTTCCCGGTCCTTTTCAAAGGACTGCCGGTCATTCATCCCGTTATTGTCATTGGTCAGCAGGCGGATACAGACAATATCCGGCTGCCAGGAACTGAAGTCCCACAGTTTCCGGCATCCCCGCGTTTCCGCCTCCGGCCCGCGCAGCACACCCGCGGTGTATTCATAGGCATCATACAGGTTATTGGCTTCATTATGCTGCCAGTCCCAGCAGACACCCCAGCCGCTCTGGGAAAGAATGCTCCGCTCCGCGTTCAGCGCCTCGCAGGCATACCAGGAATAGTTCCCCCGGGCCGTAAACCAGGGCGTCACCCATTCCATGTTATCCCTCGCAGCCAGCGCGCCTTCCCCGCTGGTCAGGCTGTCGCCGATGAATTCAATCCGGTGCTCCCTTGCCGGCAGTTCCAGCAGTTCCCCGTCAATCCGCAGGCTGTGAAGCAGCACCGTGGCAGCGGAATTGTCGGGCATGCACTGGGTTTCCTTCATCAGGGTAACTGTCCGCTCCTGTTCCGCCTCCAGGCCCAGCAGCAGCGGATACATCCGGATACCCGGTTCCACCGGGAAGCGGGTAATCGGCTGCCCGTCCGCCAGCACGATCATCCACATAATCGATGTTGCGGCCGGCGCCTCCAGCTTTGCCCAGGCATCCGTTCCCCGGAACCGGAACTCCATGCCGCTCCCGGTCCAGTCCAGCGCCAGCGGTTTCTGTGTCTTGTCCATCCGCCCCATCAGGCGGATCTCCGGCATACCCGCCGTAATCTCAAAAGTCTGGAAACTCACAGGTTTTCCTCCTTATTATGCATAACTATGAATACCCGGCAGGAACGTATTCACACCGATATAAGTAAATATCACGCAGATAAAGCCGATCACGGCAAACCAGGCTGCGGCCTTCCCTCTCCAGCCTCGGCGTATCCGCAGGTGAAGATAAATCGCGTAAATAATCCAGGTCACCAGTGACCAGGTTTCCTTCGGATCCCATGACCAGTAACTTCCCCAGGCCTGTTCAGCCCAGATTGCTCCGGTCAGAATCGTAAGTGTCAGAAACAGCATGCCCAGGCATACGCTCCGGTAGCTGATCATATCCAGCTTTTCCGGCTGCGGAATGTGCTGTCCCCAGAACCCTTCTCCCTTGATTCTTCCCCGGAAAAGGAAGATCAAGGAAAGAACAAAGGCAACCCCGAAAGATCCATATGCAATGATCGCCGTGGAAACATGAAAAGCCAGCCAGCTGGAACGCAGTGAAGGCATCAGTTCCTTCACTTCCCTGCTTTGCATGGCTGCATAACCAATCATCAGCAGGATCAGCGGCGAAGAAAAAGCCCCCAGCACCGGAAAACGATACTTCCGGATAAAAACCAGGCTGACCAGGCACAGCGCCCAGGCAAAGCTGGTGGCAAACTCATACTGGTTCGTCATCGGCCAGTGCCCCGCACCGATTCCCCGCAGTACAAGCGCAGCGGTATGCAGCAGGAAAATACCCGCCTGAATCCCGAATGCAATTTTGGCCAGCGCGTCCTTCTTCAGGATCACAAACGCGAAGTTCAGGGCCGTAAGGATAAAATAACCAATCACAACAATTGTGAACAGCGTGTTTTCCACCTGAAGCATCATGCATCATCTCCTTCAATATCTGAGGATTTGCAAGGGGTAAACCCAGTTTCCGCAGCCGCCTTCAGGAATTCCTCCCGGAAAAGGACTCCGCCCTTTTGACACCGGCCAAAGACATGCCAGTTTTCCCCTTCTTTCACCGCACAGACAGCCCTCGGCTGTAGCCAGAAAGCCATCACCAGTCCGGCCAGTGTAACCAGGCCGCCCAGCAGCACCAGCCAGGTAAACACATCGCGTTTGACTGCCAGCAGCGTGTAGTTCCTTGGATTTTCAAACAGTACCGTATACTCGTCAATTGTCAGTTCTTCCCCGGCTTTCAGTATATTCATACCGAGAATCTGACCCTGGTAATAGACCTGGTACAGATATGCCGGATCTTTCACCGTCAAAGACGGATCACTCTGTTTCGGTTCTCCTGAATAATCAGGATAAAACGCCGGAAAATAGATCACCAATTCCGGTTTGTCCGCGATTGCGAAGAACTCGCCGACGCAAAGGCCTTCCTTCTGCAGTTCCTGTCCGTTTTTCAGCACCCGTACATCAGCGCCCCAGCCCACAGAATTCTGGAAGAATTTATAACCGTACAGATTTGCCGGCGCATTTACACCGGTTGTTCCTTTTTCTTCCGTATGATTCACAGGATCCGATACAGTCAGCACAGCTGTGTACTGCTGCACTGCGCCGCTCTCCGCGCGCAGGATCTGAAGATCATCCACCGTCACCTGCAATCCGGAATCGTCCATCCCTTTTGTTTGTCCGGGCAGGGCATAGACTGTATATTGTTTCATGGTGATCTGTCCCAGTGCAAACCCAAGGATCAGCAAAAGGATGCCCAGATGGCAGACCCACGCGCCCCAGAAACCAGCCCGGTTCCCGGTCGCATAAAGCCGACCGTTCTCACCTTCACGAACCGACGGCATATGCAATGCCGCAACCAGGCGACGCGGATCCCCTGTGCCTTCCGCCTCAGCCGTGGCATTTGATGCAGTGGTGCCGTCCGGTTTTGCAAAGGCGCGAACCCGTTTCAGCAGTCCGGGCAGCCTGATCAGGTTGCAGCAGAGCAGATTCAGGCACAAAAACGCGCTCAATCCGATAAACCACCAGCTGTGAAACGCGTCATCCAGATGCAGTGCCAGGATCAGTCCGGCAGTTCTCTCTCCATACTGCGCTGCATAGTATTCATATGCCTGTCCCTGTGAAACAGTGGAACTGAACGCGCAGGCCGCGGCCAGCAGCACCAGTAGCGTAATCGCAAATGGCATGGAAGAAAGGAATTTACCGATCTTTTTCATGATCTCTTTTCCTTATACAAGGGAGACCGCGGATGCATTACGTCCGCGGTCTCCGTAATGATTCAGCCGGTTCCTTTTTTATCTGCCGGACGCCTTGTCCAGGACTTCTGTTACAGCTTCCTGTACAGAAGCTGCGGAATACGCAAGCGTTGCGCCGGTAACGGCGTCCGGTGCCGCGCTTTGACTCTCCAGAACAGCCTTTGCCCATTCCTCTTTGATTTCATCCGTCAGCAGATCTTTTCCCTCTTCACCTTCCGAAAGGATCTTCATGCTGGTCAGCATCCCGTTCCTGGCGGAAGCGATAACAGTAATCTTGCTGAACGCGTTTTCCTTTTCCACACGATAGCCTGCATACATCGGGGGCGTTTTCAGAGCAGCCGCTTCTTCTGCGGGTGCTTCCTCGGAAGGCGTCTGGGCACTTACGTCTGTCATTCCCGCAGAAGCAATCAGATTCATGGCTTCGCCGATCTTCGTTTCAGCTGTGTCCAGACAGCGGTAGGCCAGTGCGGAGTTATGTGCACCCTCCGAGTTCTCCACATAGCAGAAATCAAAGAACCACTGCGCTTCACGATGCAGTTTTCGAACCGCATTCAAGTCATCTTCGCCCATCTGTCCGGCGGAGACCGTCTCCGTCAGCTTATCCTTCAGGCCGGAAAGCATGTTGCCCACTTCTGTCTCACGCGCTGTAACTTTAGCCTGAATATCCTGCACCAGGGCAATGGTATTTTCAGTGCTCCCATGACAGGCAGCACATTTTGCCAGCAGAACTTCGTTCTGCAGCGGGCTCACCAGGTGATGATCGTGATACTGCATGCCGTTTTCCATTGTGACTGTCGGCATATGGCAGTCGGCGCAGCTGAGCATGGCGGCATGTTTGCCGTAAGCCCAGGTTTCCAGTTCCGGATGCTGCGCCTTGAGCATCTTTGTTCCGGTTCCCGGCTGTTCCCAATCGAAGAAGCCCATTGCATCATAATAGGCCAGGATCGCCTCAGGCGTCATTTCTGCCTTGCTGTGGTAAGGCATCATGGCTTCGCTGTCTTCCGGCGTGAAATAGTATTCAATATGGCACTGTCCGCAGGACAGCGACGCC
>JAGAAC010000117.1 GCA_017615475.1 Clostridia bacterium
GAATAAAACGGTTCTCTGTTTCCGGCGTCTCTGCGCTCACATACCGCTCCACGGTCATGTGCAGATCATACTTCTCCCGCAGTGCGGCGATGGTGGCCATCATCGGGGAAGCGTGATGGATATCAATCGCTTCCTGGCTTTCCCAGCTATCAATCAGCAGGATCGTTTCCGGATCGTCCAGCGGCTGGTAATACTCATACCGCAGGTTACCGGCTTCCGCCCGAATCGCGGCCAAGGTGCCGCTTGCGGTCATTTCCTCGGCAAACTTCCTGGCGTTGCCGTTTTTGCCGGTATAGCGCAGATTCACTGTGATTGCCATGCCTCACCGTCTCCTTTTCATAACAATTGCTTGACGGAATATCGATTCGAATGTAACAATACCATTGGTATTCAAAAACGGCAAATGGAAATTCAGCATCAAAGCCGGAAAGGAGACCGGAAGATCATGAAAAAAGCATTGCTCATTGTTCTCAGCCTGCTGCTGTTCTTCAGCGTTTCACTCGCGGAAGACGCGGTATCTTCCGCCACGCTGTCCGTTGACCGGCTGCCTGCAGTTGAATCAACCGGAAGCGGTATCCTGGTTGTGTACTTTTCCACAGACGATACGATCCGTGCGGCGGCTTATACCGTTGCGGACACTCTGTCCGCGGACCTGTTTGAGATCCAGCCTGCTGAGCCGTATACGGCTGATGATGTCAATTACCATAACAGTCAAAGCCGGACAAGCATCGAGCAGAACGATCTGCAGGCCAGGCCGACCATTGCTATCCTGCCGGAAGATCTGAGCCGGTACGATACGATCATCCTCGGTTATCCGATCTGGTGGGGACAGGCCCCGAGAATCCTATATACCTTTATGGAGAGCGTTGACCTTTCCGGAAAAACGATTATCCCGTTCTGCACATCCGGTTCCTCCGGCGTGGGAAGCAGCGCGTCCAACCTGCAGAAGCTGACCAGTGAGAGCGCTGTCTGGCTAGAGGCAAAGCGGATCAGCAACGGCAGCAGCGCGGAGGATATCCGGGTCTGGGCGGAAAGCCTTGGCCTCGGAAAGGAGGAAACCGGCATGTTTTATATTCATGTCAACGATGCGGTTCTGGCTGTCAAAGCAGAGGACAATTCCTCGACAGAGGCGCTGCTGCAGCTGCTGGAAGCCGGCGATATCACGATCTCCATGCATGATTACGGCAGTTTTGAGAAGGTCGGTCCCCTGGGAACCACCATTCCCAGTAATGATGAGGATATCACCACAGTCCCCGGCGATGTGATCCTGTATCAGGGGGATCAGGTCACCATCTACTATGACGAAAACCGCTGGGATTTCACAAAACTGGGACATATCGATATCGGGCAGGACGAACTGAAGGCCATCCTCGGCAGCGGTGACGTAACGGTCATTCTTTCTGCCAATCCGTAAAAAGGGAATCATTTACGGAACGGATTATGCTATAATCAAAGAACCGCAGACAGTCATATAGAACCGGGAATGATAAGGAGGAACGCCATGATTACCAGACAGTTTCAGGAACTGACGCTCTCCGCTCTCGGCTTTGGCGCGATGCGCCTGCCGGTGCTTGACGGCAATGACAGCCGGATTGACAAAAAAGAGACCTTCCGCATGGTGGACGAGGCTATGGCGAAGGGGATCAACTACTATGATACGGCGTGGGGATATCACGGGGAAAACTCTGAGATCGTTATGGGGGAAGCCCTGGCTAAGTATCCCCGGAACAGTTTTTATCTCGCCACAAAGTTTCCCGGGTACGACATCTCCAACATGCCGAAGGTGAAGGAAATTTTTGAAAAGCAGCTCGAAAAGACAGGTGTGGATTACTTTGATTTCTATCTGTTCCATAATGTCTGTGAGATGAACATCAATGAATACCTGGACCCGAAGTTCGGCATCTTCAACTATTTGATGGAGCAGAAGAAAAACGGACGCATCCGCCATCTCGGCTTTTCCTGCCACGGGGAGATGGATGTGCTGAAGCGCTTCCTCGATGCCTACGGCGAGCATATGGAATTTTGCCAGATCCAGCTGAACTGGCTGGACTGGGAGTTCCAGCACGGAAAAGAAAAAGTCGCTCTGCTGAACGAATGGAAGATCCCGATCTGGGTTATGGAACCCCTGCGCGGCGGCAAACTGGCAAAACTGGATGACGCCTCCGAAAAAGTGCTGAAAGCGCTCCGCCCGGATGAAGAAGTCCCAGCGTGGGCCTTCCGCTTCCTGCAGTCTGTTCCGGGCGTGACGATGATTCTTTCCGGTATGTCCACATTCGGGCAGCTGCAAGCAAACCTGCGGACCTTTGAGGAGGAGAAACCGCTGACAGCGGAAGAAAGTGCTGCCCTGTCAGGTGTCGCGGAGAAAATGCTGTCCAGGAAATCCATTCCCTGTACCGCTTGCCATTATTGCGTAAGCCACTGTCCGCAGGGGCTGGATATTCCCCGACTGATCTCCCTGTACAATGAACACCTGCTGACCGTGGAGGACGGCGGGATGGCGTTCATCGCGCCAATGGCCCTGATGGCGATCCCGGAAGAAAAGCGCCCTGTATCCTGCCTGCACTGCCAGAGCTGTGAACAGGTATGTCCGCAGCAGATTCATATTTCTGATTTCATGACTGATTTTGTGAATAAGATCGGATAATCCTGAAGACAAAGCAACAGGCAACCAACTTGCATGGAAACGATCATCCAAAGAAGGAGAATGAAGAATCATGGAATTCACAGGTAAGAAATCCGTTATCACCCCGGAAGGCGTCTTTATCATCGGAACCTATGACGAGAATGGTGTACCAAACGCTATGAACGCAGCCTGGGGTATGCAGAGCGATATGGGAGAGATCACCCTGATGCTCGCGAAGCACAAGACCACTGACAATTTTGAGAAAACCGGCGCTTTCACCGTTGCCTTCGGCACAGCGGACACAGTCCTGATCTCCGATTATTTTGGCGTGGAAACCGGCAACAAGGTCAACAAGATCGAAAAGGCCGGCTGCCATGTGCATAAGAGCGCGCATGTGAATGCGCCGATCATCGAGGAATATCCGCTGACGCTGGAATGCAGGGTCAGGAGCTGGGACCCGGAAACCGGGTATCTGATCGGAGAGATCGTGGCCTCCCAGGCGGATGAAAGCATCCTGACAGACGGAAAGGTAGATCTGGGGAAACTGAAACCGATCATCTTCGATCCGTCCTTCAACGTATACCGCGTGGTCGGTGAAGCAGTAGGTAATGCTTTCCGGGACGGACTGAAACTGAAATGAAAAAACAGTGACGGGCAGGAGCCGAAAAACTCCTGCCCATCATTGTTATACGTGCTCCTCATGCCCGATGATCCTGAAGGAATCCACTCCAGGAATCAGGGCCAGTCTTGATCCTCTCCGCCAGCGCATTTGAATCTGGCCGGCATCGTCCACATACTGGACTGTTCCGATATCGCCGGGCCGCAGGTTGCTCCATTCATCCTGCATGTCGATCAGTTCAATGATCGTTCCGGCGTCATATTGCTTCCGAAGCGCCAGAACCTCCTCACGGGAGGGAAATGGCCTGTTACTCATTTTCATCTGCTCCTTCCCCTGTCTCCTGCTTTGAAGTAAACCCTTTTAAAGCCAGGGCATCGATCAGTTCTTTACTGGCTGGGCCGGTTACGGTTCCGTTCTTGTCTATTCACTCCTTTCCAAAGTTGATAACGATAAAACAAGGCCGCCTGCCCTGATCAGCAAGCGGCCTTGTGAACAATCCGATTATGCGTTTACAGCATACGGCGTTTCAGGTCTTTTTCA